>JBBRYY010000054.1:0-17520 GCA_038237245.1 Gemmatimonadales bacterium | reverse complement strand
GGTATCCGCCCGCCCTGCGCGAGCGCCGCCTTGATCAGCAGCTGCGATCCCACCGGCGACTCGGCCGCCGCTACGTAGTATGCGCGGCCGGCATCCTGACGAGTACCGTGCTCGTTTGCGTTCTTCCAGGTGGCGGTGTTCCCGCTCCAGTTGAAGCGTTCGTCAACGCTGTCCTTCAAATAGCCGTGGCCGATGATCGAGAGCGACGACGGCACACCCGAGGCGCCGACGTGCAGCTCCCCCTCTTCGTGCGGCCCGCGTCCGCGATCGTTGTACTCGTAGACGGAGTGCAGCTCGTTCTTCGAGGTCCACCACTCGCGATACTCGCCGGCGGGGCGTCCGGAGAAGAGCACGACGTAGCGCGAGGTATCGACGTTTTGCCCGCGCGCGTGCGCGAACGAAATGAAGGTGAGCGCGAGCGCGACGCGCATCGAGCGACTGATCGTCACGGTGCCTCCGAGGAGTGATTCCAACCAGAGGCAACGATACGAGCGCGGATAGGCGCGGGCAAGCGAAAGTGCGTGCCGTGAGGCGCATGGCGGTTAACCGAAGATGGATGAGACGCCCGGAGCAAAATGGCATGATTCGAACCACTCAGATGTCTCGCCAGAGAGGATGCCGTCGCGTACTTTTGAGATCCAATGACGAGCCCGGCCGACCTCTCCAAGCTCCGCATCAACCGCGATGCGCCTCCTGCGCCCGGCCGAAAGGCGCTGGTGCGCAATCTCCTTATCTTCGCCGCCGCCATCGCCGTCATCGCGCTGGCGATCTTCGCGCGGAACGCGCGCGGAATCCCGACCATTCAGGTCGCGTCCGCGACGACCGTCGGCGGGGGAGGCTCCTCGTCCTCCGCCGCCACGAGCGTCACCGCCAACGGCTACGTCGTCGCGCGCACCAAAGCCTCCGTTTCGGCCAAGGTTGCCGGCCGTCTCGCCTATCTCGGAGTAAGCGAAGGCTCGTTCGTGCATCGCGGCGACATCATCGCCCGCCTCGACAACGCCGAATTCCTGGCCGAAATCGCGCAGGCGCGGGCGAACATCGCAACTGCCGACGCGAGCGTGATCGAGACTGCGGCGGACCGCGATCAGCTCACACACGATGCCGCCCGCATGCGGGACATCCGCGCGAGCAATCCGAATCTGCTCTCGTCTTCGGATTACGAGACCGCGACAAGCCGGGCCGCGCAGGCCGACGCGCGGCTCAACGCGGCATCCGCGCGCAAACAGAGTGCGGTCGCCGCACTTCAGCTCGCGCTGGCGACAAACGACAACACGATCATTCGCGCGCCGTTCACCGGCACCGTGCTGAGAAAGGATGCCGAGGTCGGTGAGGTCGTCGCGCCCTCCGTCGGCGGCGGGCTGACACGCGGTGCGGTAGTCACGATGGCGGATCTGGAGACGCTCGAGGTCGAGGTCGATGTAAACGAGGCCTACATCGGGCGCATCAAGAGCGGCCAGGCGGCGCGCATCACGCTCGATGCGTATCCCGACACCGCGTTTCGCGGAGTCGCTCGCCAAGTGGTTCCCACGGCGGACCGGCAGCGCGCGACAGTGCAGGTGAAGGTCTCCATCCTCGATCACGATGCGCGAATCCTCCCCGAGATGGGCGCAAAGGTAGACTTCCTTGCTCCCGAGACGCCGCGCGACAGCAGCACAGGCGCTCGGGCGCGCACGATCGTTCGTGTTCCCGAAGCCGCAGTGAAAACCGACAGCGGCGTTAGCGTCGTATTCCTCGTTCGCGACGGGCGCCTCGTACGGCGCGTCGTGGCGACCGGGCCTGTGAGCGGCGGATTTTTCGAGGTGCGCTCGGGGCTGAACGGCGGCGAACAGCTGTTCACCGGCGGTGTCGATGCTCCCAAGCAAGGCATGCGCGTCAAGGTTCAATAGTCGAATAGTCACGAGCCTCACCTTCTCTTCTCTACGGACCCACTCCCATGGCTCTCGTCGAAATTCGCGATGTCTACAAGTCGTTCAAGCGCGAAGCGCAGACGGTCGATGTGTACAGCGGTCTCACAATGGACTTCGAGGAGGGGAGTTTCACCGCGCTCATGGGACCGTCGGGCTCGGGCAAGTCGACCCTGCTCAATCTTGTCGCCGGACTCGATAAGCCGACGAGCGGCTCCGTGCGCGTCGCGGGCGCCGAGGTGAGCTCGATGACGTCGTCGCAGCTCGCATCGTGGCGAGCACGTACGATCGGCTTCGTCTTCCAGTCGTACAACCTGCTCCCGGTGCTCACCGCACAGCAGAACGTCGAGCTCCCGCTGCTCCTCACCAACCTCAATCGGAAGGAGCGGGCCGAGCGAACGGGGATTGCGCTCAACGTCGTCGGGCTCGCGGATCGCGTGGATCACTATCCGCGGCAGCTCTCAGGCGGGCAGGAGCAGCGCGTTGCCATCGCGCGCGCCATCGTCGCGGACCCGACGCTGATTCTGCTCGATGAACCGACGGGACAGCTCGACTCGAAGAGCTCCGAAGAAGTGCTCGAGCTCCTGCGGCGGTTGAATGACGAGTTTCACAAGACGATCATGATCGTGACGCACGACGCGAAAGCCGCCGAGCGGGCAAAGACGGTGCTGCATCTCGAGAAGGGGGTGCTCCTCGAGCGGGAGCTCACCCCGGCCGGCGCGGGAGCAGTGCGATGAAGTTCCTTCCGCTGGTGCTCGCCAATCTCAAGCGGCACAAGCTGCGCACGCTGCTCACCACGTTGAGCGTCTCGCTCGCGCTCTTTCTCTTCGCATCACTTCGCTCCGTCGTCACCACACTGAGCGCCGGCTCCGAGGTGAGCAGCGCATCGCGCATGATCGTGCAGAACTCGACGGCGTTCGTGATTCCGCTGCCGATGAGCTACGCGGCGCGTCTCTCGTCCGTGCCGCACGTGCGGGCGGTGACGTGGGCGAACTGGTTCGGCGGCAAGTATGGTGACGGGAAGAAGTTCTTCGCGCAGTTCGCAATCGATCCGGAGACGTATCTGAAGATGTATCCGGAGCTTGCGATATCCGAAGACCAGAAGCAGGCCTTCCTCAAGGAGCGCTCGGCCGCAATCATCGGCGAGGGGCTCGTGCGGCAGTTTGGATGGAAGGTGGGCGACGACATCACTCTGCAGGGGACGATCTTCCCGGGGGATTGGACGTTCACCATTCGCGGGATCTACCACCCCACGTTGAAAGAGTACGGCGACGATTCGTTCATGTTCCACTACGACTACCTCTACGAGAAGTACCCGACGCGCGTCACACCCGGATGGTTCATCATGAAGATCGATGATCCGACCGCGGCCCCGACCGTGGCTAGAACAATCGACGACCAGTTCAGAAACTCGAACGCTCCGACGAAGACCGGTACGGAGAAGGCGTTCGCCGCAGGCTTTGCCAGCATGTGGGGGAACGTGTCGCTCCTGATGAGCACCATCGGCATGGCGGTCGTCTTCGCGATTCTGCTCGTATCGGCGAATGCGATGATGATGAGTCAGCGGGAGCGTACCTCCGAGGTCGCGGTGATGAAGACCGTCGGCTTCTCGGACGCCACGGTCTTTCGGCTCGTCATCATCGAGGCCGCCGTCGTTTCGCTCGCGGGCGCGCTGCTCGGGCTCGGCGCAGCTGTGCTGCTGCCCATCGTCACCGGTTTCGGGGAGGGCGGCTTTCTTCCGGGCTTCCACGTCACTGCGGGTACGATGCTCGTGGGCATCGGCGTGGCGCTGCTGCTGACGATCGCGAGCGGCGTGTTCCCGGCGTGGCAGGCGGCGCGATTGCCCGTGGTCCAGGCGCTGCGGAGGGTCGAATGAAAATCCCGTTCGTCTACAACCTCCGCAGCGTGACACAACGGCCGGTCTCGACCGCGCTCACCGCGCTCGGCATCGGTCTCGTCGTGGCGGTTTTCGTTGCCATGCTCGCGCTCGCGAACGGCTTCATCGCTGCACTCGCGAAGACGGGATCGTGGGACAACGTGCTGGTGCTCCGGAGAGGCGCCGACAGCGAGCTCTCGAGCGCGATACCGCGCGAAGCCGTGAGCATCATCAGCGCGTCTCCGTACATCGCAGCCGCGGCGGATGGTCGTCCCCTCATCAGCCCCGAGACGTACATCGTCATCAACATTCCGCGCGAGGGCGGCGGAAAGTTCGACGTCGCCAACGTCGTTGCTCGTGGCGTGTCCGACAAGGCGTTCGAGGTCCGACGCAATATCAGGGTCATCGAAGGACGTCGCTTCGCGTCGGGGCAGAGCGAGATCTGCGTGGGAGCAAAGCTCACGGGCCGGTTCGCGAACGTGAAAGTCGGTGACGTGCTCCGCTTTTCGAATCGCGACTGGAACGTCGTCTGCCGATTTACTGCCGAGGGATCGAGCTTCGAATCGGAGATTTGGGGAGAGAACGAGCAGTTTCAGAGTGTCTTTCGCGGCCAGGACTTTCAGGTACTTGCGTTTCGGCTGAAGGATCCGGGCGCCTTCGACGAGGTGAAGCGCTCGCTCCTCGCCGACCAGCGCCTTCAGGTCGATGCGCGCCGCGAGTCCGAGTTCTACGCGAATCAATCGCAGCTGCTCGGCAACATCCTCCGCTTCCTCGCGATCATGATCACTTCGATCATGGCCGTCGGTGCCGTATTCGGCGCGGTCAACACGATGTACGCCGCCGTCAGCTCCCGCACGCCGGAGATCGCCGTGCTGCTGACGCTCGGCTTTCACCCGCGCAGCGTGATGGCGAGCTTCCTCGCCGAGTCGGCGATCATTGCCTTCCTCGGCGGCATCGTCGGGATTCTGCTTGCGCTGCCGATCAACGGCGTGGTGACGAGCACGACGAACTGGGCGAGCTTCAGCGAGATTGCCTTCGCTTTCCGCGTCACGCCGCTTCTACTTCTTGCGGGACTCATGTTCGCCGTCGTGATGGGACTCGTCGGCGGATTCTTCCCGGCGCGACGTGCGTCGAAGCTTCCCGTGATCCAGGCGTTGAGGTAGCTGCGTACGTCACATTCGACCTGCCGATCCATGCCTTCATCCCAATCCGGACCCATGACGAACCGCATCTCATCGCTCGCAACACTGCTCGCACTCTGCGCAGTCGCCCCGCTCGCCCATGCGCAGGACGCAGCTACGGGTCTCCCCGCGCGCGTCGACTCGATTGCCGCTGCGGTGCTCGCGAGCACCGGCGTTCCAAGCGCATCCGTCGCCGTCGTCATGCACGGACAGCTCGCGTACGCACAGGCGTACGGCGCTGCAAAGCTCGACCCGCACGTGGCGGCGACGCGCGACATGCAGTACGGGATCGGATCGATCAGCAAACAGTTCACCGCCGCCTGCGTGCTCCTTCTTCAACAGGAGGGGAAGCTCGCGCTCGATGATCCCGTCTCGAAGTACGTGCCAGGCCTCACGCGTGGAAACGAGGTTACGATCCGCCAACTTCTCTCCCACACCTCCGGCTACCAGGACTTCTGGCCGCAGGACTATGTGCCGCCGGCGATGGAGAAGGCGATCACGCCACAGGGAATTCTCGACCACTGGGCGAAACAGCCACTCGACTTCGAGCCGGGCACACGATGGCAGTACAGCAACACGAACTTCGAGATCGCGGCACTCATCGTCGAGAAGGCGAGTGGCAAACCCTTCTTCGAGTTCGTGCGTACGCGCATTCTCGACCCACTCGGCATGAAGAGCGCGGTCGACTTCGATGCGAAGGGTCCGACCGCCGTGCAGCCCGTCGGCTACATGCGCTACGGGCTCGGACCGCCGCGCCCCGCTACATCGACCGGGCCCGGGTGGATGTACGGCGCGGGGGAGCTCGCGATGACCGCGAGCGATCTCGCGAAGTGGGACATCGCTATGATCCGGCAGTCGCTCCTGAAGCCGGAATCGTGGCGCACGATGCAGACCACCGTTCTGCTGAAGAACGGCGTCAGCGCGAACTACGGGCTCGGCGTGGATGTGGACATGTCGGGCGGCCATCGCACGATCGAGCACAGCGGTGAGGTCGGCGGCTTCACGGCCGAGAACATCGTCTATCCGGATGATAGCGCTGCGGTCATCGTCCTCACGAATCAGGACGCCGCGCCCGCCTCATCGCTGATCGCAGACGGCATCGGCCGCTCGCTGTTCACCAGCGAGGACGCCGACACGCAGAACCGCACCGCGCGCGCTCGCGCGATCTTCGAGGGGCTGCAACACGGAACGATCGATCGCTCTTCCCTCACCGCCGACGCCAGCGCGTACTTCAGCGCGCAGGCGCTCGCCGATTTCAAGGCAACCCTCAGCCCGCTCGGCGCGCCGACCGCGTTCGTGCAAACGGGGCAACACGAGCGAGGGGGAATGCTCGAGCGAATCTATCGCGTCACTTTCGCCGGTCGGGCGCTACGCGTGTGGACGTACGAGATGCCCGACGGGAAGCTGGAGCAATATCAGCTGTCCCCCGCCGGTTGACGTCGGGGGTCTCGCTCGCCCTCGCGATGCCGCGCAGCATCCCGCCGAAGATCAACCCGTGCACGGGCATGAGCGCGTACCAGTAGAGCAGCCCCGCGAGCCCGCGCGGTTCGAAGATCGCCGTTTGCCTGATCGTGCTCCCGGCGCCGTGCGGCGTCACCTCGAACTGCAGCCACGCGCGTCCCGGCACTTTCATCTCGGCGCGAAGTCGCAGAAGGCGGTCTCGCTCCAGCGCCTCGACGCGCCAGAAGTCGAGCGCGTCTCCCGTGCGCAGTGTGTCCGGGTGACGGCGCCCGCGCCGCATCCCGGCGCCCCCCACGAGCAGATCTGCCGCGCCGCGCAGCTGCCAGAGCCAGTCGCCGTAATACCAGCCGGCCCCGCCGCCGATGCGTTCGATCGATCGGAACGCCGCCGCCGGTGATCCCGCGACGCTCGCTTCGCGCGAATCCACGAGACGCGATCCACCCTCCGCCTCCGCGTGCGTCTGCATGCTGCCGAGCGAGGACGCCGCATCCGACCAGCGCGTCTCGGCGAACTCGCGATCTTCGTTACGCATCGCCTGCGCGATCGCGGTTCTCATTCCGCGCGGATGAATTTCGGGAAAGAGCTGCGCTGCGAGCGGCGACTTCACGATGGTCTCGTTGCGCACGCTGTCGATGAGCTTCGCGCCGACGCGTGCGTACACGGGCGTGATGAGCCCGAGCCAACGGCTGGAGAGCCACGGCGTCAACACCGGCACCCTCACGAACCACCGCTTCAGCCCCCGCTGCTTCGCGTATTCGCGCATGATGTCGAGATACGACAGCTGCTCGGAACCGCCAATCTCGATGATCGTGTTCTTTGCGATCGGAATGTTCGCGGCTGCAACGAGATAGGCGAGCACGTCGTCCACCGCGATCGGCTGCGTACGCTGACTGACCCAGCGCGGAATGATCATCATCGGCAGCCGCTCGACGAGTGCTCGCACGAGCTCGAAGGAAAGACTCCCCGAGCCGATGATCACCGAGGAGCGCAGCTCCACCGTCGTCACTCCGCTTTCGCAGAGGAGACGCCCGACTTCCTGGCGGCTTTCGAGATGCTCCGAAAGATTCGCGCTTCGTCCGAGACCGCCGAGGTAGATGATGCGCTGCACGCCGGCCGCGGCTGCCGCGCGCGCAAAGTTGCGCGCCCCCTCGCTCTCCTCGCGGGCGAAGCCGTCGCCCGACGCCATCGCGTGGATGAGATAGTAGGCGGTGTGCACTCCAGCGAGCGCGTCGACGAGCGACGGTGCATCACACACGTCGCCGCGCACGATCTCGACATCCGGCGCCGCACTCGCGCGAACATCGTCAGGGCGCCGCACCATGCAGCGCACCCGGTCGCCGCGCTCGTGCAGCTCGCGCACCAGGCGCCCGCCGATGTATCCCGTGGCTCCCGTCACGAGCACGAGGGGCTTCATTCCGTATTCCGGTCCGCGCGAAGCTCGGAGAGCAGTCCGGAGACGGTAGATTCGACGCGGACGCCGATTGCAGAAAGCTCCTTCGAGAGCATCGCCGCACCCGCGCCGCCGGCGAGGAGCGTGATGTCACCCGGGATACGCTCGCGCAGCTCTCGCATCTCGCGTATCACGCTCTCGCTGTCCTCGACGTAGACGATGCTCACGGCGACGAGGCGCGCACTCGCAGCGATCGCGGAGGCCGCGAGCTCCGAAGTGGGGAGATTGCCGCCGAGGTAGACGACGTTCCACCCTTCGAGCGCCGCGGCCGCGCCAACGAGCGACGCGCCGATGACGTGACGCTCGCTGGCGACCGTGGCGACGAGCACCGTCGGCGCGCCAGTGCGATTCGTGAACGCGCGCATCATCGCCATGACTATATCGTGGAGCGACGATGTGACGAGGTGCTCGTGCGCGGGCGAGAGACGGCCCGCGTGCCACTCGTCGCCCACGCGGCGGAGCAGGGGCGCAGCAACAGTCTCGAGAAATGCGGGCATTCCCATGACGACTGCTGCTCGGCGCAGCGCCTCGTCGAGCGCCGACGCGTCGAGCGTGCGCGCGAAAGAGAGCGATGCAGCGACAACGTCTTCCGGATCATACGCCGAGCTCGGGATGGGGACGCGCGCCTTCCTCGCGATATCGTCCTCGGCGATCAGTAGCTCGAGCGCGTTGGTCGAGAGCTTCGCGACGCGACTGATGCTCCGCCCACCGCGCATCGCGGCCTGGATGAGCATGAGACGGTGCACGTCCTGATCGGTATAGAGCCGCAGTCCGGCGGGATCGCGAAGCGGCGTGACGACGCCGTAGCGTCGCTCCCAGACTCTAAGCACATCCTGCGAGAGCCCGGTACGCTCGGCGACCACGGCTATCGGATGTCGGAGCTCGGGCTCTGCGAGTGTGGTCGTAGCTGACATGCGTTCAATCTACACGTTGTTCAATGTCTGTCAAGGCAAATACGTCGACAACCTTTCGACAGCGGCATTCTCCTTGCTTAATAGCTACGCAAGAAGATCAACCACATTCGCGGGCTTTCGTTGCCGCTCAAGCTTTCCGAGGAATACGAACCATGAAGAATCTCGATGTAGTTGCCGCGGTCCTGCTCGTCGTCGGCGGTCTCAATTGGGGGCTCGTCGGCGCTGCGAACTTCGATCTCGTCGCCACGATCTTTGGCGTGATGTCGCCGCTCAGCCGGATCGTGTACGTGCTGGTTGGGCTGGCCGCCATCTATCAGGCGCTGCAGTGGAAAGCGATCCAGCGCCGCTGGCTCGCGACGTCCCCCGCAACCGCGTGATCGTCATCGCGTGGTGGCGGTGCTCGCCACCACGCGCACGAAAAAAGAACGGGCCGGAGAATCCTGCGATTCTCCGGCCCGTTCGTCGTTCACCCGCTCTCGCATCGCGCCGATCGCGCGATGCGAGTCACACCATCACGGGGTGCCGACGATCGCGAAGATCCCCGTGCTCGTGACCTGACCGTACACGATGTGGCTCGTCGTGTTCACGCTGCTGTTGATCGTCGGCTGCCAGCTACCGCCGACGTACTGAAGGACTCGCAGCGAGCTCTCGGAGATGCCCGAGGGAAGCGTCGTGGGATCGTAGCCGAGTCCGAGCTCCGCGTTCGTGCCAAAGGTGACGACTGGCGAAATGACCTCCGCCATGCCGACCAGTCCCGCCGGCGCCGATGGAGCCGGCACCGACCATACGAAGAACGTCGTCGAGGAGTGAAGCGCGCCGTCGGGAATGAAGAGCGAGAGATGACACGCGTCGACGCACAGCGACCCGCCGCCGGTACCGATGGTCTGGCTGAAGCCGATGGTGATGTTTACCATCGCCGTCCCCTTCGCGCCCTTGGAGTCGGTTGCGGTAAGGGTGATGGTGTGCGGTCCTGTTGCCAGCGTCGCGAGCGAGAACGACGTGCCCGTTCCGATCTGGCCGCTCGAGACGTTGTCCGTCCACACGAGAGACGCGCCGCTGAGCGCGCCGTCCTCCGGATCCGATCCCGAACCCGCGAAGGAAACCGACGAGCCCTGTGCGAGCAGTGCGCCCGTCGTCGGGGCTGTGATAGTTGCCGTCGGCGCCTGATTCTGCGTCGGCGCGGTGATGTGGATCGTCACCGACGCGGTTCCCGTCTGTCCCTTGCTGTCGACCGCGGTGAGCGTGATGACGTGCGTGCCCACCGAGAGATTCGTGCGCGAGAACGTCGCGCCCGTCGTGAGTGCACCATCGGCGCTGCTCGACCAGCGGAGCGCCGAGCCGGTGACTGCGCCGTCTTCGGGGTCATGGCCGGAGCCGGAGAAGCTGACCGATGCGCCCTGCACGAAGGTCGCTCCATTCGCGGGAAGAGTGATCGTTGCGGTTGGAGGCTGATCGACCGCGACACCAGTGATGATCACCGTGACGGTCGCGGTGCCGGTCGCGCCCTTGCTATCGGTAGCCGTCAGCGTGATCACGTGCGTGCCGACGGCGAGATTCATGACCGAGAACGACGTGCCGGTTCCGATCTGGCTCGAGGAGACGTTGTCGGTCCAGACCAGCGAGGCGCCGGTGAGCGCGCCGTCCTCGGGATCGGTGCCCGTGCCAGCAAAGGCCACGCTCGCGCCCTGCGCGAACGATGCGTTATTCGCAGGTGCGGTGATCTTCGCGACCGGCTGCTGGTTGAACGGCGGAGGCGCATTCGCTTCGGCAGACACCAGCGACTGCGAGAAGGTGCGCGAAGCGCCCGGTGCAATCGTGATCGCTGTCGCCTGGGTTGCGCCCCAGTAGTAGAGCACTGCGTTGTCGTCGGTGCCACTCGCGCTCGAGACGTCCTCCGATGTCGGCGTATAGAAGAACGGCGTTCCGACGGAGCTCGGCCACGAAGCGTTGTCGATTACGTCGGGCGGGATCGGAACTGGCGTGATCGTGGTGGGTCCTGTCACCGTTCCGAACACGCTGAACAGCGGAGAAGGGGTGTTGTTATTGTTGTCCTGAATGCGATAGAAAGCGAAGGTCGGTGGGGCGTAGCTCTTCTCCGTCAGGATCGCCGGCGCGTTCGGGCTGAACTGCTGGAAGGTCGGGCCGTCGTCCTCACCGATCTGCACGTCCCACAGATAACGAAGCCCAATGGACACGGGAGCAGTGCCGGTATTCGTAATGGTGGTCGTCACTTCGACCGTTGCGGTCTCGAAGGTCGAGCCATGCGCAGCGACGACCTGCACGATCTTCAGAGCATCGGGGACCGTTGGACTGGAAGTCGTGAACGTCGTCTGGAAGCCCGACGTGCCGATGGGCGTGACTGCCGCCGTGACACCGGGGATCGTCGGGCCGAGTGGCACGAGATGCGGGCCGGAGCCGAGTTGCCCGATCTCGACGTAGTCGGTGCCGGTGGTGTACGAGTGGATCGTGTTGAACGACGTACTCGGAGAACCATCTCCATAGAGCACGTTCTTTGGTGAGCCGGTAGAGATCGTCACCGGGTGGTTCGGGCCCGTCATGATCGTATACTGGCCGATTCCGGGTGCTGCAGCATCGGTGACGAATACCTGATAAAAGTCGCTGCCTCCCTGCGAGATGCCGGTGACGCTCGCGCGCACACGCTGCGCCTTCGCCGTGTGCGGATTTGCTCGATCGCCGGACGACGTGGTTCCCGTGCAGGCGGCGAGCGCGACGAGCAGCGCGACTGCGGCGCGGGTGTACAGCGTGCGGGGCATCATAAATCTCCGTTACGATGTGTGCTTGCGAGTGTGGAGCACCCGATAGCTATAGCGAATTCCAGACGGCGAAGCGGTCATGGCTGTCCAGAATTTGTCGTCCGAGGCGACAATCGGCTTCAGAATGTCTCAGTCCGTGACCACAGGCGCAAGATAAATTTCCACCTGCTACAGTTCCGATACTTTCGGCTGTATCACAACTTTCCAGGTGCAGACGCGCTCGCGGCGCGACGGCTACCGCGGGACAGCTCCTCGCTCACCGGATACGTATCATGAAGTACCTAAAGCTCGGCCACACGGGGCTCGACGTCTCCCGAATTTGCCTCGGATGCATGACTTACGGCATCCCCGAGCGTGGCAACCACCCGTGGACCCTAAACGAAGAGAAGTCGCGCCCGCTCATCCGCCGCGCGCTCGAGCTGGGAATCAACTTCTTCGATACCGCAAACGTGTACTCCGACGGCACCAGCGAGGAGATGCTCGGCCGCGCCATCCGCGACTTCTCCGTGCGCGACGAGGTCGTGATCGCGACGAAGGTGCACGGCCGCATGCGCCCGGGGCCGAACGGTGCGGGACTCTCGCGGCGTGCCATCATGAGCGAGATCGACAACAGCCTCCGTCGTCTGGACATGGACTACGTCGATCTCTACCAGATCCATCGCTGGGATGACGCGACGCCGATCGAGGAGACGCTCGAGGCGTTGCACGATGTCGTGAAGGCGGGGAAGGCGCGCTACCTCGGTGCGTCCTCGATGTTCTCCTGGCAATTCGCGACGGCGCTCAACCTGCAGAAGCAGCACGGCTGGTCGCGCTTCGTCACCATGCAGAACTACTACAATCTCATCTACCGCGAGGAAGAGCGTGAAATGATGCCGCTATGCGAGGCCGAGCGAGTGGGGGTGATCCCGTGGAGCCCTCTCGCACGCGGGCGTCTCACCCGCGACTGGGATGAGAGCAGCTATCGCAAGGAAACCGACGAGTTCGGGAAGACGCTCTACGCGCGCACGGCCGATGCGGACCGCATCATCGTCGAGAGGGTAGCTGCGCTGTCGGTGAAGCGATCCGTTCCCCGAGCGCAGATCGCTCTGGCGTGGGTGCTCGGAAAGTCGTTCGTCACCGCGCCGATCATCGGTGCGTCGAGGGAAAGCCATCTCGCGGACGCGGTCGCATCGCTCAATGTGACGCTCACTTCGGAGGAGATCGAATTCCTGGAAGTGCCGTACGTTCCCCATGCGGTGACCGGCTTCGTGTGAGCGTCGCGCTCGCACGGGCCAGCGCGCTTTGCGGCGCGTGTGTAGCGCTCACGCTCGCGCCGCAGCCGCTCCGCGCGCAGGGCGCTCCTGCGGAGACGATAGCGTTGCAACGGTTCACGGTTCTCGACGCGAAGAAGATCGCCTCCGTGGCGCGCGGCGACGCGGTCTCCATCACGCTGGACGCGCCCGAGAAGACCGAGATCGCGACGCTCGGCGTCGTTCGCGTCGATGTTCCCCGTGCCTTCTATCTCGACCGGGTACGGCATCTCACCGGCTTCCTCTCGTCCGGATCGAAGTCTCTCTCCGGGACCTTCAGCGAGCCTGCCAGGCTCGAGGACGTCGCGACGCTCGCACTCGATCCGTCCGATTCAAAGACGCTGGAGAAGTGCAAGCCGCTCTCGTGCGACGTGAAGCTGCCGGCGAGCGAGATGGCGAAGTTCCGCACGGCGCTCGCGAAGTCGCCCGCTCCCGCACCGCTTGCCGACTCATTGATGCGCGAGTGGCTCGTCGCCTACGTCAACGCCTATCGCGACGATAGCTCCGAGGAGACGGTCGTCTATGACGACACGAAACGTCCGGTGAAAAGCAGCGATGCCTTCCGCGCGCTTCTCGCCGAGCCGGTGGTCGCGGGGATGAACGGCGAACCTTTCGCCGCGATGCTCTCCACGCCGCGAAGCGCGCGCCCCGCCGACATGGTGTCGCGGATCGCGTGGACAATCAACCGCGTGCCAGGGCTCAAGCCGACACTCGAAGTCGTCGAGCGATCGATGTATTCGCCGGCGGCGCATCCCGACGAGAGTTTCCTCACCGGGAAAATGCTCTACGCCTCCCACTACTTCGAGTCGCAGCTGGATTTCCTGACGGTCACCGATGCACCGGCGGCGACCGGGAAGAGCGCGATGTATCTCGTCGTCCTTCGTCGCTCGAAGTTCGACGACCTGCCGAGCAGCGGGTTGTTCAACATCCGCGGCAAGGCCGTGAAGAAGCTTCGCGATGCGCTGCGCACCACGCTCGTCGCTACGCGCGCGGAGCTCGAGACGGCGTACGGCGAGCAGACGGCCGCGCCGTCGCACGCACCGTGACGCGCGCGGCGCTCACTCGATGCTTGTGCACGGCGCTTCTTCTCTCCGGCGTCATCGTGCCGACATCTGCGCGCGCACAGCACACGACGCATCCGCGCGCCGATTCGACTGCGGGATCGCCTCCACCAATGGCGCCCATGCCCGGCATGACCGCGCCACACGACACCACTGCGCCACCCCACGACGCCGACGACGACATGGCAGAACGCACGGCAGGCGTGCTCGGCATCCCGCACACACGGCTCGGATCGGGGACGAGCTGGCAGCCAGAGGCCGCACCACACTACGGGTGGCATTTCGTGCGCGGAAGCTGGACGCTCATGATCCACGGTGTGGCCTACGCTCAGTACGACGACCAGCTCGGACCGCGCGGCGACCATCAGCTCGGGTCGATCAACTGGGGGATGCTCATGGCGATGCACTCGCTCTGGGGCGGGATGCTCCACCTCCACGGGATGCTCAGCGCCGAGCCCGCGACGATCGGGTCCGAGGGATACCCGCTCCTGCTGCAATCGGGGGAGAGCTATCACGGCGAGACGCTGCACGATCGCCAGCATCCGCACGATCTCTTCATGGAGGTTGCTGCGATCTACGAGCGTCCGGTCGCGCGAAATCTCGCGCTCTCGCTCTACGTCGCGCCGGTTGGGGAGCCCGCGATCGGACCGGTCGCCTTTCCGCATCGCTCCTCTGCCGCCAGCGATCCGCTCGCTCCGATCGGCCACCACTGGGAGGACGCGACGCACATCACCTTCGGAGTCCTCACGCTCGGCCTGTTCAGCCGCACGTGGAAGCTCGAGGGCTCAATCTTCAACGGACGTGAACCGGACGAGCACCGCACGAACATCGAGACCAGAAAGCTGGACTCGTACGCCGCACGATTCTCCTACAATCCGAACATGAGCTGGAGCTACAGCGCATCGGCCGCGTACATCGCGAGTCCGGAGGTGCTGCACCCGGAAGAGTCGCTGCATCGCTACTCCGCATCGATCATGAACACGAGGCTGCTTGGCGAGCGCGGCGAGTGGAGCACCTCGCTCATCTACGGCGCGAACGCGGTCGAGGGCGTACCGCTTGCGAACAGTGCGCTGATCGAGAGCGACTTCAGCATCGACGCGATCAACACCTTCTTCGGGCGTGCCGAGCTCGTGCAGAAGAGTGCGCAGGACCTCGTTGTCGCCGACCAGTCCGAGTCCCGCCGCTATGACATCGGCGCGCTCACGCTCGGCTACAGCCGCGAGATCATGCGCGCACGCGGCCTCACGCTCGGCGCGTCGATTCTCGGAACGCTCAGCGCCGTACCGGCGTCACTCGAGGGGAATTACGGAACCCGCTGTCCCAAGGGATACGCAATTGTCCTGCGCCTTCGCCCCGATCGCATGCACACCGGACACGCGATGGCGGGGATGTAGCTTCCCGTCGCACGAGCGATTTGCACGATCTGGAGGGAAACACCGCGGCGCCGTGCGCCGTAGGGTGAGGACGCCTCTCTCCGGATAAAGCTCATTCTCCTCCTGCTCCCACTACTCGTCGCGCTCCAGGGCGTCGTCGCCCCGGCCGCTCACCCCGATACGGGCCTCACAGCCCGAGATAGCGCGCAGCAGCGCAGCGACGAAGACTCGACTCGCTTCGCGCACTGGCGCGCCGAACGGAGCGTCGCGCTCACGCCGGAGCTCGAGGCCAACGCGTATCGCGATCCCGTCGCCCGTGAGACCATCCTGCACGCGCGGCGCGCACGGCTGCAGCAGGACTCCTCACTCCTCGCGTACGACGCGATGTCGCACGAGCGGCTCACGGTCGGTCTCGGGATCGGGAAGGTCGGTTTCGAAAAGCTCTTCTTGCGGAACGAGATGGCGTCGCGCGTGCGGTGGCAGCGCGGGAAGGGCGCAGTGGTCGACGTCGTCGGCGCGCGATCCGCGATCCCAATGGTCGCCCCTGGCGTCCACGTCATGACCGACATGCTCGACATGGATGCGGTTCCGTACTATCCCGGGCGCGAGAGCCTTCTGCGCTTCATCGGTGGCGAGC
The DNA here is from genome assembly GCA_038237245.1 of Gemmatimonadales bacterium. Classification (GTDB taxonomy): domain Bacteria; phylum Gemmatimonadota; class Gemmatimonadetes; order Gemmatimonadales; family Gemmatimonadaceae; genus FEN-1250. The sequence continues at coordinate 1,600 of JBBRYY010000054.1, read as the reverse complement.
ACGGCACCAGATCCTCGAACGATGACGTGCTCGTGAATCCACTCGCGTCAGGCGCCGAGGCGTACTACCGTTTTCAGAGTGGCGACTCGGTCTCCTTTCTTCTTCCTGACGGCACGCGCGGCCGGCTGCGCGAGGTGAAGGTGGAAGCGCGGCAGCCGCGCTTCGACCTGATCGTCGGCTCGCTCTGGTTCGATGTGAAGAGCGCGCAGCTCGTGCGCGCCGTGTATCGCCCATCGATGCCTCTCGACATCGTGAAATTCGTCGAGGCGACGGAGAAGGACCCCTTCGAGGATGTGCCGAAGGCCGTGAAGCCGATCATCTTCCCGATGTCGCTCGACATCACTTCGCTCACGGTCGAGTACGATCTGCACGAGCAGCGCTGGTGGCTTCCGCGCCTCGAAACCGTGGAAGGGCGGATGCGCGTCGGCTTCATGCGCGCTCCGTTCTCCGTCGAGCAGAGCTACCGCTACGCGAGCGTCAATGGTATCGACTCGCTCCCGCCGATCTTCCTCTCTTCCGCAGACTCCACAACGTCGGCGGCGCACGACTCGACGCGGCGCAAGCGCGAGGAGGCGCGCCGCAAGGCTATCGCGGACACCGTCGGGATGACGCGCGCGGAGCGCCGGGAGGCGCGTACCCGGATGCGCGCAGAAGGTGCGGACGAGGGGATGCTCCACTGTGCAAAGGGCGACACCGTCACGCATCGCTCGATCCGCTACGACCGCGCGCTTCCCATTCTCGTTCGCATTCCGTGCGACACCGCGAGCCTCACGCACTCGAAGGAATTCTCGCGCTCGATCTACGATCCCGGCGATCAGCTCTTCGGGACGAAGGATCGTGAGGAGCTGCAGAAATCGCTGGACTTCGGGTTGCAACCCGGGTGGGCGCCGCAACCGGCGACGTTTCACTATGGCGTCGACCGCGGCATGCTGCGCTACAATCGCGTCGAGGCGCTGTCCGCCGGCATCCTCGTCGAGAGCACGCTCGGCAACGGCTACACGGCAAACGCCTCGGCACGCATCGGCCTCGCTGACTGGCAGCCGAACGTCGAGGCGCACCTGATGCGCGGCAACGGCGACCGCACGTACTCGCTGGGCGCGTACCGTCGGCTGAATTCCGCGAACGACTGGGGCGATCCGCTCAGCGTCGGCGCGTCGATCTCATCACTGCTTTGGGCGCACGACGAGGGGTTTTACTTCCGAAGCGCCGGAGCCGAGCTCGTGTCGATTTCGCCGAGCAACGGCGCCTTCACCTGGCGGCTGTTCGCCGAGCGCCAGGGCGATGCCGAGAAGCACACGAATCTCTCGCTCTGGCATCTGCTCGGCGGCGCGGGATTCAATCCGAACATCCGCGCCGCGGATGCGACGGCGTTTGGAATTGGCGCGCAGTATCACGAGTCGTTCGGTCTCGATCCGCAGGGGCTTCGCGCGGTCGTCGATCTGCGCGGCGAGGGGGCGACGGGCACCTTCGACTACGCGCGCGCGTCGGCCGAGGCGACGGCTACGCACGCGCTGGGCGCGAAGCTCGACGGCGCGCTGACGGCGAGCGTCGGCAGCTCGGTGGGATCGATCCCGATCCAACGCGCATGGTTCCTCGGCGG
>JBBRYY010000053.1:0-17664 GCA_038237245.1 Gemmatimonadales bacterium | reverse complement strand
GTCGCATGGCTCGCGACGTTGGTGGCCTCGACGCTGCCGCTCACCGAGTGCGCTTCCACATCCGCGACGTCGCGCATCTTCACATCGCCCGATACCGAGCGCACGAGCAGCCGGGCCGTCTTCGGCATGCTGATCTCGATTTTGTGGCCGCCGTGCTCATCGTCATCGTCGTCATCCTGATAGGACCCGCCGTCAGGCGTTTCCGCGAGCGAGACGCGCGATGAGGACGACTCGAAGCGGAGCTGGCTTCCCGAGATCGCGTGGATCTTCACCTCATCGCGATCCCAGCCGATGACCGTGACGTCGGCGGAGAAGCCTTGCAGATCGACGGTGCCGGAGCGGCCGATCGCAACGGTGGTGTCGATGCGCATCTCGGCATTGTCACGGTCGCGATCCCGATCGGTAGTGCCAACGCGACTCGTGCGATGCTGTGCCTGCGCCGGTAGCGCGAGGGCGAGTAGTGCGAAGGCGGCGAGGCGCCATGGGGCGTGCATGATCGACTCCATCAGCTTTGAGTAGGAAGAAAGGCGACAGTACGGAGCAATTCGACCTTGCTCCCAAGTACGTTGTCGAGCTGGTTCGAGAGCATTGGACTCTTTGGATCCCTCGCGAGAGCCGCGCGACTCTCGATGATGGCCTTGTTGATGATCTGGAGATTGTGCTCGATGACGGTGACGGTCTTCGGGTCGAGCGATGCGCGACGTGTGCGCACGAGGCTGTCGAGCAGCGTGATCTCGTTGTCGTAGACGCGGGCGGCGCTCAGCTCCTTTTTCGGGCGGTACGAGGCGACGGTTGCATTCGCGGGCGGCGTGGGCACCGCGATGACGAGCGGCGCCGGAGTGGCGACAGCCGCATCGTGTGACGGCGCGGGCGTGCGCGTCGCGACCTGCGGTGCTGTCATGCCGATCCGCGCCACGAAGAAGTACGTGGTGCCCGCGGTCGCGGCGATCAGCGCTGCCGCTGCCATTGCGTACTGCCACTGCCGCGGCGGTGCGCGACGAACCGCCGCGGAAGCGCCGCCGAGTGCCGTGACCGGCGTGGAGATCCGCGCCTCGATCCCCGACCAGAGATCACGCGACGGCGTGAGCAGCGGCATCGCCGATGCCTCGACTGAGATCGCGCGCAACTCCGCGAGCGTCTCGCGGCACGACGCGCACTCCGCCAGGTGACGATCTGCTTCCGCCTGCTCGGCCGGTGTGAGATCGCCCTCGAGATACGCGGCGAGCCGCTCGCACATCAGATCGCACTCGTGCTTGTCGTAAGTCATCGTGCCAGAGCCTCCCGTAAGAGCAGCCGCGCCCGATGCAGCTGCGCCTTGCACCCACCTGCCGTAACGCCGAGCATCGATCCGATCTCTTCGTGCGTGAACCCTTCGACATCGTGCAGCACGAACACCTGGCGGGCACCTTTGGGCAGCTTCGCGATCGCCCATTCGAGGTCCATCTTCTCCGCGTGCATCGGCTCTGAGGTCGATGATGCGGGTGCTGCACTCTCTTCGTCGTCGCTCGAGGACACCGTGCGACCGCGCTCCCGAACATCGACCCGCCGTTCGTTCAGTACGACGTTGACTGTGAGCCTGTGCAGCCAGGTCGAGAAGGCACTCTCGCCCCGGAACGTGGAGAGCTTCTCCCACGCCCGTACGAAGACATCCTGCGTCAACTCTTCGGCGCGCGTGCGATCACCCGTCATCCGCACGCAAAGCGAGAAGACGTGATCGAGATGCGTGCGGTAGACATGTTCGAACGCATGCCGGTCTCCGGTCGCGGCGCGGGCGATCGCGGTGCTGCCTTCATCCATGCTTTGGATTGGAACCACCTCGATCGCCGTCGCCATCATCCACTTCGACTCTCAGGTCTCGTTGGGAGATCAGATGACGCGAGCTACGAAAAGGTTTGAACGCTCAGGAGCCTCTGGAGGCGTCCAGCCGGTTTACCAGCGCCGGGAGCTCACGGATGTGCTCGAGGAGATAGGTCGGGGACGCCTGTTCCAGCACCATACGGGAGAAGGGTCCCCAAAGTGCCGCGACGCTCGTGACGCCGGCGGCATTGCCCGCGCCGATGTCGTGGGGCGAGTCGCCGAGGAAGAGGGCGCTGCCCGCGGAGGCGCCGAGGGCGTGGAGCGCGAAGAGCACGGGTGCTGGATCCGGCTTGTGGCGCTCGGTGGAGTCCATTCCGACGACGACGTCGATCGAGTCGGTGAGATGCAGCCAGGCGAGCGCGCGATGCGCGAGGTCGTTCCCCTTGCTGGTGACGAGCGCCGTCGGATGACCGCGTGACTTGAGGAGCGCGAGCGTCTCGCCGACGCCATCGAACGCGCGGAGCATCTCATCGTGCTTCGCGCGTTGGAATTCGCGATAGGTGAGGATCATCTGCTGCGCCTTCGCTTCATTCGGCTCGAAGTGGCGCATCTGCGTGAGCAGCGGGGTGCCGATCCCGGCGATCCACTCTTCGTCCGGCGGCATCGCATCGGGACGGTGAGCAGCAAAGGTGTGGCGGAAGGCGGCGAGGAGGAGCGCGATCGAATCGGCGAGTGTGCCGTCGAGATCAAAGAGGAGCGCAAGGGGCGCGCGCGGTGACATGAGAGAAAACTAGTAAAGGCGAGGCTGCGACAGGCACTGTCGGCGTTTCCCTGATGGGTTCCGGGTGAAACCCTCAGCGAAAATCCGGCAAACGCCCGACTATGCCGGTGTGCGGTGATTTCTAGCTTCACTCACGTTCTGCGCGCTCGACCCAAATGCATCACCTACGCTCCGACACGAGGAAGCAATGGCACACTCCCAGATCAAGCGATTCACAGTTGCCGGTGTTACCGTGCTCGCGCTCGGCGCCCTCGGCTATGCGTGCGCGCCGAGCGGGAAGAGCTCGAGCGCGACGAATCTGCTGGCCGGCGATGCCGCCTCCCGCGTCTACGTGGCTCCGGGCTCCTATGACGAGTACTACGCCTTTCTGTCCGGAGGCTTCAGCGGGCAGGTGACCGTGTACGGCCTCCCGTCGGGTCGCTTGTTCAAGGAGATCCCCGTGTTCTCGGTGTTCCCGCAGACGGGCTACGGCTACAGCGAGGAATCGAAGGCAATGCTGCAGACGACGTTCGGCCAAGTGCCGTGGGATGACTCGCATCACACGGAGATGTCGCTCACCGATGGAGTGCCGGATGGCCGATGGCTGTTCATCAATGCGAACAACACGCCACGCATCGCACGACTCGATCTGAAGAAGTTCGAAACGGAAGAAATCATCCAGATTCCGAACGCCTCGGGTGGGCACGCGTCGCCGTTCGCGACGCCAGATACGAAGTATGTGGTCTCGGCGACGCGGTTCAGCGTTCCGATTCCACAGGCGGACGTTCCGATCGACAGCTACAAGCAGAATTTCAAGGGCACGATCACCTTCGTGCGGGCGGATCAGCCCGGGAAGATGGATATCGCGTTCCAGATCATGATGCCGGGCTACGACTACGATCTCGGGCACGCGGGGAAGGGTCCCTCCGACGGCTGGTTCTTCTTCACCACGTACAACTCCGAGCAAGCGAATACCAAGCTCGAGGTGAATGCGTCGCAGGCCGACAAGGACTACATCGCGGCGGTGAATTACAAGAAGGCGGAAGAGTGTATCGCCGGCGGGAAGTCGAAGAAATTCGGCGGCACCTACGTGCACAACGTGATCGATCCGAGCACGAAGGTCGCGTCGAGCGAGACGAAGACCGGCGTGACGATGCTCTATCCGGCGGATTGCGATGGGCTGGTCTACTACCTGCCGACGCCGAAGTCGCCGCACGGCGTCGACATCGATCCGTCGGGCGAGTACATCGTCGCCGGTGGCAAGCTCGCGACGGTGATTCCGGTGCACTCCTTTACGAAGATGATGAAGGCGATCGCCGACAAGCAGTTCGAGAAGACGATCGACGGCATCCCGGTGTTGAAGTACGAGGCGGTGATCGCGGGCGAAGTGCAGAAGCCGGGGCTCGGCCCGCTGCACACGGAATTCGACGGCAAGGGAAACGCCTACACGTCGATGTTCATCTCGTCCGAGGTCGTGAAGTGGAAGCTCGGCACGTGGCAGGTGCTCGACCGGATTCCGGTCTACTACTCGGTAGGCCACATCATGATTCCGGGCGGGGACAGCAGAAAGCCGTACGGCAAGTATTTGCTCGCGCTGGACAAGATCACGAAGGACCGCTACCTGCCGACGGGTCCAGAAGGCTCGCGCTCCGCGCAGCTGATCGACATCAGCGGCGACAAGATGAAGATGCTGCTGGACTTTCCCACGCTCGGCGAGCCGCACTACGCGCAGGCGGTGCCGGCGAGCCTGCTCAAGCCGACGTCGGTCAAGTTCGAGAAGCTGAGTGAGAACGCGAATCCGTTCGTGACGATGGCGGAGAGCGATGGCGGGATTACGCGTCACGGCAAGCGTGTGGACATCAAGATGATCGCGATCCGCAGTCACTTCGCCCCCGACAATCTCGAGGGGATCCAGGTGGGGGACACGGTCTACTTCCACGTCACGAACATCGAGCAGGACTGGAACATCGCGCACGGCTTCGCGATCTTCGGCGCGAACAACTCGGGGCTGACGCTGCCGCCGGGCGAGACGCGCACGCTGAAGTGGATTCCGCAGGCGCCTGCGGTCTATCCGTTCTACTGCACCGATTTCTGCTCGGCGCTGCATCAGGAGATGCAGGGATATGTTCGCGTGTCTCCAGCCGGATCGAACGTGCCGCTCATGGCCAACACGAGCAAGAGCTCGCAGAGCGCGCAGGCGAAGATCGGCTCGTCGACTCCGGCAATGAACATGGCGGGCGCGAAGCCCGGAGTTCGATGACGAGCGCCGTACTGTCTCCCTCGCGTGCCGTTGGTATGGGCACACCCGCGCGCGCGCTGCCGCGGCTGTGGCGAGGTCTCACAGTGCTCGCGTCGCTCTGCCTCATTGGGTTGTTCTTCGTTCCGCTGTGGCGCGTGCAGCTCGTCGCGCCGCAATATCCCGAAGGACTGGGCATGCGCATCAGCATCAATAACGTGTCGGGCGCGACTCTGAACGATCTCGACAATATCAACGGGCTCAATCACTACATCGGTATGAAGCGGATCACGCCGGACGCGATCCCCGAGCTGCGGATCATGCCATGGATCGTGGGCGTGCTCATCGTGACTGGACTGCTGGTGGCGATCATAGGGCGCCGCACTCCGCTGTATGCATGGTGCGCGACATTCGTTTTGGCCGGCGTGGCGGGGCTGGCGGACTTTTGGCGCTGGGAATACGACTACGGCCATAACATCGACTTCGAGCACGCGATCCTCAAAATCCCGGGGATGACGTATCAGCCCCCGCTCATCGGGGTCAAGCAACTGCTCAACTTCACTGCGGTGTCGTGGCCCGACATCGGCGGATGGCTGGCGTTCGCGGCACTCGCGCTCGCGCTTGGCGCAGTGGTCGCCGCATATCGAGCTCCGCATCCGTCCCATGGCTAGCGGACGCCTGGCGCTCGGCGCGATTGCCCTGATGGTGGTGGGGGGAGCGGCGCGTGCACAGGCGACGCCGAGGCCTGTTTCCGACTCGAATGTGCGCCTCGTGGTGAACGTGTCTCCCACGGGGCCCGTGCGGACCGTGCGCGACGCGCTCGCCATTGTGGCGCGCGGCGGCACGATCATCGTGCACGCCGGAACGTACCGCGACAGCACGATCGTCGTCGCAATGCCGGTACGCATCATCGGCGACGGCAACCCGCTGCTCGATGGTGAAGGAGCGTGGCAGATCATGACGATCACCGCGGACAGCGTCACCGTGCGCGGGCTTCACTTCGCAAACGTCGGCGTGGCCTTCACGGAGGATCTCGCCGCCGTGAAGGTCGTGCGTGCGAGCGACTGCGACATCTCCGAAAACACCATCGATGATGCCTTCTTCGGGATCTACCTGCAGGAGGCCTCGAACTGCCTGGTGCAGCGCAATACGCTGCACGCGTCGCGCGTCCGCGATGCGACCTCGGGGAACGGAATTCACCTCTGGCACTCGCGAGAGATCACGATCGTCGGCAACCACGTCTCCGGACATCGCGACGGGATCTACTTCGAATTCACCCGCGAGGCGCACGTGCGTGACAATGTCAGCACCGACAACCTGCGGTACGGGCTCCACTTCATGTACTCCGACAGCTGCGACTACGAGCGCAACGTCTTCCGGCACAACGGCGCCGGCGTCGCGGTGATGTATTCGAAGCACGTGCAGATGACGGAGAACCGCTTCGAAGGCAATCGGGGATCGGCCGCATATGGCCTGCTGCTCAAGGAGATCGACGACAGCCGGCTCGAGCGTAACGTGTTCTCGAACAACACGACGGCGCTGGTGGCCGACGGTGCGACGCGGCTACTCGCCAACCGCAATAAGTTCGTCGACAATGGCTGGGCGCTCAAACTGCAGGCGAGCACTGAGGACGCCGTGTTCCGGGGGAATGATTTCGCCGGAAATACCTTCGACGTGTCCACGAACAGCCTGTCGAGCTCGAGCACCTTTAGCGGCAACTACTGGTCGGCATACGAGGGCTATGATCTCAATCACGACGGCGTGGGCGACGTGCCGCACCGGCCGGTGCGCCTCGCCTCCGTGATCGTTGCGCGGTACGAGCCCGCGCTCATTCTCCTTCGAAGCAACTTTTTCTCGCTGCTCGATGCGGCCGAGCGCGTCTTTCCCGCGCTCACGCCGGAAACGCTCGCAGACTCCACGCCGGCCATGCGGTGGGTGCAATGACGCAGCCAATGATATGCATGCGGGGGCTGTCCAAGACGTTCGGCGCGCTGAATGTGCTCCGCTCGGTGAATCTCGATGTGCGGCGCGGACGGGTGATGGCGGTCGTCGGCCCGAACGGTGCCGGCAAGACCACGCTCATCAAGGCGTTGCTCGGCCTTACGCATCCGGACGCAGGAGAGATCGTGATCGATGGCGTACCGGTAGGCCGCAGCGAATCGTATCGGGCCCGCATCGGTTATATGCCGCAGATCGCCCGGTACCCGGAGAATCTCTCGGGCGCGGAGCTCACTACGATGCTCCGCGATCTGCGCGGGCCGACCGCAACGCTCGACCTCGAGCTCGTCGCGACGTTCGGGCTGGAGACCGCGCTCGAGAAGCCGTTGCGCGTGTTGTCCGGCGGCACGCGACAGAAAGTGAATGCCGTGATGGCCTTCCTGTTCTCTCCCGATGTGCTCGTGCTCGACGAGCCGACCGCGGGACTCGATCCGCTGTCGAGCAGCATGCTCAAGGACAAGATCCTCGCCGCCCGTGGTGAGGGGAAGACGGTGCTCGTGACCTCGCACATCATGAACGAGCTCGAGGAGCTCGCGGACGACGTCGCGTTCCTCCTGGAGGGTCGAGCGACGTTCGTGGGCACGCTCGATGAACTGAAGCGCATTACGGGCCAGCATTCGCTCGAGCGCGCCATCGCCATGATGATGCGGCGCGGCTGGATCGGGGAGGCGGCATGAACACCATTCTCAAGGTGCTCAAGTATCAGGCGCGCGACGCGGTGCGCAGCCGGTGGCTCATCGCCTACGCTGCTTTCTTCATGCTGGTGACCGAGGGGCTGCTGCGGTTCAGCGGCGATCCGGCGAAGGCACAGCTCAGCCTCATTAGCGTTGTGCTCTTTCTGGTGCCGCTCGTGTCGATCGTGTTCGGTACCGTCTACCTCTACAACGCACGCGAGTTCATCGAGCTCCTGCTCGCGCAGCCGGTGAATCGCAGACAGATGTTCGGCGGCGTGTACCTCGGCCTCACGATTCCGCTCGCTTCCGCGTTCGTGTGCGGACTCGGCGCGCCCTTCGTCCTGCGCGGGCTCGGGGCATCGATCGATGGTGCGCTCACGGTGCTGCTGCTCGCCGGCGTGATTCTCACCTGTGTTTTCACCGCGATCGCGACGCTGATCGCCATTCGGTGCGAGGATCGGCTGCGCGGACTCGGCGCTGCCATCGGGATCTGGATGTCGTTCACGGTGGTCTACGACGGCTTCGTGCTCTTCATCCTCGCAGTGTTCTCGAATAACTCGCTCGAGCACGTATCGCTCGGACTGATGCTGGCCAACCCCATCGACATCGCGCGCGTCGCGATGCTGCTGCGCTTCGATGGGGCCGCGATGATGGGGTACACTGGCGCGGTGTTCCTCAATTTCTTCGGAACGGCACAGGGCGTGCTCGTGACGCTGGCCGCGTTGGTACTCTGGATCTCTGCGCCCGTGATGCTCGGACTGCGTGCCTTCCAGCGAAAGGATTTTTAGTGCCCTCACTCATTACCACTCGGGAGTCTCTCGTGAACAGCCATCGTGCGCTCATCGCCTCGCTACTCGTCGTCGCTGCCGTCACCGGGTGCGCCCGGAAGGACTCCGAATCGGAGCATCCCGCAGCCGGACCGACGAAGTCGGCTAGCGATGCTCCCGCAGTGGCGCCCACGGGCAAAGTGGTAGTCGTCGAGCTCAACAGCGACGCCAAGGGCAATTACTTCAAGCCTGCCGACTTCGAGGTGCATCCTGGCGACGTGATGCGCTTCACGCTCAAGAGCGGGGTGCATAATGTGCACTTCCTGGCGGACTCCAATCCCGGCAAGAGCAACCTTCCTCCGGCAAGTGACATGCTCCAGCTTCCCGATCAGACGATCGATATCCCCGTGAACTTCGCAAAGGGTCACTACTACTTCCAATGCGACCCGCACGTTGCCCTTGGCATGAAGGGCCACGTCGAGGTGGAGTAGTAGCGCGGTTACCCATACTGGAGCTTTTTATGCCAACGCTTACATGGCCGTATGTCCATCTGCTGATCAATCATTTTCCCGTGGTGCTCACATCCATGGGACTCATCGCGGCGATCGGCGCGCTGATTCTCGGGCGTCGTGGTCTGTGGCTCTATGCGATGGGGACGCTGACGGTGGCTGGGCTGAGCGTGTATCCGGTGCACTTTACCGGCGACCAGGCGGATCACGCGCTACGCGATCCGTGGTACATCCAACAGGGCGTGATCGATGCCCACGACGACGCGGCAGGGATCGCAATGTTCGTGATCCTCATCGTTGGCGCGTTCAGTGCCTATGCCTGGTGGCGCGCGTTGAAGCGTCGCGAGGAGACGATTCCCGGGTGGGTGCGGGCCGGTATCCTGATCGGCGCACTTGGCGGCTTCGGGACGGTCGCCAGGACGGCGTATCTTGGTGGAAAGATCATCCACGAGGCGCCCGTGCTCGGTCTGCCGACTGCGCCCGCGGGGCTGCCCCCTGGAATCGCTACTCCGCCCCACGCCTCTACAAAGGATTAGCGCGCGACTCCGCGCGCCGGACCGATGGAATCACACAGGAAGGTGACCAATGCCGGACGTTGCCGACGAGATCTCGAATGGGCAGGGCCTGCCTGCCCGCACTGACTTGCTCGCGATCTACGATCCGTCACACGAGCTCGGTGCAGACTTTTCTCTTTTACTGGCGCTCGCCAACGACGAGCCATCAGTCGCGGCGATCCAGATGACGCAAGCGCTCGCGCGCACGCGCGGCGCCGTGCCGACGGTCGTTCGCGCGCTCGGGAATGTTCGAGCGGCAGAGGCGTCCGCGTCACCGACCGCGGGTCGCGTGGCGGAAGCAGCTCTCGACGCCGACCATGTGAACGCGTGCCGAGCGACGGTAGCCGAGCAGCTGGCGTCTGTCACGACCGAGGTGGAGTGGCCGCTCGCCGTCACGAACGAGACACCGATCGACGCCATCGTCGGGCTGGCGAAAGCGCACCGTGCGGGGATGATCGTCATGGGCCTGCGCCGACACGGCGTGCTGCGGCGCTCACTCACACGAGAATTGCTCTCGGAAGTTTTACGGAGGGCGCGTGTGCCGGTGCTCGCGGTTCGACCCGAGCTCCAGCGCCTTCCGCGCCGCATCGTCGTGGCGGTGGATTTTGGCGGGGCGAGCATTCGCGCGGTGCGCGTTGCTCGCCGGTTGCTCGCGGATGGCGGTTCGTTGTGCGTGGTGCACGTAACGCCACACCAATCCGACTCGGTGCGTGAGAAGCTCGATCGCATCCTCGACGATCTCGGTGCGGCGCCCGGCATGACGATGTCATCGGTGATCCTGCATGGCGACGTGCAGTCGTCGATCGAAGGGTGCGCGCAGGCGATGGATGCCGATCTTATCGCCGTGGGAAGCGAGACACACTCGCTGTTCGACTCGAGGACCAGGAGTCGAATGCCGATGAAGCTTGCGCATTCGGCGCGCTGGTCGATGCTCATCGTTCCTGCCCACGGCAACGGCTAGATGCCGCAGCGGCAGGTTCCCGTGCGCAGTATGCTGGCAAGCCTGAGTGTGCTGACTTGGCTTGCGCTCGCGGGAATTGCCGCGGGGGGTGGCGGCTGGCTCGCCACTGCCGAGCTCGGGAATCGTATTTGGATGGTGATGCTCATCGCGACGGGCGGCGTCGTTGTCGTCCAGACGGCGCGCCGCGCATGGCACGGACAGTGGGCGTCCGACCTCATCGCAGCACTCGCGATCGTGGGGGCCGTGGCAATGGAACAGCCACTCGCGGGGCTAATCGTCGTCGTGATGCAGACTGGAGGCGAAGCGCTCGAGCGATTCGCCGAGGGGCGTGCATCCGATGCGCTGCGCACGCTGGAGGCAGACCGGCCGATGCATGCGCATCTGCAGCGCGATGGCCGCGTGGTCGACGTCGCGGCGAGCGAGGTGCAGCCTGGCGACCTCGTCGTCGTGCGCCCCGGCGAGCTCGTGCCGTGCGACGGTACCGTTACGGAAGGCACGGGTAGTCTCGATACCTCCCGTCTCACCGGCGAGCCACTTCCTCAAACCATCGGTCCGGGATCGACGGTGATGAGCGGCAGCATCAACGGCGATCGCGCCTTTGTTCTGCGCGCGACGGCCGACGCGGCGGCGAGTCAATACGCGCGGATCGTGGAGCTCGTACGCTCGGCGCTGGAGTCAAAGGCGCCATTTCAGCGACTCGCCGATCGTTATGCCGTCTGGTTTACGCCCATCGCCATTGTGATCGCGGCTGCCGCAGCTGCGCTGTCCCGCGACTGGAATCGCGCGCTGGCGGTGCTCGTCGTCGCCACGCCATGTCCGCTGATTCTGGCCGCGCCGATCGCATTCATCGGAGGGATCAACCGTGCCGCGCGTGGTCAGATCATCGTGCGCAACGGAGGCGCGCTGGAACGGCTGTCGCGCGTGACGGTGGGCGTCTTCGACAAAACGGGCACGCTCACGATCGGGAAGCCGAAGGTGAGCGCGGTGACGCCGTCGCCGCCGTTCGACCGCCGCCAGCTCCTGCAGCTCGCCGCATCCGTAGATCAGAGCTCCAGCCATCAGCTGGCGCGTACGCTCGTAGACGCGGCGCTCGAAGAGAACCTGGCACTCGAGTCGGTTCGTGATGCGACCGAGTCCCCGGGTCGAGGCGTGATCGGGCGTGTCGGCTCACAAATGGTCGCCGTTGGATCGCACGCATTTGTGTCGGCGCTCGTGTCCGCCGCCGGCACCGGGGATGCGCCGCTGCTGCCGATCGAGGGATTGGTCGCGTACGTTGCGGTTGATGGCCGGTACGCCGGAAGCGTGCAGTACTCCGACGCGCTCCGGCCGGGGGTGCGAGCGATCCTCGAAGATCTCGCCTCGCTCGGCCTGCGGCGCCGCATACTCCTGTCCGGGGATCATGAAGGGAACGTGCGTACGACCGCGGCACTCTTAGGGATCACCGATGCCCGTGGCGACCTACTCCCCGGGGACAAGGTGGCGGTAGTTGGCGAGCTCGTCGCCGCCGGCGACGCAGTCCTCATGGTGGGTGACGGCACCAACGACGCCCCCGCGCTCGCGGCGGCGACGGTGGGCATCGCGCTGGGCGGTCACGGCGGAGGGGTCACCACCGAGGCTGCAGACATCGTGCTGCTCGTCGACGATCTCTCCCGCGTGGGCGATGCGATCCGCATCAGTCGCCGAACGATGTCGATTGCTCGTGAGAGCGTGTGGGTGGGATTGACGCTCAGCGGAGTCGCCATGGTGGTGGCGGCGTTCGGATACATCCCGCCGGTCACTGGCGCGCTGCTGCAGGAGGTCATCGATGTCGCCGTGATACTCAACGCGCTTCGGGCGAGCGTGCCATCACGGAATGCGGGAGCGGAGCATGCTGGAGCTCTGCCTACTGATGCGCGACTGCTCCACGCGTGATGAAGCGGTACGTTACTCCGTGAGGAGCCCCAGCTTGAGCGCGAACGAGATATACTCGGCGCGATGCGTAAGTCCGAGCTTGTCGCCAATGCGCTGCTTGTAGGTGTCGACGGTTTTGGGGCTGATGAACAGCCGCTCGCCAATTTCCGGTGCGGAATAGCCTTGCGCCGTGAGGGTGAGCACGCTCTGCTCGCGCTCGGTGAGCCGCTCGAAGCGCGCCCGCTCGGCGACGAGCGGATCCTTCTTGCCGATCCCCTGCGCCAGAATCCTGGCGGCGCTCGGCCGAATGAACATGTCACCGCGCGCAACGGCGCGAACGGCGTCGACGAGCTCGAGATCGGCGGCGTTCTTCATGAGGTAGCCGGACGCTCCCGCCTCGAGCACCGGAATCAGATAGTCCTCCTCGGCGTGCATCGTGAGGATGAGCACGCGCGCGCGCAGATGCTTTGCGACCATCTCTCGCGTCGCCGCTGCACCATCCATGTGGTCCATCGAGAGGTCCATGATTACCACGTCGGGATCGACGCGCTCGGCGAGCGCAACGGCGTCCGCGCCGTTCGAGGCCTCGCCAACGATCTCGATATCGCGCGATGCGCCGAGGACGGCTTTGAGTCCTGCGCGCACGACGGCATGATCATCGACGAGAATAACGCGAATCAGCACTTCACTCATTCGGAGTTTCCGTTGGCAGGGGGGTATTGGTGTTGCGCAGCGGCACGGTCGCGAGCACCGTGATGCCGCCGCCGACCCTGCTCGTAACGTGTAGCTCGCCCTCGACGAGCGCTACCCGTTCGCGCTCAGTAAACAGGCCGATGCCGGTGTGACGATGCGCGGCAGCTCATGGATCGAAACCGACCCATCTTCCGTGATCTCGAAGCGGACATTGTTGGCGTCCGCCGAAGCGAGAAACTCTTTGTGCTCCGCGGCCGGGTGGTGACAGGCACTGCAAATGGCCTCCGGCGCGACGCATGGGGTGAAGCTATGCGGTCGCAGAGCCGTGCAGAGGCGGCGAGGAGCCGCGACCGGCGTCGGGGATTCCCTCACGCCACTCCGGTGCAACCCTCAGAAAAGTTCAGCGATCACCCGACAGACCCCACCGCCCGCGATTTCTACTTTCCGATGCAGGACAATATCGGGGAGTAGAATGACGGGTACACAAATGCTGGCAGCCTTGATCACTACTGTCGCACTGACGGTCACCGGTGGAGTCGTCAATTACGCAACGCGCACACGGAAAGTCGCGCGCACGAACTTCGATAAGGCCGCCACCGCCACCACGCCAATGTACGACGCGGCGCTGCCGCCGATATCCGAAGTGGGCATCAAGGAGTTTCGCATTCCGATCAGGGACGCGAAAGTCGCGATCGCGAATGGCGTGAAGTATCAAGGCAGGACGTTTGGCGGTACGCTTCCGGGACCGGTCTTCACGTGCGGCAGGGCGACCTCGTGCGCATCACGGTCGTGAACGACGCCGGCATGCCACACTCGATCGTGTTCCGCGGCGACGCCAGCGGCGAAGGAATCTATCCGTTCGTGACGCACGCTGTCGCCGACGCGGAGAAGGGTGCAGTCGGGATGACTCAGGTGGGCGTGCCGAAGCAGTTTGCCACGAGTCACACTGAACCGCGCGCCAGGGCTGTCCCGGCGTCGCGCAATGTCTTTATCGGAGAGATCCATGCAAGGTATTCGTAAGGGCGCCAAACGCCTCGGTATCGTAGCCATCGCACTCCTGCTTCTCGTGCCGGCAGCGCGCTCAAGCGCCCAGTCAGCCCCGCATCTCGTCCTCGTGAAGCTGGTCGACAAGCCAAACGGCCAGTTTGCGTTCGAGCCCGCGGCCATCTCCGCGCAGCACGGCGATACCGTGCGCTTCCTCCAGTCGAGCACCGCTCCCCACAACGTCCACTTCGAGAAAACGCCCAAGGGCGCCAAGCTCGGCGCGGCCATGAGCGGGCCATATCTGATCGGCGTGGGCAAGACGTACGACCTCGTCATCGATACGCGATTCGTCGATGGCGCCTATCAGTTCGTGTGCGATCCCCACGAGAGCGTCGGCATGCGCGGCACTCTGTCGGTCGGTACATCCGCGAAGTAAGAGCCCCACCGCACACCTCCGAGGGAACAGCATATGTCACATGTCAGATGCCAGCGCACGGGATCTCGCCGTGCACGCAGGTCCGCGCGCATCGCGCTGGCGATCACGATCGCAATTGCGTCGAGCGTGCCGTCCGCTCGCGCAAGGGCAGAGACGCCCGGCGCTCCGGCGCCCGTTCGCGATGCGCTGCTGCCCTATCTCGACGCGCGCCATGTCGTCCTGCCGGCCAGCGCGGATATTCGCGCGATGCGCGAGCGGCGCATCCCTGGATTTTCCCGTCAGACCAAGCTCGCCTGCAGCGCATGTCACTACGGGTTCCCGCAGCTCACTCCGTTCGGGCGCCTGTTCAAGCTCAACGGCTACACGCTCACCGGGCTGAAGACCATCGACGCGGGCGACTCGACTCGCTCCTCGCTGCAGCTCGCGCCATTCCCGCCCGTGTCGGCAATGGCGGTCACCTCCTTCACGCATCTCTCGAAGACGCTCCCGGAGACGCAAAACAATTCCGTCGTATTTCCGGATCAACTCAGTCTTTTTCTCGCGGGCGAGATCACACCGAAGCTCGGGGCGTTCATCCAGATTACCTACGCGGCCCCCGACGGATCGATCGGCCTCGACAACGCCGAGTTTCGCTTCGCGGATCGCACGCATCTCTTCTCGCAGGAGCTTCTCTACGGCGTGACGCTCAACAACAACCCGTCCATGCAGGACGTGTGGAATACAGTGCCGGCGTGGGGCTTTCCGTTCATGGCCAGCAGCGCGGCACCCACGCCGATGGCTTCTGCGCTCGTCGATGGTGCGCTCGGGCAACAGGTGGTCGGGCTGGGTGGCTATGGACTCTGGCACCAGCTGGTGTACGCCGAGGTGACTGCGTATCGATCGGCGGAGCAGGGTGTTGCCACTCCTCTCGACGCGAGCGCGAGCAACGTGGCCCACAACGTGATTCCGTACTGGCGCCTGGCGCTGCAGCATCAGTTCGGACGCAACTACGTCATGCTTGGCACGTACGGCTTGAGCGGTCGGCTCTATCCCACCGGTGTGTCCGGCCCGACGGATCAGTACACCGACGCGGCCGCCGATCTTCAGGTGGAACGACAGATAAACCAGGGCGTACTCGTGGTTCGCTCTACCTTCATCCACGAGGCGCAAACGCTCACTGCGCTCGCGGGTGGCGACCAGCCCGGGGCGGCCAATCTGCACAATACGCTCAAGGTGTTTCGCGCCAACGCATCGTACATGCCCTCGATGCGTACCAACTTCACGCTCGGCTACTTCAACACGACGGGAACGAGCGATCTGCTGCTATATCCCGCCGCATCGATCTCCGGCAGTGCGAACGGCAGCCCGCAATCGTCCGGCGGGATTGGCGAGTTCGACTTCAACGCGTGGCAAAACACGAGGCTCGGAGTGCAATACACGCTGTACGGCAAGTTCAATGGCGGAGCGACGTCCTACGATGGCGCGGGCCGGAACGCCGCGAACAACGATGCGCTCTTTATCTTCGCCTGGGTCGCGTTCTGAGCAGGTGCACGAGACACGGGGCTGTTCGAGGCGGTGCGCACCGGGACCGGCAGGCTAATGGCCGGGGCGTGCGGACCGGCCCGTGATCTCGCTTGCCTCGAGGCGAAACAGAATCGAACGATGCGGTACGGGATCATCGGCGGTGAAGCTCGCCGGCACGATCGATCGCATGAGGGTGAGACCGCGAGTGTATGCATCCGGCGATCCCAGCTCGGGGTCGAGCAGCTCCATATGTCCTTTCACCACCACGCTGTCCCAGTCGAACAGGTCGCGCACCTCGTCGACTTCGAACGCGCACCAGCTGTGCCGGGCCAGGGTGGCAAACTTGCTGCCCCGACTCGTTCGACCGTATAGCCACCGCTCCTCGAACACGTAGTGGATCGGCTGGATGTCCACGCGCTCGTTCGACGTGAACGCGATCCGGCCGACGTGATGTCGACCGAGCAACGCTCGACTCTCGTCGGGTGCGAGCTCGCGAATCACGGGGAAATCGTGCCTGTCGTCGCGAGGCTGCTGCGACGGTTCGCTTCTCTGGTTCATGTTCATCTGCGTCAATGGAAAAAGCCCGGTATCGATGCGAGCGCCGTACTGCGCTGCCGATCCTCGAATTGCAAGATAGCATGAATGGTCAGAGCGTCCACCGCAGACGTCGACTCAGCGTGCTGGCGTAGCAAGCCGGGCGTCGCATGGTACCTTAGTGACCATGCAAACTCACGACACCGGGGGCGGCGAGCCGATCTCCGAAGGCAGCTTCGAGAAGATCCTGCAGGTGGCGGCAGATGCCATCGTCACCGTGGACGAGGCACAGCTCATCGTGCACTTCAATCTCGGAGCGGAACAGATCTTCGGATATGCAGCGGCGGAGGTCATTGGACGCCCGCTTGGGATGCTGCTGCCGCCGCGATTTCGTGAGATGCATACCGCCCACGTGGAGCTCTTCGGGCAGTCCTCGGAAGCGGCGCGGCTGATGGGGCATCGTCGCGAGGTGTACGGTCTACGCAAGGATGGCACAGACTTTCCGGCGGAAGCGTCGATCCTCAAGCTCGATGCGCCTGGCGGACGTCGCTTGTATACCGCGCTCGTGCGCGACGTTACGGATCGCAAGCGAATGGATCAGCAGCAGCGCTTCCTGGCGGAGGTGAGCGCTGCACTGAGCGGATCGCTGGAGTACCAGGCGACGCTCGAGTCGGTCGTGCGCCTGCCCGTGCCGGCGCTCGCGGACATCTGTATCCTGGATGTGCTCGACGAATCGGGTACGCTTCGGCGACTAGGCCATGCAGCTTCGGGCGCGAGCGGCAATGAATCACCGCTCGATGGCTTCGCGCTGAGCGCTGATGCGCCGGCGGTGCAGATTGACGCGCTGCGGTCGCGACGCACGCAGGTGGTTTCTGCGGTGACGGACGAATGGCTCGACGCGCATTGCGAGCAGCCGGATGAGGCCGGCGCGTGGAGAGCGCTTCGAGTGCGCTCGATCCTCGCCGTGCCTCTCGTTGCGCGCAATCAGGCGCTCGGAGTCGTTACGCTCATGGCCGTGGGCGACCTGCGTCGCTTTGCACCGACGGATGTGTTTCTCGCCGAGAATTACGCAGGGCGCGCGGCGCTCGCCATCGACAACGCCCGCCTCTATCGGGACGCGCTGCGCGCCACGCGCGCCCGCGATAACGTGCTCGGCGTGGTCTCGCACGACCTTCGCAATCCGCTGAGCGCCATTGCGATGTGCTCCCGGGTGCTCGCCGACTCACCGCCGACTGATGATGCCGCACGACGCGATCTTGCGCGGACGATCCATGAATCCACCGCATGGATGTCGCGAATGATTCAGGACCTTCTCGATATCTCCGCGATCGAAGCCGGCTCGCTCGCCGTGGTGCTTCGCCCTGAGGC
>JBBRYY010000052.1:0-17739 GCA_038237245.1 Gemmatimonadales bacterium | reverse complement strand
CTCGCGCGCGCGGCCGTGCGCCTCTCGATCCCGGTCGCGCTCCTCGTTCTTGGCGCGTGTAGCGGGAAGGACGAGGCGCGCGCCGGGTCGGACACGACGTCAGCGAAGAAGCAGAGCGCGACGCCGGGGATCTCGAATACGACGCTGACACCCGATCAGCTCGAGCATCTCAAGATCGCACCGGTATCGGAGGTGCAGTTCCGCCCCGAGATCCAGACGACGGGGACGGTCGCCTTCGACGGCGACATGTCGACGCAGGTGCTGTCGCCGATATCGGGGCCGGTGATGCGAATTCTCGTGCAGCCCGGCGCGTGGGTGAAGCGCGGCGCTGTGCTCGCGACGGTATCGTCGCCGGACTTCGCGAGCGCGGTCTCCGACTTCCGAAAGGCGCAGGCGACTGCGGTGCAATCACGACGCGTCGCCGGCCTCGACTCGGCGCTCTTCAAGAACGATGGCATCGCACGCCGCGACATGGAGCAGGCACAGACCGATGCGCTGAGCGCCGAGGCGGATCGCGATGCGGCGCTGCAGGCGCTGCAGGCGCTCGGCGTCGACTCGTCGACGCTCGCGGGGCTGCGCGACAACAGGGCGGCGACGACGGTGCAGGGAGTGATCCGGGCTCCGATCGAGGGGACGGTGGTGGAGAAGCTGATCAATCCCGGGCAGCTGCTGCAGGCGGGGACGACGCCGACGTTCACCGTCGCGGATCTCTCGACGGTGTGGGTGATGGCGAGCGTCTTCGAGCGCGATCTCGCGTCGGTCAGACATGGCGACAAGGTGGATGTGGTGACGGAGGTATCGGCGCGACCGCTCACGGGCACCGTGGACTACGTGGCGGCGCTGGTGGATCCGGCGACGAAGGCGACGCAGGTGCGCGTGGTGGTGCCGAACACGGGGCATCTGCTCAAGCGCGACATGTACGTGACGGCGACGATCCATTCGTCGAAGGAGAAGACCGGAATTCTGTTGCCGGTGAGTGCGGTGTTGCGCGATGAGGACAATCTCCCGTTCGTCTTCGTGCAGCTGCCCGCGGGAGGGTTCGAGCGACGACACGTCACGCTCGGCTCGCGTGTGAACGACAAGTACGAGATCAGTGCGGGGCTCAAGGATGGCGAGCGCGTGATCCAGGTAGGCGGGCTCTTCCTCCAGTTTGCACAGAGTCAATGAGCAACCCCTCCAACAAGCCAATGCACGAGCACGACCGCGTTCACACGTTCAAGCGGTCGTTCGTCAATCGAATTGTTCAGGCATCGCTGGACCAGCGGCTGATCGTCGTCTTCCTCGCGGCGCTGCTCATCGGCGTTGGCATCTGGTCGTTGAAGCGACTCCCGGTGGATGCGTACCCGGATCTGTCGCCGCCGCAGGTGGAGATCTCGACGCAGTGGCCGGGACACGCGGCCGAGGAGGTCGAGCGGCTGATCACCGCACCGACGGAACTCGTGATGAACGGGCTTCCGGGGCTCAAAGTGATGCGTTCAGTCTCGCTATACGGATTGTCTAACATCACGCTGACATTCGGCGACAATACGGACCACTACTTCGCGCGACAGCAAGCCTTCGAGCGTCTTCCCGATCTCTCGCTTCCGGACGGCGTGACACCAGGGATCGCGCCGCTATTCTCGCCGTCCGGGCTCGTCTATCGCTACGTGGTCGAGAGCAAGGACCGTTCGGCGATGGAGCTCAAGGTCATTCAGGACTGGATTCTCGAGCGGCAGTACAAGTCGGTGCCGGGCGTTGCGGACATGTCGTCGCTCGGCGGCGAGACGATGCAGTACCAGGTCGTGATCGATCCCGTGCGCCTTGCGGGGGCGGGGCTCTCGGTGCCGCTCGTGGCGGCGGCGCTCGCGGCGAACAATGGCAATGCGGGCGGCGGCTTCTATTCCGAGGGCGGACAGTTCTACTATGTGCGCGGGCTCGGCCGCGTGGAGACGCTGGAGGACATCGGCAACGTCGTCGTCACGGTGCACAACGGAACTCCGATCCTGATCAAGGACATCGGATCGGTGGTGATCGGCGCGGCACCTCGGCTCGGCCAGTTCGGCATCGATTCTGTGAACGATGCGGTGGAGGGGGTGATCCTCCTGCGCGTTGGGGAGCAGGCGCAGACGGTGCTCAAGCGCGTGGAGGCGAAGACGAGGGAGCTCAACGACTCGATTCTGCCGAAGGACGTGAAGGTGCGGGCGTTCTACGATCGCAGCGATCTCGTCGAGCTCACGACGCGCACGGTGAAGGACAATCTGCTGCGCGGCATCGTGATCGTGATCGTGATCCTGATCTTCTTTTTGTACGACTTCCGTGCGGGGCTGATCGTCGCGATCACGATTCCACTGTCGCTGCTGTTCGCCTTCATCTGCCTCGACTTAAAACACATACCGGCGAATCTCCTATCCATCGGCGCCATCGACTTCGGCATCATCGTCGACTGCGCCGTGGTGATGGTGGAGAACATCTTTCGACGCATCGCGTTGCTGCATGGGCAGGAGTACGACCTGCACGAGGTGATCGTGGACGCGGCGTCCGAGGTGGACAGGCCGATTTTGTTCGCGGTAGCGGTGATCATCGCGGGGTTCCTGCCGATCTACGCGCTCGCGGGGCCGTCGGGGAAGCTGTTTCAGCCGATGGCGGACACGACGATCTTCGCGGTCGTCGGATCGTTTCTGCTGACCGTGACGCTGTTGCCGGTGCTGTGCCTCTGGCTGCTACGCGGGAACGTACGCGAGCGGCGCAATCCGGTCTTCGGGTGGATGCAGGCGGGCTACGACCGGGCGCTCGCCTGGTCGCTGGAATTTCCGTGGCGCGTGATCATCGCGTCGACGGTGCTGTTCGTGCTCTCGCTGGCGCTCATCCCGACGATCGGCGGCGAGTTCATGCCGAAGCTCGACGAGGGAGCGCTGTGGGTGCGGTCGACGATGCCGTACACGATCTCGTTCGAGGAGTCGTCGCGCATCGTGCCGCAGATTCGCGCGATCCTGCGGTCGTTCCCCGAGGTGACGGTCGTGGCGGATGAGCATGGCCGCCCGGATGACGGCACCGATCCGACGGGTTTCTTCAACGCCGAGTTTTATGTGGGGCTGAAGCCGTACGACGAGTGGAACGGCACGATTCGCAGCAAGCCGGCGCTCATCGCGGCGATCGACAAGAAGCTCGCGGCGTTTCCCGGCATCACGTTCAACTACACGCAGCCGGCCGAAGACGCGGTGAACGAGGCGGAGACGGGGCTCAAGAGCTCACTCGATGTGAAGCTATTCGGCGACGATCTCGCGACGCTGGAGTCGAAGGGGCGCGAGGTGAAGCAGGTGCTCGACTCGGTGCGTGGCATCACGCAGGTGACGCTCGTACAGGAGCTGGGACAGCCGAGTCTGACGGTGAAGATCGATCGCGCGAAGATTGCGCGCTATGGCGTGAACGTCGCGGATATCAATGCGCTGATCGAGGCGGCGGTGGGTGGCAACGCGGCGACGACGGTGGCGCAGGGCGAGCGGACGTTCGATCTCGTCGTGCGGCTCGAGCCCAAGTACCGGGAGACGCCGGACGCGATCGGGAACATCCGCGTGTCCACGCCCGACGGGCAGCAGTTGCCATTGCGCGAGCTCGCGGACATCCGGCTCGCGAATGGTGCGTCGTTCATCTACCGGCAGGACAACTCGCGCTTCATCGGCGTGCAGTACTCGGTGACCGGGCGCGATCTCGCCGGCGCGGTAAAGGATGCGCAGGAGCAGGTGGCGAAGCGGGTGAAGATGCCGCCGGGCTACCGGCTGCGATGGGGCGGCGAGTACGAGGACTATGCGGCGTCGCGCGGGCAGCTGCAGGTGGTGCTACCGATCACGATCGTGCTGATCTTCCTGATCCTCTTTACGCTGTACAGCAACTTCAAATTCCCGGGGATCACCGTGCTCGGCGTCGTGCTATCGGCGCCGATCGGCGGGATTCTCGCGCTCAAGCTCACGGGGACGCCATTCTCGGTGAGCTCGGGGATCGGCTTCCTCGCGCTCTTCGGTGTGAGCGTGCAGACGGCGGTCGTCTACATCTCGTACGTGAACGAGTTGCGCATCGAGGGGCGGCCGATCGCGGAGGCGACGCGCGTGGCGGCGATGCTGCGACTGCGGCCGATCATGATGACCGCGCTCGTGGCGGCGTTCGGTCTGTTGCCCGCGGCGCTGTCCACCGGAGTTGGCTCGGACTCACAGCGGCCATTCGCGATCGTGATCGTGGGCGGGCTGTTCTCGCGATTGCTGATCTCGATCTTCCTGATGCCCGCGCTCTACGGTGTGGTCGCGCGAGAGGGAGACCGGCTGGAGGTGTAGCTGTCCTAAAAGCGCGCGCGGCAGCTAGTGCGTGCGCTTCTTCATCTCCTGGAAGATCTCCGTGGCATCGGCGGACGCTTCGGGGCGATCGGCACGGGTGGCGTCGAGCGCCTTGTCGTAGGTGGGGCGATTCGGCATCTTCTTGGCGGCGGCCTTTGCTGCGGTCTTCTTCAGCAGCGCCTGCATCTCTTTCTCGTTCATCTGGCCTCCGAACGTGGGGTCGTGGGTGGCCGGGCGGGCCGGCTCTGTGAATTCTAAACGCCTTTGGGTGCTTTCGCGTAACCCGTCACCGTCCGCCCGGCGGTTCCCGGCGCCGGTGTAAGCTTCTGATCGACTCGTCGATCAATCAGGAGCCTTTGCGGTGGCCTATTCCTTTTCACGCGACCTCGCTCGCGCCATCACCTTCGTAGCTCTCGGCGCCTGCGCGCATCCATCGGGATCTTCGTCGAGCGGAGGCGCGGCGTCGGCGACGATCACCGGCTCGGTAGCCTACCGGGAGCGCGTGGCACTTCCGCCGGACGCGATCGCCGAGATCTCGCTGATCGATGCGACGGCACAGGATGTGGCAGCGCCCGTGATCGCCACGACCACCGTGCGATCCGAGGGGAAGCAGGTGCCGCTGGCGTTCACGCTGCCCTATGACGCAAACCGGATCGACAAGACGCATCTCTACACCGTACGCGCCGTGATCAAGAGCGGAGCGCAGCTGCTCTGGACGA
This sequence comes from Gemmatimonadales bacterium, assembly GCA_038237245.1. Classification (GTDB taxonomy): domain Bacteria; phylum Gemmatimonadota; class Gemmatimonadetes; order Gemmatimonadales; family Gemmatimonadaceae; genus FEN-1250. The sequence continues at coordinate 12,716 of JBBRYY010000052.1, read as the reverse complement.
CGGCCATCGTGCGCGGAGTCATCACGCAGGGGAATCCGGTACACGTCGAGCTGATGCTTACGCGCGTCGATCCGACCGCGGCAAGCGGTGCGAGCGACGCGGGCGATCTCGCGGGCACGTCGTGGGTGCTCACCGATCTCGGCGGCACACGCGCGCTCGGGGATCCACCTGCGACGCTCGACTTCGCGACGAAGGGGAGAGCCACCGGCAACGGCTCCTGCAATCGCTACTTCGCGACGGTGGAGATCTCCGGCACGTCGATCCGCTTCGGCGCAGTGGGTGCGACGCGGATGGCGTGTGCGACGCCAGTGTCGCTGCAGGAGGTTCGCTATTTCGAGGCGCTGGAGTCAGCGAGCCGCTTCGGGATCGACGGCAGCGCGCTCTCGATCTACGGCTCTGGCGTGAAGCCGCTGCGCTTCACACGCGCGACTCCGTAGCTCGGCCGACCGGTGAGCCGGGCCACAGGCATCGAGAGCGTCGAGCGCAAGACGCGCATCCGCGTTGGTACCGCCGGATGGTCATACGCCGACTGGAATGGCGTTCTTTACCCCAAGCCGATGACGCGCGGCGTCGACCGCCTCACGTTCATCACGCGCTACTTCGACGTCGTCGAGATCAACTCGACCTTTTACGCGCCGGCCGATGCGTCGAAGGTGGAAAGGTGGCTCGCGAAGACCGCGCACGCGCCCGACTTTCGCTTCGCTGTAAAGCTCTGGCAACGCTTCACACACGAGCGCGACACCGCGTGGACGCGCGCCGATGAGCACGACGTGCGCGTCGCACTCGAACCGTTGCACGCGGCAGGAAAGCTCGGCGCCGTGCTCGTGCAATTCCCCTGGTCGTTCAAGCGCACCGAGGAGAATCGCACGTGGCTCGGCGACATCGTCAGTGCGTTCGGTGAGTTCCCGCTCGTCGTAGAGATCCGGCACGAATCGTGGAACGTGCCGCACTTCTACGAATCGCTGGCGGAGCGCGGCGTCGGCTTCGTGAACATCGACCAGCCGCTGTTCAAGAAGAGCATCAAACCGAGTGCGGCGGTGACGTCGCCGGTGGGCTACGTGCGCGTGCACGGGCGCAACTACGGAGACTGGTTTCGCGAAGATGCGAACGTGCGCGAGCGGTACGACTACCTCTACTCGCCGGAGGAGCTTGCGCCGTGGGTCGCGCGCATCGAGGAGATCGCGATACGCGCCGAGGACGTGTACGTGGTGACGAACAACCACAATCTCGGGAAGGCGGGGGTGAACGCGCTGCAGCTCGAGTCGATGCTCGCGTGCGAGAAGGTCGTCGCGCCGGCGACGCTCATCGGGGCGTACCCCGAGGCGCTCGCGCCCTACGCGAGGCCGGGATAGTTGGCTCCCAAGAGGGAGGCCGCCTTCGGCGAGCACGGCTCTATCTTTCGCTCGTGTCCGCCGTCCCCCGCCGTATTCTCCTCGCTGACGCCGATGCGTTCTACGTCGCCGTCGCGCGCCTCATCGATCCAGAGGGCGCGGGGAAGGCCACGCTCCTGATCGTCGGCGGGTCGCGCGCGAGCCGCGGCGTCGTGTGCTCGGCATCGTACGAGACGCGGAAGTTCGGCGTGCGCTCGGCGATGCCCACCGCGCAGGCGCTCAAGCTCTGCCCCCAGGCGATGTGCGTTCCCGTGCCGCGCGGCGCGTGCTCGCGGAAAAGTGCCGAGATTCGGCGCGTGCTGCAGCGCTTCACGCCTGTGGTCGAGGGCGCAAGCATCGACGAGTGGTATCTCGACATGGGTGGCACTGAGGCGCTCTATGAAAACGAGCCGCTCGAGCGCACCGCGCATCGGATGCGCGACGCCGTCCGCGCAGAAGTCGGCCTCTCCATCTCGATAGGCGGCGGGACGAACAAGCTCGTCGCGAAGATGGCGGTGGAGGTCGCGAAGCCGAAGCCCGACAACAACGCGACCGGCGTGTACATCGTGGCACCGGGCGACGAGGCGACCTTTCTCAAGCGCTTCCTGCTCGCCGAGATTCCGATGGTGGGGCCGAAGTTCGTCGTGCGTCTCGATCGTGCGGGACTTCGAACCGTGACCGACGTGCTCGAGCATCCGCTGCCGGAGCTGATCCGCTGGTTTGGTGATCGCGAGGGGCAGTGGCTCTACGACCGTGTGCGCGGCATCGACAGCGCCGTCGTCGAGGGGCACGGCGACCAGAAGAGCATGAGCCGAGAGGAGACGTTCTCCACCGATGTCAGCGATGATTCGACGCTCGAGCGCGAGCTGTTCGCGCTCTCGGCGCGCGTCGCATCTGATTTGCGCTCCGAGCTTCTCGCGGCGCGCACGATTCGTGTGAAGATCAAGGATGCGGACTTCAAGATCCGGCAGGCGGGCCGCACGCTTCCCGAGGCCGTGGTGTCGGATCGCGTGATCTACGGTGTGGCGCGCGAGCTCCTGCACGAGCTCCGCGCGCGGCGCCGGACCGCGGCGCGGCTCATCGGCATCTCGCTTTCATCGCTCGCGACGAGCCCCGAGCCGCCACAGCTCGCGCTCTTCGACGACACGTCCGCATCGCTCGAGACGGAGAAGGATCGCGTGGTCGCACGGACGGTCGATAGTGTACGCCGAAAGTTCGGCCAGGACGCGATCGGCGCCGCGCAACTGCGCAAGCACGACGACGAGAGCTAGCGCGGTGCGCCTTGCTCGTGGTTCGCGCGCGCGTGTCGCGATGCTGGCCGTCATGTGCACCGCGATGTGCACCGCGACGGCGATCGCCGGCGCGCAGAGCTGCCCCCAACAAGGTGCCGCGCTCGTGCTCTCCGGCGGCGGCGCGAAGGGGCTCGTGCACATCGGCGTCATCGAGATCATGGACAGCCTCGGCATCCGACCCACGCTCGTGGTCGGCACGAGCATGGGAGCCATCGTCGGTGCGCTCTACTCGAGTGGCTACAGCGGAAAGCAGATCGATTCGCTCGCGCACTCGCTCCCGCTCTCCGACATCTTCCGCTCCTTCGAGCCCGCCGCGCCGCGCTCGCTGGACTTTCTCCAGCCGCTGCTCTACTGGGAGCAGGGCGAGCGCGGCTTCAACCTGCAGCGCTCCGCCGCGAGCACCGCAGAGGCGAACGCGATCACGAACAACATCGCGCTGCGCGGCAATCTGCTCGCGCGCGGCAACTTCGACTCGCTCCCGATCCCCTTTCGTGCGGTCGCGACGAATCTCGCGGATCGCAGCCTCGTCGTCATCGGCAGCGGTGATCTCGCGCAGGCGCTGCGCGCGAGCTATTCCATTCCGCTGATCTTTCCGCCCGAAAAGATCAACGGGCAGACGCTTGGCGATGGCGGACTCGTTGCCAACATCCCCGTCGGCGTCGCGCGGCGGCTCGGCGCCACGCGCGTTATCGTCTCCGACGCTACGTCCGGGGTCGCCGACTCGGTCGGCCTCGATGCGCCGCTCACGCTCGTCTCGCATCTCGTCGCCTTCCTCTTTCATCAGCCTGCTGATTCACTCGGCACCGCAGATCGGCTCGTGCGCGGCGATCTCACTGGCTACCCCGACTTCGAGATCTCCGAGCGTGACGTCGGGCGACTGATCGAAGTCGGGCGCGCCGCCGCGCGAAAGACGCTCATCGCGAGCGCGTGCACGCCGGCACCCATTGCCGCGCGGGCGCTTCCGCAGCATCTCGGCGGCTTCCACGTGCAGGGGCGCAGCGACGGCGCACGCTCCGAGCTGCGGAGCCTCCTCGGCTTCTCGCACTCGGACACCGTGAAGCTCGCCGCGCTCGCCGAGCGTCTGCGCCGGCTCGCGAGCTCCGAGCGCTTCGCGGCCGTGTGGCTCAATCCCCACGGCTCGGCCGACACGGTCTCCTTCGACCTCGCCGTGCAACGCCAGCCGTCGCGCAGCGGCGGTCTTGGCCTCGCGTACGATCAGGAGCTCGGCGGTCGCGCCTGGCTCGGCTACAGCGATCACCGACTGCTCGGGATGCCGGTGGAGGGAAGCGCGGTCGCGCGCATTGGTACCTTCCGCGACGCGCTGCAGCTCGAGCTGCGCGGCAATCAGCTGCTCGACCGGCGGCTCTTCAATCCGCTGCTCTCGGTGCAGCTGAGCCACGAGGATATCCGCCGCTTCGATCCAAACGGCAATACGCTCGCCTCCATGTCGACGCGCGAGCTCGATGTGCTCGCGGGATACGAGCACGAATATCACAATCGATGGTGGTTTCAGGCCGGCGTGTCCGGAAATGCGTGGCACGATTCCACCCGTTCGGACGCGAGCACCGTGGGGGTCTCGGGGAGCACGTATCAGGTCGATCGCCAAGGGAACCGCCTGGTCGACCTCGATGTCCAGTGGACATCGGTGTTCAGTAAGGCGAGCGCCGAGGCGATGTGGCCTCTGGCCATCGGCGAGCTACACGTGATTCCGAGAGTGCGCTACGGATGGGGCGACGGGCTTCCGCAGCAGCTCTCCTACACGCTCGGTGGCGATGAGGGATTCCCCGGACTGCACATCGGCGAGCGGCGCGGCGATCGCGAGGCGTACGCAGCGACGACGTTTACCTATCGCGTGCTTGGCCCAGTGATCGCTCGGCTGGAGCTCGCGGCTGGCTCAATGGCAACCGGCGGCGATCTCATTCCGACCAGCGACTGGCTTTTCGGTGCGCGCACGGGGCTCGGCATCGATACGCCCGTTGGTCCGATTCGCGCGGAGTACGGCTACAACAGCGTGCATCGCGGCACGCTGCTCATCCGCGTCGGCCGCTGGTTCTAGACTAAACGCGCGCTTCTCCGGAAGCGCGCATGCGCTCCGCGGATAGTTTGATGACCGTCAAATCATTCGCGACGACCAGCGTGCCACCCTGCAGCGCGATCGTCCGCTCGGCGAGCAACTCCTGGGACGAGAGGTCGACGGCGCGCGAGCCGTGCGCGATGGATACAGTGACGCTCGAGCCGTCTGCGGACTCGGCGACGGAAAGCACGACGCGCTCCCCCTCCACACTCGCGTCGATGGCGCGTCCGAGCTCGCTCGTGAGCGCCTCCTGCATGTGCGAGAGGTCGACCAGCACGCGAGGCATCGTCGTTGGCACGCTCCACTCATGCCCGACGCCACGCTTCTCCGCGCGCGCGGCGGCAATGGCCAGTGGCGCGCGGAGCAACTCGATCACTCCCACTGGCTGAATGACGAACGTCACGAAACCACGCTCGAGATCAAGGAGCTTCTGCAGCCTGCGGATCTCGAGGTCCGCCGCATCCACGGCGCTTTGTGCGGCGCCGAGCAGCTCCTCCTGATTATCGTTGAGCTCACCGAACGGGCTGTCGAGCAGAATGTGGAGCGGAAGCTGCGACTCCTGAAGGCGCGCCGGCATCACTCGCAGTACTTCGGTGAGCAGGCGCACGTACGTCGCGGTGCGCTCCTCGACCATCGCGCGCGCATCACGCACGCCGAGCGCGATGTCGTCGAGCTCATCAGTGTGCGCGGTGCGATTCTGCCGCGCGTCGCCCGCGAGCTGCTCGATGCGTTGCGCGACGTAGCGCGTGTTGCGCCATGCGACCACGAGCGAGGCGACCGTCGCGACGATGGCGACGACGACGAGCGCCTCCGGCGCGGAGTGGGCGTACTGGCCGAAATACGCCAGCGCCGCAACGGTGAATACGCCGAGGATGGCGGGAAGAACCGCGAGATAGAGTCGTTGGCTGATCTTCATCTATCTCCCCTCGCGCGTGTCGCCGAATGCGACGACGAGCACGTCCAGTCCGATATCGTTGTGCAGCAGCGCGTCGACGACCGAGCCGCGCAGGAGTCGATGCCACCAGGGGCGCGTGCTTTGCCCAACGATGAGCAGCGACACCCCGTGCTCTCGAGCGAAGCGGCAGATGGCCGGTGCGACGTTGGCATCTTCGATCTTCACGACGTCGGCGCCCATCGACTGCGCGAGCTGGATGTTGTCGACGAGATGCCGCTGTACCGTGGCGTCGATGCGATCGGCACGTTCGTCGGGCGTCTGTACGTAGACGCAGTACCAGTCGGTGTTGAGTCGGCCGGCGATGCGACTTGCCTTTCGCAGCAGCATCGCCGTCCGTGGTGGGTTGCTCGCCATTGCAACGACGATGCGGTCTGCGGTGCGTGGCGGAGGCGCGGTGCCCCCCTCGCGACGCACGATGTCCTCGCGCGTGCGATCGACGGAGCTGGCGACTTCGCGCAGCGCAAGCTCGCGGAGGGTCGTGAGATTCTCCTCGGTGAAGAAGTTGGCGAGCGCCGCTGGTATCTTGTCGCGTCCGTAGATCTTTCCATCGATGAGCCGCTGCCGCAGATCCTCCGCCGCCAGATCGATGTTCACCACACGATCCGCGCGCGCGACCACCCAGTCCGGCACCGTCTCGCGCACGGTGACGCCGAGCGTGCGAGCGACGACATCGTTGAGCGACTCGAGATGTTGTACGTTCACCGCGGTGACGACGTCGATGCCCGCGTCGAGGAGCTCGAGCGCGTCTTCCCACCGCTTGTGATGCTTGGAGCCCGGAACGTTTGTGTGCGCGAGCTCGTCGACGAGCGCGACCTGCGGATGCCGGGCAACGACCGCGTCGACGTCCATCTCTTCGAGGACCACGCCGCGGTAGCTCACCTGTCTGCGTGGCACGATCTCGAGCCCTGCCACGAGCGCCGCCGTCTCCGTGCGGCCGTGCGTCTCGATGAAGCCGATCACCACATCGATCTCCCGCTCGACCAGCCCATGCCCTTCGGCCAGCATCCGATACGTCTTGCCGACGCCGGCAGCCGAGCCGATGTAGACGCTGAGACGTCCACGCGCGCGCGGGCGCGGGGGCTGCAGTGGATCAGCTCCCGCGCCGCCGAGCGACGTGCCGTGTGGGTCGAGAGGAGTCGTCAGCTCACGTCCTCAGAGAGTGAGTGCGAGTGAGGTGACGACCGCGACATCGTGCTTCGAGAGCGCATCGCTCGAATGGTCGGGGAACAGCGGGTCGAGGGCGCCGAGCCACTTGACCTCGCTGCGCCAGAGCAGCTTCGGCATTGGGGCGACGTCGAGCCCGAGCGAGACGCCAGTGGCCTGCACGCCGTACGGCTCGCCGGTGTTGATGATCAACTGCTCGGGGTCGGAGTAGCCCTCCACGCGGCCGGCCACGGCCACGCGCTGCGAAAGCTGGTAGCGTGCGACGAGCGCGTAGCCGTTCCACGTACCTGTGCCATCGCCATCGTAGTGCTCCTGCGTGCCGACGTCGAGTGTGCCGCGCAGTTGGAGCTTGCTCGTGACGCCGACGGTCACGATCAGCTCGTTGAACGTACGAAGCCGCGACGGCATCGAGTCGGGCTGCTCGTTTCCCACGAAGACGTCGTACGCGAACGCGAGCCCAGTGCGCGGGGTGTAGTCGACGCGCGCGCCGGCCGCTTTGCTGCTGTTCGTCTCCGAGATGTTCTGCCATCCGTTGATCACGTGCAACTGCGCGCTCCACTTCGGGTCGATCGTCCACGTCGCCTTCACACCGGCCTCGTAGTATGGCGAGTTGTCGGCGATGAGTGAGCGCGTGTAAGTCCAGTTGTCACGCGAGATCCAGTTCTCACTCCCGAACGGGGAGAAGAAGACGCCGGCGTCCACCCACACCGCGCTCGCGACCTTATAGCCGGCCGTCGCCTCCTGGATGTCCCGACTCACGTCGGGGCCGCTGAAGTTGCCGATGTGCGGCTCGGCCGCGTAGTTCGCCTGCACCGACGTGCCGAATTGCGCGGCGACGCGCCCGCGCACGCGCGTACCGGTGAGCGTCGCGTCGATGTACGCAAGGTTGATGTTGAACTCGTCGTGGCGAACCGCCTGCGTCGTGAGCGCGCGGTCGATATTGCGTGGCTTCCCGAAGTCGTACGCGAAGTAGCCATCGACGTAGCCGCCGAGGGCGACGTGAATCGATGTGTCAGCGGCGAGAGGCTTGCTTGTGTCAGGCACCTGAGACACGAGCGCCGCAGGAGCTACGAGTGCCGCTATGACTGCGGTCGCGCGACGACCCTGCGCGGCGATGTATAGGCGTGACTCGAAGCTCATTGACGTGCGCTCCTCTGGCGCGGAAGGACACTGTCGAGCGCGAGATTGAGCTCGAGGATGTTCACCACCGGCTCGCCGAGGACGCCGAGCTGGCGTGGCGCGATGTGTGTGGTTACGAGTGCACGCACGACGCTGTCTGCTGCATTGCGCGCATGCGCAACGCGTGCGACCTGAAGCAGCGCCGTGGCCGGAGAGACGTGCGGATCAAGCCCCGACCCCGACGATGTCACCATGTCGGACGGGATCTGCCCTTTCACGCCGCCGTCCAGCGCAACGACGCTGTCGACTGCCTGTGCGATGAGCGTGTCGGCGAGCTTCGCATCCGTCGGCCCCTTGTTCGTGCCGCCGGATGCGGTTGCGTCGTAGCCCGCGCCCGCGGCGGATGGGCGTCCATGAAAGTAGTCGGCCGCTGCGAACGACTGTCCGATGAGCGAGCTGCCGACAACCCGCCCATTCACGGTGACGACGGAACCGTTTGCCTGGCGCGGGAAGAGCAGCTGAGCGAGTCCCGTCACGATCCCGGGGTAGACGACTCCCGTGATCACGCAGAGCACGATCGTCAGCACGATCGCGGGACGAAGCTGCCTGCGCAGCATGTTGGTGAGAACGGTCATACGAGCCTCGTGAACACGAGAAGGACGTCGAGCAGCTTGATGCCGGCGAAGGGCACCACGAGGCCGCCGACTCCGTAGATGAGCAGGTTGCGGCGCAGGATCACTGCCGCACTCGCGGGGCGATAGCGCACCCCGCGCAGCGCGAGCGGGATCAGCGCGATGATGATGAGCGCATTGAAGATCACGCTCGAGAGAATCGCCGACTGCGGCGAGTGCAGGTGCATCACGTTGAGCGCGTTGAGAGCCGGATACGTGATGGCGAACATCGCCGGGATGATGGCGAAGTACTTTGCGACGTCGTTGGCGATCGAGAACGTCGTGAGAGACCCCCGCGTCATGAGCAGCTGCTTCCCGATCTCCACGATCTCGATGAGCTTCGTGGGATTCGAGTCGAGGTCGACCATGTTGCCGGCCTCCTTTGCTGCCTGCGTGCCGCTGTTCATCGACACGCCGACATCTGCCTGCGCGAGCGCGGGGGCGTCGTTCGTCCCATCGCCGGTCATCGCGACGAGCTTCCCTCCGCTCTGCTCGCGCCGGATCAGCGCCATCTTGTCCTCCGGCTTCGCCTCCGCCAGAAAGTCATCGACGCCGGCCTCCTGCGCGATCGCGGCCGCCGTGAGCGGGTTGTCGCCTGTGATCATGATCGTGCGAATCCCCATCGCGCGCAGCCGGTCGAAGCGCTCGCGCATGCCACCCTTCACCACGTCCTTGAGGTAGACGACACCAAGCGTGCGCGCCCTTCCATCGACACTCTCCGCGACCACGAGCGGCGTACCCCCGATCTTCGCTATCCGCTCCACGTGCAACTGCAGCTCGGCCGGGATCGCGCCTCCATTCTCGCGCACCCACTTCGCGACCGAGTCGCCCGCGCCTTTCCGCAGCTGCAGCGCACCCATGTTCACGCCGCTCATCCGCGTCGACGCGCTGAACGGCACGAACTCCATCTCATGAACGTGCGCCGACTTGCTAACGTCGTCGCCGAGCGCGCGGCCGCGAAGCCCGAACTGTTCCTTCGCGAGCACCACGATGCTTCGACCCTCAGGCGTCTCATCCGGCAGCGACGCCAGCTGCGCGCGATCCGCGAGCTCCTCGAGCGTCACGCCGCTCATCGGTACGAACTCCACCGCTTGGCGGTTGCCGAGCGTGATCGTGCCGGTCTTGTCGAGCAATAGCGTGTTCACATCGCCCGCCGCCTCGACCGCACGACCGCTCATCGCGATCACGTTCTGCTGGATCATGCGATCCATCCCCGCAATGCCGATGGCAGACAGCAGCCCGCCGATCGTCGTAGGAATCAGGCAGACGAGGAGCGCGACGAGCACGGGGATCGCAACGTTGCCGCCCGAGTAGATCGCGAACGGCTGCAGCGTCGCGACCGCGAGCATGAAGATGATCGTGAGCCCCGAGAGCAGGATCGTCAGCGCGATCTCGTTCGGCGTCTTCTGCCGCGACGCGCCCTCGACGAGCGCGATCATCCGATCGATGAACGTCTCGCCGGGGTTCGCAGTGATGCGGATGACGAGGAAGTCGGAGAGCACTTTCGTGCCGCCCGTGACCGCCGAGCGATCGCCGCCGGCCTCGCGGATGACCGGCGCGGATTCGCCCGTGATCGCAGACTCGTCCACGCTCGCGACGCCTTCGGTGACCTCGCCGTCGCCCGGGATGATGTCCCCCGGCGTGCAGATCACGAAGTCACCACTGCGCAGCGACGTCCCGGAGACGAGTTCGCTCGAAAGATGATCCGCCGGATCCTCCAGCTTCTTCGCATGCGTTTCCGTGCGCGCCTTCCGCAGCGAGTCCGCCTGCGCCTTGCCGCGTCCCTCCGCCATCGCCTCGGCGAAGTTCGCGAAGAGGACGGTGAACCAGAGCCAGATCGCGATCTGGATCGTGAATCCGCTGCCACCGCGGTGGCCAACGATATCAACGGCGAGCACCGCCGTCGTCAGCACGCTGCCGAGCAGCACGACGAACATCACGGGATTCCGCACCATGTGGCGCGGCGAGAGCTTGCCGACCGATTCACGTATTGCGCGGACGACGATCGGTCGATCGAAGAGGGGGCGCTTCCTGGGGGTCATGTTAGAACACCCTCCCGGCCAGCATCGAGAGGTGCTCGACGATTGGTCCGAGCGCGAGTGCCGGGAAGAAGGTGAGGGCACCGACGATGATGATCACGCCGATGAGGAGGGTGACGAACAGCGGGCCCGTGACGGGGAAGGTCCCCGTGCTCGGCGGAGAGATCGTTTTCGCCGAGAGAAAGCCGCCGAGCGCAATCATCGGGACGATGAGTGCGAAACGGCCAAAGAGCATCGAGATGCCGAGGAGCGTGTTGTAGTAGTAGCTGTTCCCGGTGAGGCCGGCGAACGCGCTCCCGTTGTTGCCTGCCGCCGAGCTGTAGGCGTAGAGCACTTCCGAGAGTCCGTGCGGACCCGAGTTGTTGAGCCCCTTGAGGCCAGGGGGGAGAACGACCGATGCGGCGGCGCCCAGGAGAATCAGCGCGGGGAGCGCGAGCACGTAGAGCATCGCCATCTGCACCTCGGGCGCCTGAATCTTTTTGCCGAGGTATTCTGGTGTGCGGCCGACCATGAGTCCCGCGATGAACACGGTGAGCACTACCATGATGAGCATGCCGTACAGTCCGGAACCGACGCCGCCGAAGATCAGCTCTCCGAGCTGGATGTTGATGAGCGGCACCATCCCGCCGATCGGCGTGAAGGAGTCATGCATCGAGTTCACGGCGCCGCACGAAGCGTCGGTCGTAACCGTCGCAAAGAGCGCGGAGCTCGCGATCCCGAAGCGAACCTCCTTGCCCTCCATGTTGCCGCCGGGATTCGCGGCGGTGGCGACGACGTCGACGCCGCGCGCGGCGTGAATAGGATTTCCGCGCGCCTCCGCCCAGTACGTAGTAGACACCCCCGCGAAGAAGAGCACGAACATCGCGGCCCACAGCGCCCAGCCGTGACTCGCGTTCTTCACCATCCGGCCGAAGGTGTACGTGAGGCCGGCGGGGATCGCGAAGATCGCGACCATCTGCCAGAGATTCGTGAGCGGCGTGGGATTCTCGAACGGGTGCGCGGAGTTGGCGTTGAAGAAGCCGCCGCCATTCGTGCCGAGCTGCTTGATCGCCTCCTGGCTCGCGACGGGGCCCATCGCGATCACCTGCTTCGCGCCCTCGAGCGTCGTCGCGGTGAGGTACGCGTTGAAGTTCTGAATCGCGCCCTGATGCACGAGCGCGAGCGCCATGACGGCCGAGAGCGGGATGAGGAGGTAGAGCGTTCCGCGTACGAGATCGACCCAGAAGTTGCCGAGCTTCCCGGCGGAGCGGTGCGCGATCCCGCGCGCGAGCGCCATCGCGCCGCAGAGGCCGACCGCCGCCGACACGAAGTTATGGAAGGCGAGCTGCGTCATCTGCGAGAAGTACGACATCGTCGACTCGCCTGCGTACGATTGCCAGTTGGTGTTCGTCATGAACGATGCTGCGGTCTCGAACGCCTGACGGTCGGCAACCGCCGCGAGCCCCTGCGGGTTGAGCGGGAGCAGATGCTGCAGTCGCAGCGCGACGTACGTCAGCAGCATCGAGACGAGGCTGAAGATCATCAGGCTCGCAGCGTAGCGAGTCCAGTGCTGATCTTCGCTCGCATCGACGCCGCTCGCCCGATAGATCGCGCGCTCGAGGGGAAGAAGCCAATGGATCGACCCGTCGAAGACGCGCAGGATGTAGACGCCGAGCGGCTTCGTCAGCGCGAGCACGAGCGCGGAGAAGAGCGCGATCTGAAGCCAGCCGTTGGCTGTCATGTCAGAAGCGCTCCGGCCGCAGCAGTGAGTACACGAGGTACACGAGCACGCAGGCCGCGATGATGGCCGCAATCGTGGATTCGATGGTCATACGTCGTCCGCGGGCACGTCGTCAACAGCGCCGAGCGATGCGCATCCCGCGATGTACGCGAGCATCAGCAAAAAGAAGACGATAGTGCCGAGTACGTAGAGCAGGTCGTGCATAAAAAGCTCTCCTCCGGGAAGTCCCGGCCTGCGGGGCGCGAGAGGAGGGTATCGTCTACGGCATTAACGCGGCGTGAAAATTCGCGCTGCAGCGGATAAAAAAATCAT
>JBBRYY010000051.1:0-18433 GCA_038237245.1 Gemmatimonadales bacterium | reverse complement strand
GTCACGGGCGGCCGAGCAGGGCGCGGTCGCCGCTCACGTCGTGCCAGACGCGCGTGTAGCGGCGCGGCTCCCATGGCCAGTATGGCTTGTGCGCGTAGTGCGGACCAAAGACAGCGGTGAGGAGCGAGTCGGGATCCGCCGTGCGCCCGATCGCCGTCAGCCGCGCGCCGAGCGCGATGGGACGAGTGAATTCCTGGTAGCGCGCAAAGCTCCTGCAGAAGCAGAGCGGCCCTCGGCTCGAGAGTCTCCCGAACCAGAGATCGGGGAAGATGTAGGTCATCGCGTAGAAGATCTCGAGCGACTTGCCGCGCGGGAGCTCCGACGGTAGCGTGCCGCGCGGAAGTGACCCATGCTTCCCCCACTGGACGTTCACCCCCAGCTCCCCCTTGCCACGCCAGTTAGCATGAAGGATGTCTCCGTGCCAGTAAGTCCAGAGATCGGTGGGGGCGTTGGTGGCGTCGTAGCCTACCCAGAACTCCTCCTCGTCGGCCCCTTGCGAGAATGGGGACCAGCGGGCGGCGATATCGTGGCTATAGGTCAAGTAATAGGCAATTACGCGCCGAGTGGGGTGTAAAACGGCGACGGTGCGCTCGAGCGGGAACGATTCGTCCCGCTGAAGGTATAGCATAGGCGCTAAATCTCTCGCGAGTAGGGCCGCACTGTCGTTTGACGCAAGGGAATTGGGAAGGGCTGGAGGCAGGATCGGGAAATGCGTTCTGGGACCACAGGCCGTCAAATAGACGGTTACCACGGCCGCGAACCCCAACGCTCTGCGGAAGTACGGCGTTCTTTTCCGTAGTGGCCGCTTGCGGCCGTGCGGCAAGCGATATTCGATCGTCTCCTGTAACACGGGAGACTTGTTGAGACTTTGGAGGGGTTCATGCGAAAGCCACGTCCGGCCACGTACAATCCTGCGCAAGCGTTGCAGCTCATCGCGAACGATCGCACCGGCGCGCCACTCAGCTGTCCTTCGTGCTCCGGCCCGATTCTCCGCGATCCGGACCAGGTCCCTCCTATCCCCCGCTCCCACGTGACGCTCCGCTGTTCGAGTTGCGGACGCATCGCCCGCTACATAGCGGGCGCCGCCTGATCCCGCCGATCTGACTGCTCTACCAGCTCCACCGGCGGTTCTACTCAGCAAGTCGCGGGCGTGGCCCAAATTATGAGATATGATCTAGTTACCACCGGAATCATTTGTTTAGATTTCGGTACATTCCAGATCGCGCGATAGCCAGTGGCAAATGTTTCGGCAGCTGAACTCCGCGATCAGTGCAACAGTTCTAGCCCCACAGGGGAGAGGGTAAGGTACCATGGCACGTATTACCGGCACCGTGAAGTGGTTCAACGACGCGAAAGGCTTCGGTTTCATCTCCCGTGAGGGCGGCCCCGATGTGTTCGTCCACTTCAGCGCCATCACCGGCAACGGCTTCAAGTCGCTCGCCGAAGGCGATCAGGTCGAGTTCGAAATCGTTCAGGGTCAGAAAGGTCCTCAGGCCGCCGACGTCCAAAAGGTCTGAGCTCCTCCCGCAAAAAGCCAAAGAGTCCCAGCAATGCTGGGACTCTTTTTTTTCGTCTATCCTCATCTCCCATTTCGATTTCCCCACGGCAGTCCTTCCCTGATCGGCACCAGATTTGCCTTTTCTCGACTCGTCCGGCTGCTCAACTCGTTCGCCTCACAGGAGTTCGCGATGGCTTCGATCTGGAAGGGCTCACTCTCGTTCGGTCTCGTCAGCATTCCCGTCGAAGTGCGTACCGCCATTCAAGGCGATCACATCAGCTTCCGCATGCTCCACGAAGAAGACCTCACTCCGATCAAGTACGAGCGCATCTCCTCGACGAGCGGCGATCCGGTTCCCTGGGGCGAGATCGTCAAAGGCTACGAATACTCGAAAGGCAAATACGTCATCATCACCGACGAAGACTTCAAGGAAGCCGCCGTCGAAGCATCGAAGTCCCTCGAGATCGTCGACTTCGTGCAGGAGACGGAAATTGATCCGCGCTATTTCGAGACGCCCTACTTTCTCGTTCCATCCAAGGGCGGAGAAAAAGCATACGCCCTCCTCCGCGAAGCCATCCGCAAGACGGGCACCGTCGGCATCGGCAAGATCATCATGCGTCAGAAGCAGCATCTCGCCGGCATCCGCGTCGTCGACGACGCGCTGGTTCTCGAGATCATGCGCTTCGCCAATGAGCTGATCGATCCGGACACACTCAGCCTTCCCAACTCGAGCCTCGTGCGCCCGCAGGAGCTGCACATGGCCGAGCAGCTCGTCACGAGCCTCGCCGAAGCGTTCGATCCTGCCAAATACGCCGACGAGTACCGCAATAATCTCATGCGCGTGATTCACGCGAAGATGAAGGGGAAGAAAGCGACTCTGAAACCGGAGGTCGGCGCCGAGCGCGACACGCAGGTCATCGATCTCATGCAGCGTCTTCGCGAGAGCCTCGATGGCGGAAAGAAGAAGGGCGCCGTGCGCTCGGGGCCGAACGCCGCCGCCGCGCGCGAGCGCAAATCCGCATCGAAGGCGAAAGCCGCGAAGCCGGCCAAGCGCGCCAAGCGCAAAACGGCGTAGCAGTCGATCATGGCCCCGCGCGCGAAGCCGGCCGTTCGACGCAAGCTCTCCGCGTACCGCGACAAACGCGACTTCTCGAAGACCGCGGAGCCATCCGGCAACGAGGAGCGCGCAAGGAAAAAAAAGTCGCTCGTCTTCGTCATCCAGAAGCACGCGGCGAGTCATCTTCACTTCGACTTTCGCATCGAGCTCGATGGCGTGATGAAGAGCTGGGCAGTACCCAAGGGCCCGAGTCTCGATCCATCCGTGAAACGCCTCGCGATGCAGGTCGAGGATCATCCCCTCGACTACAACACCTTCGAAGGCACGATCCCACAGGGCGAGTACGGCGGCGGCACGGTCATGCTCTGGGACCGCGGCACCTACACCTCCGCGCTCGATGAGAACGACCCGATCCCCGCGCTCCGCAGTGGGTACGCGAAGGGCGACCTCAAGATCCTCATGCACGGCGAGCGCATGCATGGCTCGTGGGTGCTCGTCCGCACGAACCGCGGCTCCGACGAGAGGCCGCAGTGGCTCCTCATCAAGCACCGCGACGAATTCTCCGAGCCGGGGTCGGACATCGTCGCCCAGGAGATGACGTCGGTCGTCTCCGGGCGCACGATGGACGAGATCGCGGAGAACAAAAAGAAGAAGATCTGGCACTCGAACCGCACTCCGAAATCCGCGCCGCCCGCCGGAGAGCCGAAGGCGAAGCGCGCCGCAGCCGCGCGCAAAATCGTCGCCCCCTCCGCCGCCTCACGCGCCGCCACCGCCAAAGCACTCGGCGACGGCGCCCTCGATCCCATGCTCGCTTCCGTCGGCACCGACATCCCCGAGGGCGCGGAGTGGACCTTCGAGCCGAAGTACGACGGCATCCGAGTGCTCGCCTACGCCACACCGGAGGCCGCGCGCCTCGTCACGCGCAACGGGAAGGACAAGACCGCGCAATTCCCCGGCATCGCCGAGGCGGCGCGCAAGCTCGCGTCGCGCGGACGCCGCGCACTGGTGCTCGATGGCGAAGTCATCGCGCTGCACGATGGAGCACCGGCGCGCTTTCAGGAGCTGCAGGGACGCATGCACGTGAAGGACGCGCACGCGATCGCCGGCTTCGAGAACAGCGCGCCCGTCGCACTGATGGCGTTCGACATTCTCCTCGACGGCAACGACGTCCTCGTGCACGAGCCGTGGACGAAGCGCCGTGGACGGCTCGAGAAGCGCCTCGCCAGCCACGAGTCGGCAGAGCTCCGCCTCACGGAGTCCGATCTCGCTGACGGACGCGCGATGCTCGCGCGCGCGAAGCACGACGGCTGGGAGGGAATCATCGCCAAGCGCGTCGACGCGCCGTATCAGCCCGGCGCTCGGTCGCGCGACTGGCTCAAGCTCAAACTCGAGTTCCGGCAGGAGTTCGTCGTCGGCGGATGGACGGAGCCACGCAATACGCGCCAGCACATCGGCGCGCTTCTGCTGGGCTACTACGACCACGGCCGGCTGATCTACGCGGGCAACATGGGCGGCGGCTTCGACAACGCGGGGCTCGCCGAGATGTACGAGACGCTCGCGCCGCTCGTGCGAAAGTCTTCGCCCTTCGAGGAGACGCCGCGCCCGCGCGAGCCGGTGCACTGGGTCACGCCGAAGGTGGTCGTCGAAGTGAAGTTCAACGAGTGGACGACGGACGGGAAGCTGCGCCAGCCGATCTACGTCGGCACGCGCGACGACAAGAATCCGCGCACGGTGAAACGCGAGGGGACCAGCGTGCAGAAAGCAAAGCCGGCAACGCGCAAGAAGCGCGTAGCGAAGTCGCCCGCGAAAAGGTCGCCCGCGAACAAATCCTCGCGCTCCCCCGCATCCACTCGGCAGGGTCCAGTCGAGCAGCAGCTCACCGACGTCCAGCGCGAGGGCGGCGATGGCGACATTAAGATCAAGCGCGGCGTCTCGCTCCGCGTCTCGAGCCTCGACAAAGTCTACTTCCCAGGCGAGGGCTTCACGAAAGGCGACGTCATGCGCTACTACGCACGCGTCGCCCCGTACATCCTGCCGACAATCACCGATCGACCGCTCGTGCTCAAGCGGACGCCGGAGGGGATCAAGGGCGAAGTCTTCTTTCAGCAGAAGCCGCCGCAACATGTGCCGCCAATCGTTCGCGTCGAGCCCGTCGTCAACGACGATGGCGTGAGCGCAGATCGCATCGTCGGCGGCGATCTCGCGACGCTGCTCTATACCGTGCAGATCGGATGCGTCTCCGTCGACCCATGGCATTCGCGCATCGGCTCGATCGACGATATGGACTACACGATCCTCGACCTCGACCCGGGGCCGCGCTCCACCTTCGCGCGCGTCGTCGAAGTCGCAAAGTGGGTGAAGCAGGAGCTCGATACACTCGGCCTGCACGCCGCACTCAAGACCTCGGGCTCGCGCGGGCTGCACGTAGCCATCCCGCTTCCCCTTCGCACTCGTTACGAAGCCGGACTCCTTCTCGCTCAGCTCATCGCGACACGCGTCGCCGAGTCGCATCCGAAGGAGGCCACGGTAGAGCGCTCGGTGAAGGCGCGTCCGCCGGCGGCGATCTATGTCGACTACCTGCAGAACGTGAAGGGGAAGAGCGTCGCCGGAGCCTACTGCGTGCGGGCGAAAGACGGGGCGACCGTCTCCACCCCACTCCAATGGAAGGAGTTGACCGCGTCGCTAGACCCGCGGGCGCTCACCATCGAGACGGTCCCCAAGAGAATCGTAAAGCTAGGCGACATATGGAGTTCCGCCATCAAGACCAGGAATACGGTCGCCGCCATCCGCGCTGCGGCTGACCGATAGAACGCTGAGTCGTCCTTTTCTTGGATGGTTCTCACCTGGATCCGCCGCATGGTTGCGGTCGGGGCGCTCGCGTGCGCCATGGTTCTCCCAACGCTGGAAGCGCAGACCACGTCGCGCTCCCAACCCTCGGTGCACGTCGCCGGCGTCGTCGACGGCAGCACCGTCGTCGAAACCGCTCGGCGCTACCTGGGCGTGCGCTACGTGCTTGGCGGGACCACGCCAAGGGCTTTCGACTGCTCGGGCTTTATCCGCTACGTCTTCGCGCTCCACGGGCTTCCGATGCCACGCACGGCCCACGAACAGGCTGCGTACGGCACGGCTCCGGACGAGAAGCGCCTCGAGCCGGGTGACCTCCTCTTTTTCTACGGCGGGCGCGGAGCGCAGCACATCGCTATGTATATCGGCGGCGACTCCATCATCCACGCGTCGAGCAGCGGCCATCGTGTGATGCTCGCCCGGCTCTCCGGTACGGACACGCACAGAACATGGTTCGGCCAACGCTTGATCGCGGTGCGCCGTGTACTACCAGCAGTTGGAACCTTCGATCTGCCAGCTTCGTTGGCAATTCCCGACCCCTTCGGCAGCAGCTCCGCCGAAGACATGGCGTTCGCCCCTTCTGCACCGCTGATCTTCTGATGTCTAGCGACGCGAACGAAACGGACGACGAAACGAAGATGGGAGACCCGGTGCTGCTCTACAGCCGCGGGCTGCCTGGCGGCGGAGTGGTGACCATCGAGGCGCTCTCGAAGGAGACGCCGGAGGTCACTGCACGCGTGTCCGTGGAGCGCCGAATCGACCCGCAGCGCCGCGACGGGCACGAGCCGCCGGTGATCGCGGAGGCGCAGGCACCGACGCAGTCTACCGCGTTCAAGGAGCTCTACCAGATCGCGTCGGACAACGTCGCCGTCGCCCGTGGACTGATCCAGTGGCAGGCCCGCCGCCGCGACGACCCCAGGGCCGAGCCCTAGCCGCTTCTGCGCTCACACGCACGCATACGAGAAGGCTCCCGGTTCGACGCCGGGAGCCTTCTCCGTTTATCCCCCTCGTGGCTTATCGATCAGGCTCTGTTTCTGTGTGGCGACCCGTGGTCCCGCACCGCCGACGTCGCGGCGAGCGCGCACAACACTTCGTCATCCACCGAATGAAGCGATCGGGCGCGCACGGTCGCGACCCGCGCCGGACGATCGGGGAACGTCAGCGAATCCAGCCGCACGAGGAGCCGCGCGGACCCGTACCCGGTGAGCGTATCCTCCGACACCAGACGAGCGACGACCGTGGCCTGCCAGCGAGTGCCATCATCGAGCGTGACGACGCGAGCCTCTTCCGTGAGCTCGGCCGGAGAGCTGGCCGGCGCGCCGCCATCCACTCCGCCGCGCTGCGCGCTGCGAAGAGAAGTAGTCCGGCGAATGTTGCGTGCAGCGCCCATGGTGGCTCCCTTATTTCTTAGGCACATCTTGCAACTAAAAAATAACTGTTTGCAAGACACGGGCCTTCCCTGTGGGGTCAAGATCGGGTCACGAATCCGCGACGATCAGCCGCCGAATCGGACCCCGCGCCGTCCCCCACGTCGCTTCTTCGGCGCATAGCGAAATAATTGCGCGGGGCGCCCTCGCCCCTCGCTCCGCCACTCGTCCGTCGGCTCCACGAGCCATGCCGCGTGCAGTGACCGCCGAAAGCTCGCCTTATGCAGCCGCCTGCCGAGGAGGAGCTCGTAGATGTCCTGGAGCTGGGTGAGCGTGAACGTGGAGGGGAGCAGATAAAAGGCGATCGGCCCCTGCTCGAGCCGCGCGCGGAGCGACGCCAGCACGCCATCGAGCATCTCGCGCTGGCGCGGGGGCAGCGGAGGCACGTCATCCACGGCGAACCAGCGCGTCTCGCCGGCGTCGTCCTCCAGATTCGCGGCGGTGTCCGCGTCCTCGAGCGCGAGAAATGCCACCGAGAGCGGCGCCCCCGAGGGGTGGCGGCGTCCATCGCCGAAGGCGGCCACCTGCTCCACCAGCGCAGGGGCCAACCCGAGCGTCTTGCGCGCGAGCTTGGCGGCCTCGCTGTCGATCGTCTCGTCGGGGCGCAGCGCCCGCCACGGCAGCTGCCACCGCTCGCGCGACTTCGCCGGCCCGCGCACCAGCAGCACGGAGAGCTTTCTCCCGGACGGAGCGAGGAGCACGACATCGATGGAGGGGGCCGCTCGGCCGGATGCGGAGCGCGTGGAGGCGGTGCGGGCGGTCATGCCGAACAATTAGTAGCGCGCTGCGATTAATTCAAGGGCCGGGAATGGTGATCGGAAGCTTTCCCGTCATCGGGATCGTGCCGAGCAGTGCTCGCGCCGCGGCGCCCTGCGACACCGGGAAGCCGCCCCACGCAACGACGTACGCGCCGACGTTGGGGATCTGCTGCAAAAAATACGGATTCCCGAAGGCGACCACGATCGGATGCTCCTTCCGCCTCTGTAGCTCCTCGATGAAGTCGACGAACGAGCGCGGCACATCCACCGTCGTCACCGTCGAGCTGTGCGCGACGTACGAGCTCACCAGAATCACGTCGGCCGAGTCCGCGATGGCGAAGAGGTGGAAGAAATCGGGGCGCTCGTCGTCGGCACTCACGTATTCCGGGCGCAGCGCGGGGAACGTCTTCCGCAGCTCCGCGTCGAAGGTGACGCCGGCGCCGAGATCCGCGCGATGCGCATATGTAATCGAGAGAATACGCGCACTCTTGTTGATGTGCGCCAGCGGCAGCTGGTGCGCACTGTCGCGCACGAGGGTGATCGAGCGGTCGGCCGCGTCGCGCGCGATGGCCGCGTCGGCCGAATCACCGACGACTTCCCGCGCACGATCGAGGTCGACGACGCGCGCAGTGCGCAGCCCGACCTTCGCCTTCATTGCGAGAATGCGCCGCACCGACGCATCCAGCCGGCTTTCGGTGTACTTCCCCGCCGTCACCCCCGCCAGCACCGCATCAATCGTCTGCGTCACATCCTGCGGCTGCAGCAGCACGTCCGCACCCGCGCCCACGGCCAGCTGCGCCGCGTTCGCCGCACCGTACGTGTCGAGCACCGCGCGCATGTCCATCGCATCGGAGATCACGAGCCCGGTGAAGTGCATCTCGTCGCGCAGCAGCGACGTCAGCACGTTGTGCGAGAGCGTCCCCGGCAATCCGCTCGAGTCGAGCGCGGGCATCGAGCCATGGAACGTCATGATCGCCCCGACACCAGCCGTGACCGCGCTCTTGAACGGCACGAGCTCCACGCTGTCGAGCCGCGCCCGCGATACACGCACGACCGGCAGCGCGAGATGCGAGTTCGTCCCGGTATCACCATGCCCCGGAAAGTGCTTCCCCGTCGCGATCATCCCGTGTTCCTGCACGCCGCGGATGAACGCCGCGCCCAGCCGCGCCACGAGCGCCGGATCCTCCCCGAACGACCGTGTGCTGATGACCGGATTCGCCGGATTGTTATTGACGTCGAGAATCGGTGAGAAATCGATGTGGATCCCGAGCGCCCGCCCCTCGATCGCCGTGATGCGCCCCTGCTCGTACGCGAGCATCGTGTCGCGCGTCGCACCGATCGCCATCTCTGGCGGAAAGAGCACGGCCCCGCCGAGGTCGATGCCATTCGGAAGAAAATATCCGCCGCGCGCACGATACCCCGCGCCGAACTCGAGATCGCTCCCGACGAGCAGCGGCAGCCCACTCATCTGCTGCAGCGCGTTCAGCTTCGCCGCGATCTCGAGCGGCGAGCCCACGCTGATGATCACTCCGCCAACGTGCTCCTTCGTGATCCAGCCGCTGATCTTCCGCCACTGCGGCGCGTCGGTCGCCACGTAATCGCCGAAGAGTTGCGGCCACACCATCTGCGCCGCCTTGTCGCGCACCGTCATCTGCGCGAGCTCGCACTCCACCCACGTGGAGTCGCTCTTCGAGTCGCACTGCGACGAACGTGGACGCACCGCCTGCACGGCTGCAGCGCCCGCGGGCTCCGGGCGCGACGCCGTCGACGTGCACGCGGCCATCGACAGCAGAGCGGGCAGCGCTGCGCGCGTGATGAACCGCATCGGCGCCTCCCGCAACGCAGTGCTCACCAGTTGATCGTACCCTGCTTGGTCGTGTCGACCTGCTCCTCTTCCTTCCCGGTCTTGAACAGGAACGTGTCCATGTTCTTCGTCAGGAACGCCCGCGCCTGCGGATCCATCAGATTGAGCCCATAATGGTTGATCAGCATCGTCTGCTGCTTCAGCCACAGCTTCCAGCACTCGCCGCAGATCTCTTCCTTCGCGCGCGCGCCAAGCGGCCCGGGAAGCGGTGGGCGCTCCAGCCCCTCGCGCGTATTGCCGCAGCGAGTGCACGTCACATCAGCCATCAGTCAGTCTCGAAAGCGAGGGTCGCGCGCGCTCAGACGCGCGCGTAGCGGATCTTGGCCAGGCGCACCGCAGCCAGCATGCGGATGTAGAGCCAGCCGATGTCGAACTCATACCACTTCGCCGCGAACCGCGCGGAGTGCGGATCGGCGTGATGATTGTTGTGCAGCTCTTCGCCGCCGAGCCAGATCGCGATGGGCGAGATGTTCCGGCTCTCGTCCTTCACATCGTAGTTGCGATAGCCCACCGCATGTCCGACACCGTTGATGATCCCCGCGGCCCAGAACGGAATCCAGAGCATCTGCACGCCCCACACGAGCGGGCCGATGTAGAAGCCGAAGAGATAGACATCGATCACGAGCATCACGAGAATGCCGAGCCAGTTGAGGCGGGCGAGTACGTAGCGTTCGAGCCAGTCGTTCGGCGTCCCCTTCCCGTACTTCTCGAGAATCCCCGGCTGGCGTACGGCCTGACGATAGTAGAACGCTCCCTTGAGGATGATCTCGCGCAATCCTTCCATAACGGGGGAATGCGGATCGCCCTCGCGGTCGGCGAACGCATGGTGCTTCCGGTGGCACGCCACCCACTCCTGCGTCACGATCGACGTCGACAGCCACAGCCACACCCGCATCGGGATCTCGGCCAGCTTGCTGAACGTCACTCCGCGATGTGTCTGCGCGCGGTGCAGAAAGAGCGTCACGCACAC
Organism: Gemmatimonadales bacterium; assembly: GCA_038237245.1. Taxonomy (GTDB): domain Bacteria; phylum Gemmatimonadota; class Gemmatimonadetes; order Gemmatimonadales; family Gemmatimonadaceae; genus FEN-1250. The sequence goes on along the minus strand of JBBRYY010000051.1, from coordinate 8,015 downwards.
GTTGGTGACGTGTCCGGCGATGACCACGAAGAGCACCGGCTTCCACCAGTGCGTTGCCCACATAGCAAATCCTGGCATTGCGTCCTGACCGAAAGAAGAAATGCGGTGAAGCTGTGCCCGAAAGCTACTGCGAAGGGGGATTGCGAGCCACTTCCGGCGAGCGCTGCAAGTCGCCTATGGCTGTGGCGCCGCTGAGGTTACGAGCCCGCCAGTGGTCACCAGCCCCGGGTTGTCGCCCGGAGGCGCGATTCCCCACGTATCGTTGGACGAGTTGAAATCCGGAACGGTACCGTCGGGCCAGAGCCGCGCCCCCGCGAGCTTCGATCGCACCGGAATCGTTGCGGTGTACTGGTCGCCGAGGAACCAGATGTCGACGGGGAGGTGCACCTCCTGCGTCGTGCCGTCGGCGAGCTTGAGCCGCAGCTCCACTGGAAACGGGATCGACGTGTGCTTCGTGAGCTGAATGAGCGCGACACTACGCCCATCGCTCGAGAGCGTCGATGCGCTGTCGATTCCGATGTCGAGCACGTCGTTGGTGTAGAAGAAGCCGCGCCAGAACCACGCGAGATCCTCTCCCGTCGAGCTCTCGATCGATCGGAAGAAATCTGCCGGCGTCGGATGCTTGAACGCCCACGCCGCCGTGTACTCGCGAAACGCCTTGTCGAACGCCGTCTTCCCCACTACGTGATTGCGGAGCGAAAGCAGCACCGCCGCAGGCTTGCGGTAGCCGATCGCGCCAAGCGCGCCGGCCGGCACGCGGTCGGGCGGCGTCATCAGCGGGCGCTGCTCGCCATCGAGCACGTTCGCCTTCCAGTTGTCGATGTAGAGCGGCCACTGATAGTTGCGCGGAAAACGCATCTCGTTCGAAAACGTGTTGATGTACGTGTTGAACCCCTCGTCCATCCATGCGTAGCGCCGCTCGTTACTCCCGACGATCATCGGGAACCATTCGTGCCCGTGCTCGTGATCGAGCGTGCCGAAGACGCCGTTCGGATCCGACTCCTGCGTCGCGTAGTTCACGAACACGAGCATTGGATATTCCATCCCCCCCACGGGACCAGCTACCGACGAGGCCTGCGGATACGGGAACGGAAAGACGAACTGCGAGTAGGTGCGAATCGTCCACTGCGTCTCCTCCGCCGCATGCGCCCACTCGGCGCCCGCCTTCGGCCACTCGTAGTACGATTGCGCGACGATCCCCTTCCAGCTCGTCGCATCCCAGCGGAAGTCCGGCGCACCGGCCCAGGCGACGTCGCGCACGTGCTGCGCCCGGAAGCGCCACGTCTTCATTCCCGCCGTCGCATGCGGCTTCGACTCCGCCTCCGTGATGATGCGGATGACGGAGTCGCTGCGCGCAGCGGCGGCGAGCCTCGAACGCTGCGCGGCCGTGAGCACCTCCTGCGGATTCTGCAGCACCCCGCTCCCCGCCACGGTGTAGCCGGCGGGCACGGTCACCGAAAAGTCGATGTCGCCGTACTCGAGATAGAACTCGCCCTGCCCGAGATACTGATCGGTATTCCAACCGCGGATGTCATCGTACACGTCGACGCGCGGATACCACTGCGCGATCTCGTACAGCGGGCCGTCGCGCGCCATCCGGTCGGAGCCGTGCTCAGGCACCTCGAAGCTGTAGTCCATCGCGATCGTCACCTTGCCGCCGTGCGGCGCGAGCGGCTCGGCAAGGTCGACGCGCATCTGCGTATCGTGCACCCGCGACGTCGCTCGCGCACCGTTCGTGACGAGATGCTGAATGTCGTAGCCGCCCTCGAAGCCCCGGTCGCCGAAGCGCGTGTCCTCGGGAAAGAGCGCCGATCCCGCGCTTCCGGGCCTGTAGAGATTCTGATCGAGCTGCATCCACACGTAGCGCAGCGTGTCCGGTGAATTGTTCGTGTACACGAGCGACACGTGCCCCTTGATCGTGTGCCGCCCCGTGTCGAGCGTCGCGACGATGTCGTAGTCGGCGCGCTGCTGCCAATAGTCCGGCCCCGGTCGGCCATCCGCCGTTCGCACGCGGCTCGCGTCCGGCCAGTCCATTCGATCGAGGCGATTGAACGGATCGGGGCGCGTCGTCATCCGCGGGCCCGCGGCGTCGCCTTGCGGCGCCCGCACGATCGTGACCGGAAGCGAGTCGACGCGCATCGGCGCGACCACCGGCGACGTCGCGCCTTGGGGATGCGACACCGGCGAGCACGCGACCACGCTCGCAACCACTATCGCCACCACGAACAAAGCAGGAACGCGCACGGGTAACCTGACCCTGAAATGAGGAATCACTCCGACTGGTGAATAATTTAGTCGGGCGCATCGCCACCTATGGTACGGAGCCCGGCAGCGACTCGCGCCACTTGCTCGCGCAGCCGCGCGCCCGTAGCGTGACTGCGTGACGACCACATCCCCCCGCGCGCGCGGGCTCTCGATCGCCGGCCGCGCTACAGCCGCCGGCACCGCACGCTACGGCGCGCGCGCTACGACCAAGCTCGCATCCGACTTTCTCCGCCCCCTCACTCACGAGGGCGTCCTCGTCTCCTCCATCGGACTCGGCAGCTACCTCGGCGAATGCGACGAGGCGGATGACATCCGATACGCCGACACCGCTCACCACGCGATCGCCACTGGCGTCAATCTCCTCGACACGGCCATCAACTACCGCTGCCAGCGCTCCGAGCGCGCCTTCGGCAAGGCGCTCTCGCGCGCGGTGCGGATGGAAACGGCTGCGCGCGATGAAATCGTGGTGTGCACGAAGGGCGGTTACATCCCGCTCGACGGGACGCAGCCGGCAACGCGCGAGGAATACCAGGAGTACGTCAAGCGTGAGTACATCGACACGGGCATCCTCGACGCCAGCGAGATCGTCGCCGGCGGACACTGCCTCTCTCCCGCCTTCCTCGCCGACCAGCTCTCGCGCAGCCGCGCCAACCTCGGCGTCGGCACAATCGACCTCTACTATCTGCACAACCCGGAGCAGCAGCTCGACGCCGTGGACGATGCGACCCTCGAGCTACGGCTGCGCGCAGCCTTCGAGCTCCTCGAGGCACGCTGCGGCGCGGGAGAGATCGGCGGCTACGGCTGCGCGACCTGGAACGGACTGCGCACGCCGGCGGGCGAGCGCGGACATCTCAGCCTGGCGATGCTCGTCAGACTCGCGCGAGAAATCGCTGGCGATGACCACCACTTTCACGCCGTGCAGCTCCCCGTGAACCTCGCGCTCAATGAAGCGGTGCGCACGCAAACACAGCTCATCGGCGATCGCCCGCTCACCGTGCTTGAAGCGGCATCCGAGCTCGGCGTGTCAGTCATCGCGAGCGCGACGCTTCTCCAGGCAAAGCTCGCGAGCAAGCTCCCACAGCAGATGCGCGAAGCTCTACCGGGACTCACGACCGACGCCCAGCGCGCGATCGCCTTCGTCCGCGGGCTCCCAGTGATCTCGAGCGCCCTGGTCGGCATGCGCAGCGCAGGCCACGTCCGCGAAAACCTGGGCGCAGCGCGCGCGAGCAACTCGGCGCTTGGTGCGTAGTGGATAGCGAAGCGACAACGTGTGAACTGCAAACAAAAACGGATAACCGCACGGATTGAACGGATAGGACCAATCTGGAGTAATCCGTTACATCCGTGCTTCTCATCCGTTCAATCGTTTCACCAATTGCTAACGGCTTGTGTTCCAGCGCGGCCCTTCCCCTAAAGTGTTCGCCGATCCACGCTCTGTGCGCCAGTAATCCCCGCCACGGCCCCCGCGCGCAACGTCAGGATCGTCACCTCGGCGCGTGCGCCAACCCGAAAGGGAATTCCCCAGTAATTCGTTCCGGGACTGACGTACAACAGCGACTCGCCGCTCCGATACACGCCCATCGCGTGCTCGATGAATGGATTCGCGAGACTCCAACCCAGACGGTTGATCGAGAGCTGTCCCCAGTGCGTGTGCCCGCTCAGCGTCAGCGCGACACCCAAGGCGGCGAGCGGCGGCCACAGCGCGGGATTGTGTGCGAGCACGACGGTGAACATGCCCGCCGGTATCCCCGCAAGCGTCGCCGCGATGTCGGGCGCCGGCACCGTCGGGCTCGCGCGGTGCCCTGCAGCCGGATCCCCAGTCCCCGCGATCGCGAGCCGCGTCCCGTGATGCTCCACGACGCGGCTCTCGTTCACGAGCACCACGTGCGTCAGCGCCTTCAGCCTGGGCAGCACCTCCTCCCATCCCGCATACACCTCGTGATTCCCCGCGATGATATAGACGCCGAGCGGTGCGGCGAGATCGCCGAATGCCGCGGCGTAGAGCTCGACGTCGGGGGCGAAGTCGTCGATCAGATCGCCGGCGACCGCGATCAGATCGGGTTTCGATGCGCGCACGGCGTCCTTCACGCGCGCGAGTCGCGCGCGCGAGGTGTGCGGCCCGATGTGCGTGTCGCAGATGAGCGCGATCCGCAGTCCCTCGAGCTCCGCCGGCAACTGCGGCAGCGTCACCAGGGCCGGAATCGTGACGATCGTTTGGGACCCCGAATAGCCGAGCAGCGCGAAAGCGACGTAGACGACAGCGACGCACGCGGCCAGCACGCGTCCGGCAGCTCCACCAGCGCCGAAGAACACGCCACCGACAAAGCCGACGATCCCTCCGAGAGCGCAGAGGATCAGCAGCAGCTGCGCGTACCACATCGGGCGGAAGACGAAAAGCCGGATCGCCTTCCCCGGATAGTGCCCGCTTCCGCGGCTTCGAATGAAGACCGCGAGTGGAAATACGGTGAGCACGAACGCGACACCGCCCATCGCGAGCCATCCCACGATCGGCGCCAGCAGCGCAGCCACGATCAGCCAGCTTCCGACGAAGATCGTCAATACGAAGGTGAGCGCCGTCCGCTGCGCGCGCGCGAGCGCGGCGCGCGCGCCGGGGGGTCGCTTCGCGCTCATCTCGACCCCCCGGCCCGCCCTGTTACTTCGAAATCGTCAGCGGCGTGACTAGCACGTGCAGGTTGTGGTTCACGCGAATCCCCGCGATGCCGTCCGTCGGGAACTTCGACTTCGGCACGGCCGCCACGAGGTTGCCGTTCATGCTGAAGTGGACGGTGTCTGCCGCTACGTGCACCGAGATCTTGTAGGTCGCCTTGCCACTCGCGTCCTCCTTGGGGATCTTCGGGCTCGCCGTCCAGTCGACGACCGTCTTCGTGTCGTCGCCGTCGCGCGTCTTGATCAGGTACTCGCCCGTGCCTCGCACGATGAAATAGCCGTACTTCTGCTTGGCGTGGTCGGTGAGGTTCGTGCCGCCCAGGAAGACTCCGTACGCCTCGGGGTGCTTGGGCTTCTCGAGCTGATCGATCGTCGTCGTGATCAGGTACTCGCCCTTCGCGCTGTCCTTCGCGGCGAAAGCGATGTGCGCGGGACCCGTCTGGATCTCCCAGCGCCCTGCGGAAGTGGTGTACTTCGCGTCCGCGATCTTGGCGTCCGCGTGGTCCGTGACGCCCGTGTACCCAGCGGGGACGCCCGTGCCCCCCGTCGACTTGTCCTCATCCATCTTCATTCCGCCCATCTTCATCCCCGTGTCGGTCGGGGAGGCGGCCGCCGGAGCCGCGGCGGCCGCGACCGTCGTGTCGGCGGCCGGAGGGGCATCCGATTTCCCCTTCACGCATGCAGCAACCAGCAGCAGCGCGCTCAAAGACCAGAGTTTCTTCACCGAATCCTCCATTGAAGTGAGTTCACAATCCGCTCGGAATATATGCGCACGCATGCGCCGCGACGCAGAGACGTCTGGCGTCGAGACCCGCGTCAGCACATACTCACTGTGTAACGCTGGTCGCGCGCATCGCTGCGCTTGCTCGCGCCCGGAAATTGCCGTGAAGGCTGCCCAGTGCAGCGGTCAACTATTTCATCACGCGGAGCACAACGTATGGCGACCAAGAAAAAATCGGCTCGCAAGTCGAGTTCCCGGAAAAAGGGCGCAACGAAAAAGAAGGGCGCGTCCAAGAAGCGCACGGCGAAAAAGGGCAGCGTTCGTCGTCGCGGCGGGCCGCGCGCGAAGAGCTCCGTCAAGAAATCCGCGCGCAGGGCCGTGAAGAAAGGCGCGCGCAAGGTCACGAGGAAGGCGGCGAAGAAGGCCGTCAAGAAAACCGTCAAGCGCATGAAGAAAGCCGCCGCGCCGAAGCGCGCCGCGAAGCGCAAACAGTCGACCGTCGCGCGTGTGAAGCGCGTCGCATCCGAAGTCGGCACGCAGGCGCTCGACGCCGGCAAGAGCATGGTAGAAGAAGTGAAGAGCCTCGGCGAGCGCGCCTACGATTACACGACGGACGTCATCGACAAGGTCACCTGATTCGCAGCACGACCCACGGCTCCGCGATCGGGGACAGCGCTATGCTGTCCCCTTTTCGCGTCCGGTCGTTGCTCCACCACTCACTCCGTCGAGCCACTCGATCACGAGCGACGCCACCTTGTCGCGGCAGAAATCGACGGTAAGCACGTGCCCGCATCCGCTCAGCATCTCGAGCTGCTTCGTGTGCGCGCCAATCGACGCGAAGGCGCGCGCTGCAACCTCGGGCGTGATGCGATTGTCTTCCTTCGACTGCACGTAGAGCGTCGGCGCGGTCACGCGCGGGAGCTGCGCGCGCGCGTCATCCGCCGCGCGAACGAGCTCGCGCACCAGCTGCGGCGTCGTCGCGCCGTACGCGAGCGCCTCCGCGCGCGCAGCCGGATCGTGAATCGACTCTGACCCGTCGCCGCCCACGTACGGCATCACGACACCGATCGCCGGCGCCGCATGCGTGAGCACCCGCAGCCACGGCGGCGTGTCGAGATACGGCGCGAGCAATACCAGCGCCGCGAGCTCGGGATCATCCGCGGCCACCCGCGCCGCGAGCGCGCCGCCCAGCGAAAGTCCGACGAGCGCGACGCGCGTGTGACGCGCGCGCATCGATGCGTGCGCGCGCCGCGCCTCGACGAGCCATTCGCTCCTCGTCGATTTCGCGAACTCCTGCAGCGTGCGCCCGTGTCCCGGAAGGAGCGGAGCGTCCACGTCGTAGCCGTGGTCTCGCAGCGCGCGCGCGAGCGACGCGACCGTCTGCGGCGTGTCGCCGAAGCCATGCAGCAGCACGACCCCCATCACTGCGCCTGGGGTCTCGATCGCGAGAGACTCCGCGCCGTGAATGATCCCGGTCGGCCCGGTCGGAAAGCGCGCGCCGACCCTCCGCTCGTAGCGCGTGCGATGCCACGCTCCCCACAGCCAGATCGCCAGCACGAGCACCACCACCGTGGCAATCGTCGGCACAGCCACCAGCGTCTCGAGCAGCTGCATCAGCGTCGGCCGGAAGCGGGCAGAAAAGAAACGGGGGCGGTAGCGCGAAGGCTACCGTCCCCCGTTCTCGCATCCCCCCCACGAGGACGCACAACACTTACTTCCGTCAAACCACCGGCTTGCGTCCCCAACGCAAAACCGACGCCCCTCATATCTCGCCGTACACCCTTAGCAACTCCCGCGCCGCTGCGCTTTCCGCCCGCCATCAAGTCGATTCGCTCACGCGACGATGTGGAAGCCCTTCACACGCTGCGCGCTCGTGAACGCCACGGCGGTGACTCCCGTGAGCTGCCACGCACGCGCCATGGCCGCGCCAACGGCCTCAGCCTTCTCTGCCCTGGTCACCGCAAGCATGGATGAGCCCGCACCGCTCAACGTCGCGCCGATCGCGCCGGCATCCATCGCCGCCGCGACCACCGCGTCGTAACCGCGCACGAGTCGCCGGCGATGCGGGATGTGCAACACATCGTCGAGCGCGGCCGCGAGCATCGCCTCGTCCGCTGTCGCGAGCCCACGCACGAGCGCCGCACCCTTCGCCGCCGCCGACACCGCCGTCACGTGCGGCACGACGTTCGGCAGCGCCGCGCGCGCGCGCTTCGTCTCGAGCACGAACTCGGGCACGGCGAACACGAACGCAAGCGACGGATGCACATCGAGAGGCGACAAGATCACCTTCCCCGCGTGCGTCAGCGCAAGCGTCGCCCCTCCGAATACCGACGGACACACGTTGTCGGGATGCCCCTCGAGC
>JBBRYY010000050.1:0-19513 GCA_038237245.1 Gemmatimonadales bacterium | reverse complement strand
CGTGACCGTCGACGGACATCAGGAGAACAACCGCGATCCGTGGGTCTATAAAACGACGGACTTCGGGAAGAGCTGGACGCTGATCGTGAAAGGCATTCCGAAGTCGCCGCTCTCGTACGCGCATGTGGTCTACGAAGATCCCGCGCGAAAGGGGCTGCTTTACCTCGGAACGGAGAACGCGCTGTACGTGTCGCTCGACGATGGCGCGCAGTGGCAGCCACTGCAGAACGAGCTGCCGCACGCGCCCGTGTATGGGATCGTCGTGCAGCCGCACTTCCACGACCTCGTGGTCGCGACGTACGGCCGTGGCTTCTATATCATGGACGACCTGACGCCGCTCGAGCAGTGGAAGCCGGAGATGGCGGGGAAGAACGTGGCGCTGCTCAAGCCGCGCGATCAGTACCGTTTTCGACTCATCGCCGATCCGTTCACCGAGATGGATGATCAGGTCGCCGGACAGAATCCATCGAAGGGTGCGGCGCTCAACTTCTGGATCAAGCCGGGGACGGTGGACAGCGCGAAGAAGGACAGCGTGACGTTCACGATCGCCAACGCGGCAGGCGCGCTCGTGCGCACCATGCGAGCACCGGTGAAGGCGGGACTCAATCGCGCGTTCTGGGATCTCCGTTCCACGGAGACGATCGAGGCGAAGATCCGGTCGGCGCCGCTCTACGAGGACTGGTTCGCTGTGACGGACGAGGGGCAGAAGGCACCGGGGATCGGCCGCTACGCGGTGCTCGAGCCGCCAGGCACGTACACGGTCACGCTCAAGTACGCTGGCGTCGAGGAATCGCAGCCTCTCGTGATCCTCAAGGATCCGATGTCGGGCGGAACCGAGCAGGATCTCGCCGCGCAGATGGAGACGCAGCGCGCGATCGTGACGGACCTCAACGACGCCATTACGCAAGTGAACGATCTCGAGCTCGTGCGTGGACAGCTGTCGGATCTGCTGGACATCGCGGGGAAGGACAGCGCACGCGCCGACGTCAAGGCGCTCACCGAGCCGCTCATGAACAAGGTGATCGCTGTCGAGCGAAAGCTCTATCAGATGCAGGTGACCGGACGAGGGCAGGACAACGTGCGTTGGCCAGTGCAGATCACGGAGCAGCTGATGTATCTCGCGGGATCCGTGGGCCAGTCGGACTATGCGCCGACCGCATCGCAGAAGGAGGTCGCGCAGTCGTTGCATGCGCGGCTGATGAAGGTGAAGGTGGAGGTCGATGCGCTGCTCAAGCAGGAGGTGCCGGCGTTCAACGAGAGCATCCGCGGGAAGAATCTGCATCCGATCATCTCGAGCGACTGATTTAGCGGAGGCAGGCACTCGCGCGCGGAGCCGGGCGAGAGCCGGCTCCGCGCGCTGTCGTTGCGGGGTGGGCTGTCCGGCGCCAATGTAGGGTCGTGACGAAGCACATCCTCCTGTTCGGTCTCGTTGCGGGCGTGCTGATCGCCGCACTCAACCTCGTCGAATACCAGTATCTCGTGGTCGAGCACTCCGTCGAGATCTACGGAGGGCTGATTGCCGTCGTCTTCTCGGCCACCGGCATCTGGCTCGGGCTTCGGATGACGCGCGCGAAAGAGACGATCGTGGTGCGCGAGGTCGAAGTGCGCGAGGTCGAAGTGCGCGAGGTCCGGGTGCCCGCCCCCTCGACTTTCGTGCGCAACGACGCGCGCGTCGAGTCGCTCGGCGTGACTCCGCGCGAGCTCGAGATTCTCGAGTTGATCGCGAGCGGGTTGAGCAATCGCGAGATCGCGGAGAAGGTCTTCGTCAGCGAGAATACCGTGAAGACGCATTCGAGCCGGCTGTTCGACAAGCTCGGCGCTCGGCGGCGCACACAGGCCGTGCAGCTCGGAAAAGAGGCGGGGCTCATCCCGTAAGCCCGGTTCCCGGGCATCCGAAGGTGTGATTTGCGGGATCGCCGCCGAAAATCATCCGAAAGTATGACGCGGAATCTCGCTCCCGCTCCTATTCTCGCCGAACCCTCAGAACGCGGAGCCTCACAATGAAACGAATCGTGCTGACCTTTGGACTCATCGCTGGCGCCTTCTTCGCGTTGGTGCTGACGATCTCCATGGTGATGGAGGATCATGTAAGCCCGACCACGGGCTACATCTTCGGCTACGCGACGATGGTGCTTGCCTTTCTCATGGTGTATTTCGGGATTCGCTCGTACCGCGATAACGTGGCCGGCGGCGTGATCAGCTTTTGGAGAGGCTTCGCGGTGGGGATCTCGATTACGCTGATCGCCAGCGCGTGCTACGTAGCGAGCTGGGAAATCGTGTATCGCAAATTCGCACCTGATTTCTACGAGAAGTACGCTGCACAGATGATCGCGAGGGCACGCACATCGGGAGCGCCCCAGGCGGTGATCGACAAGAAGACGACCGACGCCGCGCAGGTCGTGGAGTGGTCGAGGAATCCGTTCATGAACGTTGCGATGACTTTCATTGAGCCGTTTCCGGTCGGGCTACTCTTTACGCTGGCGAGCGCGGAAATTCTTCGGCGGAAGAAGCGTGGTGCGAGCGCGGGTGGAGCGCCCGAGGGAAGCGCGGTGGGAGCTCGAAGCACAATGTCGTAAATAGCCCTCCAAGGAGGGGCGGCCACGTCGAATTGTGGGCGAAGAACATCCGGGAGACGGCGGGAAGACGGGCAGGAAACGCATCTCGACTATGCTGGGCGGGTCTCGCGGCTCATTCCCGACCTCGCCCCAGGATCCCATGCCCGGCAGAAAATTCTTCATCGTGACGCTCGTCACGCTCTTCACGCTCGGTGCCGCCTCACCGGCGTTCGCCGACTGCTGCGACAGCATCATCGATTGTGCGGCGACGGTCGCGACGGATGGCGTGAGCTGCGCCATCCAGGAGTTCATCGACTCGATCAAGGATCTCGCGAGTTTCGTGCAGAATCTTCTCGATCAGGCGTCGGGTGCCACGAGTAGCGCGACGCGCGGGGCGGAGGCAGCGGTCATGAGCACGATCAACGACATGACAGCGGAGACGAGCCAGAACGCCAAGGCGCTGCGCGCGAGCGAGGGGCAGGGATCGCAGCTCGCGAGCAAGGAGGCGCAGTTCAAAATTCTGGCGGCGAAGACGGTGAATAACGTGCCGACGGTGAACGCGATGCCGAAGCCGGCGGCGCCCCCCGCGACGACGAGGCCGATGGCCGCGCGGAGAGTCGCACCCGCGCCGCCTCCACCGCCCACGAACCCCACGCGTGCGACGCTGAACAATCCAAACGCGGCACCTGTTCACCTCTCGGCGCCGAAGTCGTCGCCGACGATGACGGCACCTCTCGCCGCGGCCGGCCCCACCACCGTTCCGCTCGCGGCACCCGCCCGTGCATTTCTCGACGAGATGAGCCGCGCGTCCGCGGAGATCTCGAAGGAGAAAGCGGCGGGCGATCAGAATGCCTCCACCGTGATGCGATTCATGGCGCAGGCGCGGCAGAGCGAGGGTTCAGGGATGAAGTCCGCAAACCAGATCGCCGATGCGGCGGTGGCAGCGCCCTTCAGGAACATGCTGAACCAGCTGACATCCCTGCTGACTCATCCGGGTGATCTGACGAGTCCCAAGTCCGCGATCGAGGCGATGGCGAACAGCATCATGGGCAATCTCAACGTGAGCATCGATCAGGTGATCGACGCGATCACATCCGGCCCGAACCAGGCCTTCCAGGCTGCACAGCCGTCATACACGAAGCTGCAATCACATGCGGAGCGGGCGACGGCGATCGCGACCGCGATGGACGTTCTCTATCGCGACCGAAGCCAGGCGGCCGCGAATGCGCTGGAGAAGCTGCTGCCGAAGGTTGCCGCCGTGGCAACAGAGAATAAGTACGCGACCTTCAGCTCGAATCTCGCGCGCCACCTCGCGTACCCCGCCGCGATGGCGAAATTCGCTACGAGCAAGCAGCAGGTAAAGGCGACCTTCATGAAGCGCTTCGATGGACTGTCGACACGGATGACGAAGTACGAGGGAGTGCGCGCGAAGGCGCGGAACAACAGGTCGTCGGTCGTGACGTACAGAACCAACTTCTCGGCAAAGCTCGACGCGTCGATGAAGGGGAAGACGCCAGCGCAGATCACGGCGATGCGCGATAGTCTCGTGGCCGTGACGCGCACGACATACGCGAACGATCCGAAGACGCGCGACGCGGTAATCAACTTGTTGAGCTCGGAGAGCGCGAAGCGGGCATCGATGGCCAAGCGATAGCATCCGATATTAGTCTTCGAGGTCCACTCAGCGGGGCCGGGAGAAAATGGCAGAGACACAGCTCGACGTTCGTGGTTTGCCGAAGGCGGAGGCGTACCGCACCTTGCGCGTGCAGTTCGATGCGCTGTGCGAGGGCGTCACCGACGAGATCGCGCTGATGTCGACGATGGCGTGCGTCCTTCACCTCGGCTTCGGCCATCTATGGACGGGATTCTACCGCCTCGTGCGGCCGACGACGCTTCTCGTTGGCCCGTTTCAGGGAACGATCGGCTGTACGGAGATCGAGGTCGGAAGAGGAGTGTGCGGGACGGCCGCGGCGCGGAAGGAGACCGTGATCGTTCCTGATGTCGATGCGTTCCCGGGACACATCGCGTGTGACGGGCGCTCGCGATCTGAGATCGTAGTGCCGGTCTTCGATCGCGCGCACGCGCTCATCGCCGTCCTCGACATCGACTCGGCGCAGCTAGCGACGTTCGACGAGGACGATCGACGCGCGCTCGAATCGTGGGTACAGTCGTTCGCGAAAGTGGTGGAGCGCAGATGACCCTACGCCCATGGATCCTCGCAGAAACGAACTGGAACACCGTCGCCATAACAGCATATGAGGTGGCGATTCTTCCGTGGGGTGCGACCGAGGCGCACAACTATCATCTACCCTACGCAACGGACGTCATCGAGTGCGATGCGCTCGCGGCCGAGTCGGCGCGGATTGCGTGGGGGAGCGGAGCGCGGGTTGTGGTCCTTCCGACGGTTCCGTTTGGGGTGAATACCGGACAGCTCGACATCAAGTTGTGTCTGAACATGAATCCAAGCACACAGGCGGCGCTGCTGCGCGATCTCGTGAGCGCACTCGAAGGCCAGGGTATCTCGAAGCTCGTCATCTTCAATGGGCATGGGGGAAACGACTTCCGTCAGATGATCCGCGAGCTGCAGCCGCACACGAAGATGTTTCTGTGCGCGCTCAACTGGTGGACGTGCGTCGATGCGAAGACGTATTTCGATGAACCGGGCGATCACGCCGGGGAGCTCGAGACGAGCGTCATGCAGCACATCGTGCCGGAGCTGGTGTTGCCATTGTCCGACGCAGGCGATGGAGGGCAGAAGCGGGCTTCGATAGCGGCGTTGCGCGAAGGGTGGGTCTGGACCCCACGCCCGTGGACGCGCGTGTCGGCGGACACCGGCACCGGCAATCCGGCCAACGCATCGCCGGAGAAGGGCCAGCGATTCTTCGACGCCGTTGCGGCACGCATCGCCTCCTTTCTCACGGAGCTCGCGGCGACCGATCCTGCGACGATGTATGAGTGAGCCGGGCTGCACTGCACCGTCCGCGCTGAATATCGGCAACGCGTCGTTCTGCGCCACACGGGCGACCTTCGTACGTGATCAGCGCCGCAGCCGGCGATCCACAATGCCTCCAGGTAAGCCGGGGTGCAGCTCTTGCGAGATGCGCTCACACCAATGCCGTCACGCGAACGAGCGCGGCCGTCGCCGCAGCCATCACCGTCGAAGGAGCTGCCTTCCATGTCCAGCCCGCACGCCATGAGTAAGGCCTCCTCTGAGATTCCCACACGCGAGCTTGGCCGCACACGCGAGAAGGTTTCCGCGATCGGACTCGGCGGTTGGCACCTCAGTCTCAAGCACGTCGATGAGCCGCTGAGCATCCGCATCGTCCGCAGCGCGATCGATCGAGGCATCACCTTCATGGACAACTCGTGGGACTACAATGAAGGCGCGAGCGAGACCCGCATGGGCAAGGCGCTCCGCGATGGATATCGCGAGAAGGTTTTCCTGATGACGAAGATTGATGGCCGCTCGCGACGCGACGCTGCAAAGCAGCTCGCCGAATCGCTGCGGCGACTGCAGACCGACCACATCGATCTCGTTCAGCACCACGAGGTAATTCGCTTCGAGGATCCCGACCGGATCTTCGATGAGGAAGGAGCCAACCTCGCGCTTCTCGATGCGAAGCAGGCGGGCAAGCTCCGATTCATCGGCTTCACCGGGCACAAGGATCCGCACGTACATCTCCACATGCTCGAGGTGGCACGCGATCGAGGCTTCTCGTTCGATACCGCGCAGATGCCGCTCAATGTGATGGATGCGCACTACCGCAGCTTCGAGCGTCTCGTCGTACCCGAGCTGGTGAAAATGGGTATGGGCGTGCTCGGCATGAAGAGTATGGCGAATGGAATCATCCTGCGCTCGAACACGGTGACGCCGACCGAATGTCTGCACTACGCGTTGAACCTGCCGACCTCTGTGGTCATCACGGGTTGCGACAGCATGGCGATTCTCGACCAGGCGATCGAGGCAGCGCGAACATTCCGTCCGATGAGCACTGATGAAGTCGCGGTGCTCCTGGCGAAGACGAAGCAGGCTGCAGCGCGTGGTGAGTTCGAGCCGTTCAAGACGTCATCGATTTTCGATTCGACTGCAACTCATCCGGAATGGCTCGGCGAGGAGCCGAAGAGAAAGCGGGACCTCATCTCTGCGTGACGGGCGTATTTCGAGGCGCTGTCTGTGACACCCGCACGTCGTTGCGAGGCTATCTTGGCTCGCGCATGGCGTCCGGCGGATGCAAGAAGGAACCATCTGATCCGCCACGGTAGGGAGGTGGTGTGACACTCGTTGCTCAGCAGAACTCAACGGGATCCGCGAAGCAACAGCCTTCGGGGTTGTCGGTCGGCGTCGACGGGATTCGTGACGCACGATGCGGCAACTGCGAGAGTCAGCAGCGACGCATACGTCGTGATGCGCATTGCGCCCTCCATGGTGAGCCGGCGACTCAGCCCCCATGATACGCAGTCCAGGCTGCATCTGCCAAAGGCGCGGTGTGAGGGGCCGATAAGAAGCGACCCCTCGGCGCTCGCCGGAGGGTCGTTCTGACCTCTTAATAATGCTACCGCTTACCACCCCAGCACGATCTCCGCCTTCGTGTACAGATACCGCCCGTTGTACCCGAACGGGCTCGCGGCTGCCCACGGCCAAGTGTTGTCGTTGTTGTTGTACTCCTTGCGCGCCTGGTCGGGATAGACGTCGAACAGGTTGCGGGCGCCGATCGAAAGATTCACCTGGTTGAAGCGATAGCCGATCTCCGTGTCCACCAGCGTCTTCCCGCCGTAGTGCTCCTCATCCGTGAAGCTCGGTTGCGCCGAATCGAATCCTCCATAGTACGAGACGCGTCCGAGCGCGTGAAAGCGTGCGAGCGAGTACTGGCCCGTGAGCGTGCCGCGCCAATCGGGGCGCTCCTTCTCGATGCCGACTTCCGTAACGAGATCGAGAATACTCGTGATCTCCGTCGGCTTCCCCTGCAACACCGCGGGTAGCGGATCGACGTGCGTGATCTTGTTGCGGGTGTAGTTGGCGCCCAGCGAAAGATCGAAGGTGCCGTTACCGGCGGGCATACGATAGTTGGCGGTCGCGTCGATGCCGTCCGTCTTCGTATCGAGTCCGTTCGTGAAGAACTGAACGCCGGCGATGCCCGCTACTCCGGAGTCGGCCAGGATTGCCTGCGACACGGAGTCGGCGAAAGTGGCACCCATGAGAATGCGACCGTTGATCTTGATATGGAAGTAGTCGAGGGTGAGCGTGAAGCTCTCGGCGGGCGTGTATGCGATCCCCGCGCTGATGTTCACCGACTTCTCTTCCTTGAGCGGCTTGGCGCCAAAGATCTGCGCAGCGCGCGCGTCCACAGGGAAGTTTCCGATCTCGAACGCCCCGCCACCGATGAAGTTCGTAGTGATGTGGCTGAAGTAGTTCTGCGAGAGTCCCGGCGCGCGGAATCCGTTGCTGAGCGAGCCGCGCATCACGAACTGCTTGGCCGGTTGATAGCGCAGCGCGAGCTTGCCCGAGACGTTCGAGCCGAAGTCACTATAGTGCTCGAAGCGCCCCGCGACGTTCGCGAGAAACTCCGGCGTGAGATTCGTTTCGAGATCAACGTATGCGCCCACGTTCGTGCGACTGTGATCGCTCGCGTCCTCCGGACGAAATCCACCGAATACCGAGGATCCTGCGGGCGCGGGGCCTTCGCCATTCTGATCCAGCGAGCCTCCGTTGACGTACGACGCGAACTCGCCCTGTTTAATTCGATAGTCTTCCCCTCGGAAGAGCACTCCGGCAGCGACGTTGAGTGGAGCGTGCAACCCCACCTCGAATGCCTTCGAGCCATTGACGCCGAGCTCGTACTCGCTTCGTCGCAATGTCCCGGCGTAGAAGGTCGTCTGATTCGGAACGTTTGGATCGTCTGACGTTCCGGAAATTCCATCGGGACCCGGCGCGCACGGTGTCTCCACCGAGCACGGTGAGAGCGATGGTCCGAGCGATGGGTTCAGCGTGTTCCGCAGATTGTAGTCGAAGGAATTGAGCCCGTACGATCCGCCGAAATCGAGCGACCATCCGCCTACGGACGTGCGCAATCCACCCGTGGCCGAGTAATCCTTTGATGTCGGATCGAACTCCGGAAGGAAGCCGTTGGGATAGATCTGCTGCCAGTTGCGATTGCCGTCGAAGTAGCGCCAGAACCCGTTGCCCGTGCCGAAGTGGTTGCTGTAGCCGCCGAAGGCGTACACCTCGGTGTTGCCTGAAGGGCTCACCGGCATGCGGAAGTTCGCGAACACCTGCGCGTTGCGGATCTCGCCGTCGCCCCAGTGAAAGTTGGGCTGCGGGATGCCGTTGTTCTTGTGGATGATTGTCCCCGTCAACGTGTCGATGTCATCCACCTTGCCGCTCGCGTCGGCGAGGAACTTGTCCGGCCACGCGCGGTTCGTCGGATTGTCGTGCTTGAATTCGCCGAAGAGCGTGACCGAGCCGCGGCCGAGCTTGAGCCCGATGCCGCTGTTGATATCGACGCCGGTGCCGTCGTCGGGATAGTCTTTGGTGACGTAACGCCCGCCCTCGACGTTCACGAAGGGAGCGAATTGCCCTTCCTTCATCTTGATGTTGACGACGCCGGCGATCGCGTCCGAGCCGTAGTCCGCGGCGTCACCATCGCGCAGCACCTCGATCCGGTCGATCGCGCCCGCCGGAATCGCGTTGAGGTCGACGCCGCTCGAGCCGGCGCCGCTGCCGTACGGGAAGGTGTTGACGAGCGCCGTCTGATGCTGCCGCCATCCATTCACCAGCACGAGCGTGTGATCCGGGCTCAGGCCGCGAAGGGTGAACGGCTGCACGATGTCGTTCGCATCCGTCACGCTCTGGTGCGGCATGTTCACGCTCGGCGACAACGCCGCGAGAATGCGTCCCGTCTCCGTCGTCCCCTGTTGTTGGATCTGCTCGGTGGTGAAGACGTCCACCGGCACCGCGAGCTCGTCGGCCGCCTGGTGGCGCGCGCGCGAACCGGCGACGACCTCGACTCGCGCGAGCTCGACGGCGTTGGATCCGATTGAAAAGTCTGCGGTGACGGAGCCGGTCGGTTCGACGTTCACCGTCTGCGACGCGGGCGTATGCCCGAGCGCGCGGACGCGAACGACGTGGCTCCCTGCGGGAACGCCGCGAAACTCGTAGGCGCCGCGCGCATTGGTCTGCGTGAGCAGCCCCGAGCCGACGATGGTGACGATGGCACCGACGACGGGGCCGGTCGAGGTGTCGGTGACGACACCTTTGATCGTTCCCGTTTGAGCGGCGATGGTCCACGATGTCGCGACGAAGAGAGCGGCGACGAACAGCAGGCGAGAAATTACGCGCACGAGACCTCGGAGTGAGCCGTGAATGCCGACGAGGGTCCCGATGACGAGGCCAGCTCGGCGAGGCGGGCGGGACCGGAGGAGCCGCTCACACCATACGGCGCGCTGGCAGGCTCGTCAAGCGGATCGCGTCCGGTTTCTTGTGCTCGTTCGGCGCGCGGCTTGCCCTTTGAGTGCTCAAGCTGAATGGCGTTACCGAGCAACGCGTGCGGCTCACCGTCGCACTGATCAATTGGATCAGTGTGTTGCGCTGGCACGTGCAGCTTGCGATACGAGTCGAGCTGCGTGGGCACGAGGCGAAGCGCATCCGCTTCTGGATGCGCTAGGGCGTGCCGCTTCTTGGGATCGTGATCGTGATCGTTGGCGCGTTCCAGATCCGGCAGCCTGATCCCGCATCGTGGGCGGTGCGCTCGGCCTCATCACCGCGGGAGTCGCCATTGCGCTGCAGCGGGTGATCACGTCATTCGCGGCTCATCTCATCATTCATTGCGGCAAGCACCCTTCGCGCCTGAGCAGCACGTGCAACCCTGGATAGCCGAACGTGAGTCGATCGCGCGCGAGCTCGTGCAGGCGCGCGCGTAGTGGCGCGTCGGGCGCTTTCACGCTCGCGTAGCGGACCATCGATCGTCCGACCGACACAGCTCCGCACGCCCGGCGCTCGGTGAGTTGGAAGCCATGCTTGGCCCAGTCCACCAGCTCGCGCCTCGAGGCCGGGCTCACCATTTTTTTCGGAGCGCCTCGCGGAGGATCGTCTTATCCAGGCTCAACTCCGCGACCAAACCTTTGAGCTTCCGGTTCTCCTCGCGCAGCTGTCGCAACTCGCGCAGATCGCTGACGTCGAGCCCCGTGAACTTCTTCTTCCATCGGTAGAACGTGGTCTCGGTGACTTGCAGCTTTCAGCAGATGTCGGCTACGGACGTGCCGCTCTCGGCCTGCCGCAGCGCCTGGACGATCTGCTCGTTCGTGAACCGGCTGGTGCGCATGACTTGGTCCTCATTGGCTCCGATCCCCGGAGTTTGGGCCAAGCCGCCAACGATGTCAAAACGTCACTCCTCGCGGACCAGAATTCAGCTGTACCCGCCCACCGGGGTGTCCGTGCGCTTGGGGCTTCTCCGTGGCGCTCTGCCTAACCCGCCGTTGCAACAGACGACCGCATCACGCATCTTCGTGTGATCTGATATCCATCAGGTGCGTTCGCAGCTGAAGGCCAGGACGTTAGGCAGCACTACTCAAGGAGTCGCGATGTGAAGATGGGACGCATCCCTTGGCTCGTCCTGCTCGCCATTGCTCCGGCCGGCGTGCTCCACGCACAGGACGCGGTGCCGAGCGCACCCGGTCGATACCGCGTCGAGATACGCAGTTCTGTCGACGGGAGCCTGCAGCCGTCCTACCTCTCGCTGCCGACGCCTACGGCCGCGCCGGCGCCGTTAATGGTCATGCTCCACACGTGGAGCTTCGATGCCGAGCAGCGGGACTCGACGGTCGAACGCGAGGCGCGCGACCGTGGATGGCTACTCCTCGCCCCCAACTTTCGGGGGCCCAATAATCATCCGGAGGCATGCGGGTCCGATGTGTCACAGCAGGATATCCTCGATGCGGTGGCGTGGACGCGGCAACACTATCAAGTCGACGATCGCCGCATCTACCTCCTGGGAATGTCGGGGGGCGGCTATATGACCATGCTGATGGCGGCACGGCATCCGGACCCGTGGGCTGCCGCGAGCGCATGGGTCGGCATTAGTGACTTCCGCGACTGGTACGTGGTGCACCAAGCGGATGAATATGGGGCGATGGTGCGTAGCTGCTTCGGGGGCGGTCCCGAGATCAGCGCCTCTACGGCGGCGGCGTTTCGGGCCCGCTCCCCGCTCACGTATCTGCACGAGCACTGGCCCGTGCCGCTCGACCTCGCAGCGGGCCGGTTCGACAGCACCGTCGCCTTCTCGCAGACCCTGCGCGCGTTTCAAGCGATAGCGCCGGGCATTGTGTCGGACGGAGACATCGCGGCCCTCTTGGGTGCGGGACCCGGCCTGCCACACCCGACGATTGCGGATACGGCCACGGATCCGCTCCTGGGCCGCCGCCTCTTCTTGCGACGCAAGGCCGGTGCATCGCGCGTGAGCATCTTCAACGGCGGTCACGAATGGCTGCCCAGTGCGGCGGTCGCGTGGCTGGCCGACCACCGCAAACCATAGCAGTCGGCCCCGTGCTGCCCAACTTTGCGTTGCTGCTGTCAGCGGCCATAAGGTGGCGCGTGTTCCTCGCTGCGCTCGGCCGGCGCATCTTACTATTGACCGCTGCAGCAAAACGCGAGCGTTAGGCCAATCTCGAGATAAGAATGCGATTTCTGACCAACGATGAAGCGAAGGAATGGTGCACTGATCGCGTCTGTTTGACACCCGACGGGTTTCCGGTACCACCCGGCCGCGAGCGCGATTCCGTGCGTGGTGGTTTCGACCGATAGTGCTTTCTGTCGACGATTGGAGCGCGTGTCAACACCGGAATAGAATTGCGCACTTTCACCGGGCAGAATTGCACGTAGGGATACGGGTGCGAGCCGTCAGGTCGCTGAGGCCTCCCTTGCGCGAGAGCGGGAAGAGTGCTGGGGATCACGAGCAGGCGCCTGCCGTGCGGTCCCGAGCGCGCGGTGAAGTTCCGCGTGGTGCCGCATGCGATAGCTGTTGCCCCGGATGTTGACGATGTGACAGTGGTGTACGAGACGATCGATGAAGGCGGCGGCCATGACATCATCCCCGAAGATCTCGCCCCATTCTTCGAAGCCCCTGTTGGACGTGAGCACCGTCGAGGCGTGCTCGTAGCGGCGGGACATGAGCTGGAAGAGGAGCATGGCGCCGGTACGACTGATCGGGAGGTAGCCGATTTCATCGACGATCAGGAGCGACGGAAAGCCGAGCGTCTTCATGCGATGCAGCAGGCGACCGGCTTGGCTCGCGTCCTCGAGCGACGTGATGTCTTGACGTCCCGTGTGAGCTGACCGGTGGCGATCCAGTGGTACACGGCACGCCGGCTCACGCCGAGGCGCTGGGCAATCGCCGACTTGGAGAGTCCATCGTCCAATAAATGCTGAAGTAGCACGAGACTATCCCATCCGTACACGGGGCCGGCCACTGAGCGGGAGGACGGCCGAAAGTGTGCTTGGGGTCGCAACTGGTGGACGTGCGTGGATGCAAAGACGTATTTCGATGAACCGGGCGATCACGCCGGGGAGCTCGAGACGAGCGTCATGCAGCACATCGTGCCGGAGCTGGTGTTGCCATTGTCCGACGCGGGCGATGGAAGTCAGAAGCGGGCGTCGATAGCGGCGTTGCGCGAAGGGTGGGTCTGGGCGCCACGCCCGTGGACGCGCGTGTCGGCGGACACCGGCACCGGCAATCCGGCCAAGGCATCGCCAGAGAAAGGGAAGCGATTCTTCGATGCCGTTGCAGCGCGCATCGCCTCCTTTCTTACGGAGCTTGCAGCAACCGATCCTGCGACGATGTATGAGTGAAGCTGGCCGCACTGCATCGTCCGCACTGGATAACAGCATCACTGCGAACTACGCCGCACAGGAGCACGCATGATCTCGTTCTCGGCAATCGGACTGCGTCTGGCAGTCATCGCCGCGGTGGTCGCGCCGGCCGGCGTGTTTCTCACTCGACCCAAGGCGGCATCGCCGGCGAACGGCGAGGCGGTGATTCGCGCGATGCACGACAAATACGCGGCTACGTGGTACAAGACACTGAGCTTCACGCAGACGACGACGCGCCGGACGCCAGCCGATACGATGGTAATCGAGACGTGGCGGGAGCGTGCGATGCTGCCCGGACACTTGCGGATCGACGTGGAGCGCGCGACCGGGACTCTGTCCATCGTTTACGCAGGGGACTCGTCCTTCGTGTGGCGCCGCGATAGCACCCTCACGCGGACCGCCAATCGCAACATCCTTCTCATCATTGGATTCGACGTCTACCGGCAGCCTGCAGAGACGACGCTCACGGTGCTGGATGCGGAGCACTTTCCAATGACGCCGGTGCGCGAAGACACGTGGAAGGGGCGACCGGTGTACGTAATCGGCGGCGCAGTCAGCGATCTGCACTCGTACCAACTGTGGATCGACAAGGAGAGACTCCTGTTCGTGCGTGGCATTCAGCCCGACGAGCGTGACACGAGCAGGACTATCGACATGCGCTTCGACAACTACGTGAAGGTCCCTGCCGGGTGGCTTTCGGAAACCGTCGAGGTGTATCGCGACGGGAAGCTCGTGCAGCGGGAGAAGTACCGCGACGTTCAAACGAACGTCCCCGTCGATCCACGGATTTTCTCGCCGCCGGCTGCGCGCTAGCGACCTGTCGATGTGGCTGGGTCGCAGTGGATGGGTCGCACAGGATATCACGCCATCGATGTCTATCAGCGCCGGTAGTACCGCTCGTTGACTGCAATGCACGCCAGCACCCACGCGCCTCCCGCGAGATATCCGGCAATCACATCGCTGAAATAGTGTACGCCGAGGTAGAGGCGGCTGAAGCCGATGGCGGCGATAAGGATCGCAGCGCCCAGCGACAGGT
This sequence comes from Gemmatimonadales bacterium, assembly GCA_038237245.1. Classification (GTDB taxonomy): domain Bacteria; phylum Gemmatimonadota; class Gemmatimonadetes; order Gemmatimonadales; family Gemmatimonadaceae; genus FEN-1250. The sequence continues at coordinate 5,061 of JBBRYY010000050.1, read as the reverse complement.
ACAACCGGGTGCTCGCGCTCGCGACATGGGCGCGGAGCAGATAGGCAAGCATGGTGTACCCCACCAGCGCGTTCATCGCATGCCCGCTCGGAAAGCTCCACGATCCGCTCGAGATGAACTCCGACGCGACTTCGGGACGTGCGCGTCGGAAGGCGAGCTTGAGTGCCTCGTCCAATAGCACGCCGCCGACGATCGCGACTCCCCAGAGCGTAAACCAATGCCAGCGCCGGCGCACTGCGAGTACGATCGCCACTGCGATGTCGCTCACGAACAGAACGGGGGCGCCGAGCCAACTCACGATTTGGAACACGCGCTCGCCACGCTCGCTTCCGTGAAGCTGAAGCCAGTTCAGCACGGAAAGATCGAGTCGCGCGAGACGCCCTGGCTCACTGAATTCATCTGCGAGCGCGGCAAAGCCGGCAAGCAGCACTCCGATGATGGCAAGTGCGACGAATAGCCGCACTCCTGCCCGGGCGGAGATCTCGTGCTTAGTGGTACCGGCGTCGGTCATTCACAGGCGTCGTTCAGGTCGTCGGCTTCGAGTGTGCCGTTGCCGCCTTCTTCGCAGCCACGCTGTAGAGGGGCGTGAGACGCATCTGTATCTCCGGAGGCTGGATGTGCGGATACTATCCGCGCGACCTGACGTGTCGATTACACACTGGCTTCCGACTGCGCTGAGATTGCGTCGTTGAGATGGTGCCGCACCCGGTCGATCCAGAATCGATTGGTGAGACGCTCCTGGACCTCTGGCGTCCCGAAGAGATTGCGATATTCGCGGTGCCATCGACCCAAGGCCTCGCTCGTGACTTCACTGAAGTCATCAACGATCGCCACCGGAAGGCCGGCGTACAGCTCATCGAGAGACGAACGCTTGACGATCGGGATGTTGCCGAGAAGGAGGGATTCCCACGTACGATGGCAGTCGAGACCATTTCCCGGTGGGCATATCGCGAATGCATAGCGTGTCTTCACTCGCCAGAGCTCGTAGCGCGGCAACTTCCGCATTTGGAAGTCGACGTTCGGATTGTCGGCGAGCTTTTTCCACACCGCATCGCGTGACTCGGGATCGAGGCGACGCCCTTTATTGAAATGGAAATCAGCGTGGGCCTTTACGAGACGAGAGGAGGTGCCGATCATCCTCGCGCGAATCCGTTCGAGCTCCGCCTCCTGTTGCGCGGGCGTTGCTTGCCAGTGCTTCCATCGGCGTCCGTTCGCGATCGTATGAAAGTCGACGCCGATCGGGATCGGATGGACTTTGCCGGTGGTGTCGGTGCCATCGACGTTTTGTGCGAACCAGCACACGACGTTCGGGCTTGCGAGAAGGTCGCCCGCGCTTTCGAGGCCCGAGGGAATTGCCAGGTCTTCATCGCCCGTGATGAGTGCGAACTTCGCGTCGATGGTCGGCAATGTGCGCTCGACGAAGTCCGCCAGGGAGCTGGCGCGCACCCAGACGAGCTCTCCATCGCGAATCGCAGCATAATCAGCAGGATCGTAGGCGATGGGTGGGCGACCTCCGCCGCGCTGCTTGCGCACGTAGTCGAATCCACCGTTGCGATCGCACAAGAGCGCCAGACCGCGGCTCCAGATGTGAAGCGTCGGCCGATACGTACCGCGAAGATTGAATCGCGCACCAACGACGGCCACGAGAGTCTCGGCGAGTGTCACGGGAAGTCGGAGCGCCTCACGCATTCAATGACCCTCGGCTAACTCGGGTGCAGGCATTGCAGCAGATCGTCCAACGCCTCGCACGCACTGGCTACGCTCAGCGACTCGATCGTCGAGCCTGACCAATATGCGATGCTATGCGGCGTCTGCCACGGGAGCCACTGTGTGAGCCCCCGCTGAATGAGAATCATCGTCGGAATACGAAACGCCGAAGCGGCGTGCGTGATCGAAGTGTCGGTGGTAATCACGCGCGTGCTCGTCCCGACCAACGCCAGGACATCGCGAAGTCGCCGCGTCGGCACGGCGACCGCGTCGCCCTCGTACGCCACATCGCAGACCGAGCTCCACTCGGTAGAGCTCCCCACGATGATGATGGTCGCATCCGGACGGTGCGCGCGCAGATACTTGACGAGCGCGGTCCACCGGTCGTTCGACCAGCGGCGCAGCGCGGCTCCCGCCGAGATATTGATCAGCCATCGCTCGCGACGATTTTCATCGCGTCCAGTGGCGCTGGACCATACTTCATTGGCAACCACCGTTTCCGTCTCCGACAGGAAGATCTCGGGACGAAAGTCGGTGGTCTGGAGATCGACGCCGAAGGGAGTCGCGAGTGCCGCGCTTCCCTCGATCATGTGCGTTGTGGCGCGATCGAATCGATCGACACACACGTTGAAGACCAGCGGATGATTGCCGCCGCCGACACCAACACGATAGGGCGCCCTCGATGCCAGCGTCAACGCGGGGCTGCGAATGAACGAGGCCCCTCGAGTGATCTTTCCATCGATCACCACATCGTACTTCTCGCGTCGAATCGCGCGCACGACTTCGAGAACGCCGAGGAGGCGGTGCGGGAGCACGTGCACACGGCGGACGTACGGGTTGTGCTCGAGCACCGGCGAAGCCTGTGCCGTGGTGAGCACATCGAGCACGATGGACGGTTGCGCACGCGCAATCGCGCGAATCGCTCCGGTCGCGAGAATCAGGTCGCCAATCCCCTGCGTGCGCATGTACAGCACGGCGTGTGGGCGCTCGCTCCAGCGCGGCAGCTTCGCGACGCGCTCGCCTGCGGACAGCATGCCGATCGAGCGCATCCAGCCGCGCCGCCACGCCTGCTCGATCTGGCCGAGACTCATCCTTCGCCGCACGTTGAGGAAATGATTCCGTCGAGCAGCGTACCTACCGATCCGTTCATGTTCGCTAAAATGTCCGATTGGGGAGCATCAAGTTACGTTCGTGCCGAATGTCGGCCGATGCGTCGCTGGTGAGATCATCCGGTCACTTGCTCTTCCGCGCAACGCGCCGCTTGCCCAGCCGGCCAAGCAAGCCACGCCCGCGAGGAAGCCACCGAAAACGTCCGTGGGCCAGTGGGCGCCGAGATAGACGCGGGCGACTGCGGACGCGATGATGAATAGTACCGCAACCGCCCGTACGGTCGCCCGATTACCGCTCGACGCAAGTGTGCGGCTGAGTATCAGCGTTCCTAGCCCGAAAACGACGACAGCCATCATGACGTCGGCCGACGGATAGGAGGGGCCACCCGCTGCCGTCAGGCGTGGACTAATCCCGTGCGGCCGCGCGCGGTGCACTCCGTATTTCAATACGAGGTTGAGCAGCTGCGCGCTGAGGCAGGCAATTACGTAGTACACCGAGGTGCGCGAGCCGTACGTCCGATAGAGCAGGACGGCAAATGCGATCGCGACGAATATCGCGAGTCGGCCGGACGTGAACGTGACGCCCAGCAGCACAGCGGTGAGCGTAGCGGAGCTGTTCGCCCACAGCGCGTGAATCAGGTCGTGGTCAATGACCGCTGTCCTTCCCGTCACCACCAGGACGGTGAGTATCGCGAAGGCCGCCACCGATGCGATCGCGGTGCCAGCGTAGTAGAGATCCACCGAACGCGCATCCTTCACCCAGCAAACGACGGCGCGGCGCGCCGCGGCGACATTCACCACGATGCTCAGTGCGTTATCGCGAAGAAGCGAGTCGCGATGATTGGTCCTCGTGGTGGGCGACCGTCGGGGCCGGGGAGCGCGCCCGCAGGTGTGGGTCCATATTCGGGTTGAAAGAGATACGCGACATGCCGTACGGGATCGACGGCGATGGTCTTCGCACCGCGCATCGTCGGCACCGTTGCGACAACGGAGTACTTGTTGGGCGAATCCTGGTGCACGATGGTCACGCTGCTGTCCCGGCCCGCGGGAATGTAAATGAGCTTTTGTGATGCGTCCCAGCCGATCGCGTCGACTCCATCACCATTCGCGATGGTGGCGACCACCTTGCCACTCGTGCCGTCGACGACCACCGAGGACTTGCGGCAGCCGGCGAAGATGCGATTGCTCGCCTTGTCGTAGGCGATGCCCGTCGGCCCCTCGCACGGGGAGAGTGGCCACGACGCGATCGCCTTCATCGACTTCACATCCACCACCTGTATCGTGCTCGTTCCTTCATTGTTGACGAATATCTGTCCACGACCATTGGCTGCCGCGCCCTCAGGCCCATCGTCTTCGAGCTCGGCCTGGCCCAGCACGTCACCAGATTTCGGATCCAGCGTGACGACCGTTCCAGCCGGCTTGCTGTGATTCGTGAGGACGATGCGCGCATCGGGCTCATCGTACATGATACCGTCGAGTCCACCGGCTGCGATCGTGATCTTACGAATCACCGCGAGCGACTTGAGGTCGAACATCGTGACGGTCGAGTCGCCAGCGTTCGTGATGAATCCGTGTCCCGCCTTCTCGACCAGAGCGATGCCGTGCGTTCGTGGAGTGTTGGGGATGTCGCCCAGCACCTTGCCGGAGACGCCATCGATGACCATGACGTGCGTTCCGCGCGAGACGAAGACGCGACCAGTCCCTGCTTCGGCAGTAAGATAGTCAGTGCCGCCATCGCCGCCGATCTCGGATTCAACGACGTGAAAAGTCTGGGCGACAGAGGCCTGTGCTGCGAGTGCGAGGGTGCCGATGAGAGCAGCCATAACGGAGAATAGCGACGCCTTCATCATTCCAGCCTCGTGTTTGACGAATCAGACATGGGAGTGCTGGAAGCATGCATGGTGCCACCTTACGCTTGAGTGACAATTGATTCGGCGCCGCGACAGCTCTTGATTCTCTCTTGATTCTCTCTTGATTTTCTCTTGATTCACGTCCCCACGGATCGAGTTCGTGATGAATGCGAAGGCATGCCCGATTCCGTCAATCGTCTCACGACTTGCCGCGCCTCGCGGAGAAGCAGACGGCGAGACTACCGCGACCGTGAGAACTCCGGCGATCGTGGTCTCACGCCTTCGTCGCCAGCTGTCACTCCAGGGCTCGCCGTGCAAATTCGACTCACCGCAGCGTGTACAGATACGCCGAAATGTCGTGCGCATCCCGCTGGTCGCGCGCATCCCGCTGGTCG
>JBBRYY010000049.1:0-19694 GCA_038237245.1 Gemmatimonadales bacterium | reverse complement strand
GCGCCGGGCGCGACGTCGCGCGGGATGCCGCCCTCACCGCTGAGTCGCTGCGAGAGCATGTCGTCGAGCCAGGGCACGAACGACGCATGCAGCGGGAAGGTGGTCGCCGGTGGGGCGAGCGGCGACGCGACGAGCACGTACTGCGGACCGGCCACGATCCACGGCGCGCCACCGGCGCTCGCCAGCGTGTCCGTGCGCTCGGCGCTCGCTATGTGCGTTAGCGCGTAGCGGGACTCCGCGGTGACGCCATCGAGCGCGCGCGTGCTGTCCGCTGCGCGCACCATGGACTCGCCGTGCACGGCGGCGCCGAAGCGCCACGGGATGCCGAGCTTCTCGAGTGTACGATTCGCGGCGCCGAGCTTCACCGGATCCGCAGGCGCGATGAGCAGCGCGGGCAGCTTCGTCACTTCATCTGCGGGAGCGAAGCCAATCTCGTTGCCGATCCCCGCGCGCCCGCTCTGCACGAGCGCATCGAGAGCGCTGCGCGCGAACGGGCCGGCGAGCGGATGCAGCGAGACCGCGGGCGCCGGTCCGATCCACACGGCGAAGTGGCGCACGTCGTCGCCGCGCAGCTCGTCGGGCTCGAGCTCCACCGTGCCGGCATTCCACCCGCGCTCCGGCGGCTCGGCGCGCAACACGATCTCTTCGTCGCGCGCCGCCATCCCGCGCGCGAGCGTGCGCCCCTCGAGGGTGATGCGGTACGTCGCGGAATCGGAGGCGAGCAGTCGCGCGCGCACCGCGCCGCGCGGCGTCCAGCGCGTCGGGATCGCGCGCACATCGATCACGGCGTGATTCGCCGGCGCGGGGCCGGCGGGGAGATAGACGTGCAGCGGGACGTCGCCGAGCGAGAGCGGATCGTGCCAGCTCGATGCTTGGCCATCGGTGATCACCACGACCTCCTTCGCCGGCAGCGCGGCCGAGCGCGCAAGCGCCGCGGCGCGCGCGGTCGCCGCACGGAGATCGCCCGAGCCTCCAAACGGCTCGGTGTGCGCCGCGGCATCGAGCACCGCATCGCGACTCCCGCCGTGCACGACGCCGTCGGCGGTGACGAGCCAGATGCGATCGGCAGTGGATGATCGACGGATGATGTCGCGCGCCCGCGCCTGCAGCTGCTGGAGCACCGGGCGCCCGCCAACGATGGCCGATGTGCTGAGCGAGTTGTCGAGCACCACGGCGAGTGCCGTGCGCGCGTGCCCGCCCCCCGCCATGCGAATCACCGGCCGTGCAGCGGCGAGCGTGATGAGCAACACGGCGGCAACGCGCAAAAGCATGAGCAGCAGATTCCGCAGACGAAGGTCGCGGCTGTGCTCGCGCTCGGCGCGCAGGAGATAGCGCACCGCGGGGAATTCGATGCGCGCGCCCGCGCGGCGGCGCATGAGATGGATGAGCAGCGGCACGGCGGCCGCGGCGCCGGCGAGCAACCAGAGTGGCGCGAGGAAACCCACTACGGAGCTTCCTGCCGAGCTGCGAACGCGCGGCGGAGCGCGATGCCGAACGGCGCATCGGTGATCACGGGCTCGTACGACGCGCCGTACGCCGAGAGCGCGCGCCGCCACTCGACCAGCGCCTCGCGCACCGTCGCCTGATACATCGCGCGCACATCCGCGACCGTGGCCGCCACTTCGACGCCACTCTCCGGATCGACGAACAACGCCTCGCTCGACTGTGGCAGATCGAGCTCCGCAGGGTCGAGCACGTGCATCACGACTACCTGATGTCCTGCGTGCCGCAGCCCGCGCACCGTTTGCACGACGTCGTCGGGATCCATGAGCAAGTCCGAGATCAGCACGACCATCCCGCGTCGCGCGATGAGTCGCCCCGCCGCCTCGAGTGCGCTCGCCGCATGCGACGCGCGCCCCGATCCCGGCTCCTCGAGCGCGGCGACGAGGCGCACCCACTGCCCCGTGCGCACGCGCGGCGGCACCGACGAGCGGACGACATCATCGAAGCGCACGAGTCCGACCGCATCACGCTGTCGAAGAAACAGGAGCGCGATCGCCGCGGCGAGCCGCTCGGCGTACGCGAGCTTCGTGAGGCGAGCGGCGGCGCCGCTCCAGGCCATCGATCGGCTCACGTCGAGCACGAGCGTCGCGCGGAGATTGGTCTCCTCCTCGTATTGCTTCACGGCCCATCGATCCGCACGCGCCGCGAGCTTCCAATCGACGTGACGAGGCTCATCGCCCGCCTGATACGGACGATGCTCGGCGAACTCCACCGAAAATCCCTTTCGTGGCGAACGATGCAGCCCTGAAAGGAAGCCGTCGACGATCCACCGTGCAGTCACTTCGATCCGGCCGAGCGCCGCAATCGTTGCGGGATCGAGCAGATCGGCGCGCGTCGCGCGTGCCGTATCCATTGAAGGGAGGAAGCTAGGCGCGGGCTAAGGCATTTCCAACTGTCATTCATCCGACGGCGAGGTGCCGAGCCCGTTATATTTTCTGATTCCCCGCCCCCACGACCCGGATCACCGTTGAAGCTCGATCACATCCGCAACTTCTGCATCGTCGCGCACATCGACCACGGCAAGTCGACGCTCGCCGACCGGTTGATCGAAGCCACGGGCATGCTGCAGAAGCGGGAGATGAAGGCGCAGGTGCTCGACACACTCGATCTCGAGCGCGAGCGCGGCATCACGATCAAGCTCAACGCCGTTCGCATGACGTACAACGCCAACGACGGCGAGGCGTACGAGTTCAACCTCATCGACACGCCGGGACACGTCGACTTCACCTACGAAGTGTCGCGCTCGCTCGCCGCATGCGAGGGCGCGATCCTCGTCGTCGACGCATCGCAGGGGATTCAGGCACAGACGCTGTCGAATCTCTTCCTCGCGCTCGACGCCGGGCTCGAGATCATCCCGATCCTCAACAAGATCGATCTTCCGGGCGCGGAGCCGGAGCGCCGCAAGCAGGAGCTCCACGATCTCATCGGCGCCGACAAGAACGACATCCTCCTCGTGAGCGCGAAGGAAGGACTCGGCATCCCCGAGCTCCTCGAGGCGATCGTACGCCGCGTTCCGGCGCCCGTCGGCGATGCTGATGCCCCGCTGCGCGCGCTCATCTACGACTCGTATTACGACCGGTACAGAGGCGCCGTGCCGAGCGTGCGCGTGATCGACGGGACGCTCAAGCCCGGGATGCACATCCGCTTCGCGGCCGGCTCGGGGCTCTCGTACGAGGTCGCGCAGGTCGGCTACAATCAGCTGCGCCAGGTCGAGACCGAATCGCTCGGACCGGGCGAGGTCGGCTTCGTGGTGGCGAACGTGCGCACGGTGAAGGAGACGCGCGCCGGCGACACCGTCGTCGACGCGTCGAAGCCCGACGTCGAGCCGCTTCCCGGCTATAAGGACGTCCATTCCATGGTATTCTCGGGTTTGTACCCCACGGATACGACGCAGTACGAGGGACTCCGCGACGCGCTCGAGAAGCTCCAGCTCAACGATGCCTCGCTGAACTACGAGCCCGAGACGTCGACCGCGCTCGGCTTCGGCTTCCGCTGCGGCTTCCTCGGGCTGCTGCACATGGAGATCGTGCAGGAGCGCCTCGAGCGCGAATTCGATCTCGATCTCGTCACGACGGTGCCGAGCGTCGAGTATCACGTCTGGCGCACGGACGGCACGATGGAGTTGCTCGAAAGTCCCGCGAAGCTCCCCGACGCCGGCACGATCTCGAAGATCGAGGAACCATTCGTGAAGGCGCGCATCATGGCGCCGTCCGAATACATCGGGCCGATCATGACGCTCGCCACCGAACGCCGTGGCGTCTACAAGAACATGTCGTATCTCGACACCGCCCGCGTGGAATTCGACTTCGAGTTTCCGCTCGGCGAGATCATCCTCGACTTCTTCGACAAGCTGAAGACGATCAGCCGGGGATATGCGAGCCTCGACTACGACATGCTCGACTACCGCACGAGCGATCTCGTGAAGCTCGAGATGCTGATCAACGGCGATCCGATAGACGCCTTCTCCGTGATCATCCATCGCGACAAGTCGTACGACTGGGGACGCAAGATCGCCGACAAGCTGAAGGAGCTGATTCCGCGCCAGCTGTTCGAAGTCGCGATCCAGGCGGCGATCGGGAACAAGATCATCGCGCGCAGCTCGGTGAAGGCGCTCCGCAAGGACGTTCTCGCGAAGTGCTACGGCGGAGACATCTCGCGCAAGCGCAAGCTGCTCGAGAAGCAGAAGGAAGGAAAGAAGCGCATGAAGCAGGTCGGCTCCGTCGAGATACCGCAGGAAGCGTTTCTCGCGGTGCTGCAGGTGGATTGATGGCCCTCGCTGCTGCGACGGGCCCACACCAGCTAGTCGTGCAGACCAGCTTCCTCGGCGACACCGTGCTTACCACCCCGCTCATTGCGGAGCTCGCCAAGCGGGGTCCGGTGGACGTGGTCGTGACGCCCGCGTCGGCACCGCTGCTCGCGCGCAATCCCGATATTCACGAGCTCTTCGTTTACGACAAGCGCGCGGGCGATCTCGGGCAGCGTAATTTCCGGACGCTCGCGTCGCGGCTGCGCGAGGTGACCGCGCCGGATCGCGCCACCTCGCGCGCGTACCTCGCGCAGCGCTCGGTGCGGAGCGCGGCCCTGGCGACGGTTGCCGGCTTCGCGGACCGCGTCGGCTTCGAGGGATCGATGACGACAATGCTCTACACGCAGGTCGTGCCGTACCGCGAGGATGTGCATCACGCGCAGCGACTCTGGCGCCTGGCCTTCCCCGGACTCACGCCGCCGGAGCCGACCGCGGACACGCTGCGGCCGAAGCTCTTCCCCGGCGACGCGGAGCGCTCGGCGGTCGATGCGCTACTCGGCGCGGGAAGCGACGATCGTCCGATCATCGCACTCGCCCCCGGGAGCGTCTGGGCGACCAAGCGCTGGCCCTACTATGCGCAGCTCGCGAAGGAGCTCGGGCGTCGCTTCAGGATCGCGATCATAGGCGGCCCGGCGGACGGTTCGGAGGCCGCATCTATCGCGAAATTTTCCGGCGCGCAAGGGGTGGTTGACGGCACGGCTTCGTTGTCGTTGCTTGCCTCATCCGAATTAATCGGACGTGCAAAATTGCTCGTCACGAACGATTCGGCGCCGCAGCATCTGGCCTCGGCCATGGGCACGCCGACGATCACCATTTTTGGGCCGACGGTCGAAGATTTTGGCTTCGGTCCGCTGGCTCCGCACTCCATCTCCCTGGGACTCGACGCGCTTGCCTGCCGCCCCTGCCACCATCACGGTCCACCCCGCTGTCCCCTCGGGCACTGGCGCTGCATGCGCGAGCTCGAAGTCGACGCGGTCACGGCTGCGGTGGATGAGGTGCTCAATGCGAGTTGACCCTCGCGCTGCCGACTCGATCTCGACCGCGCGTGCGAACGAATGGGTTCACCCGTGAGCGAGCACTTCATAGTCGGCGTGGATCTCGGCGGCACGAACATCGTCGTCGGTGCGATGCCCGAGGACGGCAGCCGCCAGCTCGCCGTGCGTCAGGCATCGACGCACGCCGAGGAGGGCGCGGAGGCGGTGGTCGATCGCATCGCGGCGATGGTCGGCGACGTCATCGCCGACGTCACCAGGAGCGAAAAGGCGCGCCAGGAGGACTTCCTCGGCGTCGGCGTCGGCGCGCCCGGACCGCTCGACCGCGAGCGCGGCATGGTCGTCGTCGCGCCAAATCTCGGCTGGCGCGACTTTCCGCTGCGCGATTCGATCTCGACGCGCGTCGGCCTCCCCGTCGCGCTCGACAACGACGCGAACTGTGCGACGATCGGTGAGTGGTGGAAGGGCGCGGCTCAGGGCGCGAAGAACGTCGTTGGCATCACGATCGGCACCGGCATCGGCGGCGGACTGATCATCAATGGCGTGCTCTATCACGGCTCCTCGGATGTCGCGGGCGAGATCGGGCACACGACCATCGACTCCACGGGGCGCTACTGCCGATGCGGGAACTACGGCTGCCTGGAGGCGTACGCGTCGGGCCCCGCGATCGCGCTGCGTGCGCGCGAGGCGCTCGAGCGCGACGAGGTGTCGTCGCTGCGACGGATGGTCGACGGACAGCTCGGCGAGCTCACCGCCGCAACGATCTATGCCGCCGCGAACGCCGGCGACTCGCTCGCGCTCGAAGTCGTGCGCGATACCGCCAGGTTCCTCGGCACCGGCATCGGGAATCTCCTCAACATTCTGAATCCCGACATCGTCGTCATTACCGGCGGCGTGACGCAGGCCGGGGAGCCGCTCTTCGAGCCGCTGCGCGCAGAAGTGAAGCGACGGGCCTTCCGCCCGGCCGTCGAGGCGTGCCGCATCGTCGTCGGCACGTTGGGCAGCAGCGCCGGCATGGTCGGAGCCGTCGCGACGTTCAAGCAGCAACGCCTCGGAGCCGTCTGAGATGATGCGGCGCAAACGACTCGGCGTCATCAGCACCTTCGTGTGGGACACGATTTACGGGCGCGATCCGCGTTCGGAGCCGGTAACCGAATGGGGCGGCTGCGCCTACGCGCTCAGCGCACTCGACGCGAGTCTCGCCGATGACTGGGAGATCGTGCCGCTGGTGAAGGTCGGCGATGATCTCGCGCCGCGCGCGCGCGAGTTCATCGCGACGCTCTCGCACGTCGCGCCCGACGCCGCGCTCATCGGCGTGCCGTATCCGAACAATCGCGTCGAGCTACGTTACGAGACGAGCGAGCGTCGCACCGAGAAGCTGACGGGCGGGCTGCCGGGGTGGAGCTGGCTCGGGCTCAAGCCGCTGCTCCGCGATCTCGATGCGCTGTACATCAACTTCATGAGCGGATGGGAGCTCGACCTGGAAACGTGCCAGCTCATCCGGCAGAACTTTGCCGGCCCCATCTACTGCGATCTGCACATGAAGGCGCATGCGGTGCAGTCGGATGGCTGGCGCGTGCTGCAGCCGCTCCCCAACATCGATCAATGGTGCCGCTGCTTCAATCTGCTGCAGATGAATGAGGACGAGGTCACCACCGTCGCGCGCGATCCGATGGAACTCGCGGCGACGGCGATGATGGCGGGCGTTCAGTGCCTCACCGTCACTCTCGGGTCACGCGGCGCGGTCTACTTCGCGACACCCGGCTTCGACCGGATCGCCGATTTGAAGAAGCCGGGCGCCTCCGCGGATTTTGGTCCGCTGCGCACCGCACTGGTTCCCGTCCCCACGATGTTCGACTCTGGCGATCCGACCGGCTGCGGCGATGTGTGGGGCGCGACGTACTTCTCGCGCCTGCTCGCCGGCGACGACATCGCCGCGGCCATGCGCGTCGCGCACGGAGCGGCGGCGCGCAACGTGATGTTTCGCGGAGCGTCGGGACTCACGCGTCACCTGCGCGGGGAGCTGATTACTCAATGACGACGATCATCAATCTTCCGCCTTCGCTCGACGAAAAGAGCTTCGAGACTGTACTCGAGCAGCTCGCGCCGGTCCCCATCGACGAAAAGGTGCTGCTCGACGGGCGGCACACGCGCTGGGCGTCGCCATACGGGCTCACCGCGCTGCTCACTGTCGCGCAGACGCGTGCGGAGAAGCCGGGGCTCGTGTCCCCCGAGTCCGAAGAGACGGGATCGTACTGGGCGCGTACCGGATTCTTCAAGCACGCCGAGGATCTCTTCGAAATGCACGGCACGACGCATCGCGCGCGCGCCAGCGGTGAGTCCGACGTGCTGCTCGAGATCACATCCGTCGCCAAGAGCGAGGATGTGCACGAGGTCGTCGGACGCATTCAGCAGAAGTCGGCATCGATTCTCGTGAAGGAGCTCAACATCGACGCAAAAGCCACGATGGGCTTCGCGATGACGCTCTCCGAGGCGTGTCAGAACATCGTCGAGCACGCGGGGCGCGGCGGGTGGGTCGCCGTGCAGACCTATCGCTGGCAGAAGCGCCTTGGCCGCCGCGTCGTCGTCATCGCCGTGTGTGATGCCGGCGTCGGCTTCCGTCAGTCGCTCGAGAGCGCGCAGGGCCGGCGCATGAGCGACCGCTGGGACGACGGGATGGCGCTCGAGGAAGCCGTCATTCGCGGCGTGAGCCGCTTCCGTGATCCGGGACGCGGGCAGGGACTCGCCGGCGTCCGTCGTTATATCGGCCGGTGGGACGGCAAGCTGTCCGTCCGCTCCGGCACCGCACGCATCGCAATCGTACCGAGCTGGGATGAGGATGTCCCGCTCGAAGAAAAGCTGCCGCCATTTCCAGGTGCACAGATGCAGATAACCATACCGGAGCGGATTACCGACCGGTGATCAATCACATCGACCTCAGCACCGTGCTTCGCCGCACCGTGTGCGACCTCTATTCGGATCTCGTGACGCGTCCGACGGGTGCAGCAGTGCGCGACGGAATCGAGAAGCAGCTCTCGGAGCTCGGCGACCGCTCGCTCACGGTGATCGACTTCTCGCACGTCGGGCTGCTCGACTACTCGTGCGCCGACGAGATCGTCGCGAAGCTCCTCATGCGCTACGCGGAGGCTTCGGCGCCGCGCGATGCGTACTTCCTCTTTCGCGGCGTGAGCGATTCGCATCTCGATGCGATCGAGACGGTGCTGGAGCGCCATCGGCTCGCGATCGTCGCGCAGGCGGAGGATGGCACCGTCGTGCTCGTCGGCACCGTCGATGATCCCGAGCGCCGCGCATGGGAAGCGATGTCGCGGCTTGGGCGCTCCCTCGCGGTGGATCTCGCGCGCGAAGCCGGGATCGAGCCCGGGCAGGTGGAGCGCGTGATCGGCGCGCTCTGTCGCCGGCGCCTCGCGATGGAGCTCGACGGCGGCTACGTCGTAGTGGGCGCGGTGACGTGAGTGCCCAGCACAATGCCCCGCTCCGCGTCGCACGGCTGATCGCGACGCGCGCCGGCGACGCCGAGCGCGGAACGGAGGTGCGGATGCGCGCGGACGATGCGCGCATGCGACTGATCAGCGACGGCGAGCTCGTGTGGGTGCACGGCCCCCGGCGCCAGGAGCTCGCGACGGTGCGCATCGACGACACGCTCCCGCGCGGCGATGTCGTGCTGCGCGACGTTGCGGGCGCATCGCCCTCGGAGATCATTACGCTCGTGAAAGCGGCGTACGGCACACCGCGCAATCCAGGCCTCGTTTAGCCTCTCGGAGCAGCCAGTGAGTCAAAGCAGCAAGTCCCCATCGCTCGCGACGCTCGCCGTCCACGGCGGACGCGATGCGCACGCCACCGGCGATCCCGTGAGCTTTCCGCTCTATCAGGGCGTGAACTTCGTGCAGCAGGAAGGCACGGCGGCCGGGATGCGGTATCCGCGCTACGGAAACAATCCAAATGCGGTGCTCGTGCAGAACCGTCTCGCACAGCTCGAGGGCGCCGAGGCGGGGTTGATACTCGCCAGCGGCCAGGGCGCCACTGCGTGCGCGCTACTCGCGCTCCTGCGTGCCGGCGATCACCTCCTTTCCAGCAGCTGGATCTACGGCGGCACGCAGCAGCTGGTGACGAAGGAGCTCCCCGGGATGGGGATTGAGTGTACGCTCGTCGATCCGATGGAGACGCGCGGGTGGCGCAAGCGGCTGCGCAAGAACACGCGTGCGATCTTCGTCGAGTCGCCGGTGAACCCGACGTGCCGCGTGCTCGATCTCAAGCCGATCCGGGCGCTCGCGAAGGAGGTCGGCCTCGCGCTCGTCGTCGACTCGACGTTCGCGACGCCGGTCGGCTTTCGGCCGCTGGAGCACGGCGCCGATGTCGTCATCCACTCCGCCACGAAATTTCTGAACGGTCACCACGATGTGATCGCGGGTGCAGTGCTCGGCACCGCCACGTTAATCGAGGAGGTGCGCCAGAAGATGATCGTGTGGGGACAGGCGCCCGATCCATTCGCCTGCTGGCTGCTCGAGCGCGGGCTCAAGACGCTCGACATCCGCGTGCAGCGCGCGACGGATAACGCGAGGCGTCTCGCACTCTGGTGCGCCACGCGCCCCGAGCTGCGTGCGGTGCTCTACCCCGGGCTCCCCGATCATCCCGACCACGCCATCGCGCTCGCGACCTTCGACGGCATGGGCGCCATGCTCGCGATCGTCCACCGCGATGGCGGCGACGCGATGACCGCGGTTTGTCGCCGGCTCAAGCTCATCACGCACGCGCCGAGCCTCGGCGGGCTCGAGACGCTCGTCTCGGAGCCGCGCTTCTCGTCACACGAGCATCTTTCCGCCGAGGAGCGCGCTGCGATCGGAATTCCGGATGGCTTCCTCCGCATCAGCGTCGGCATCGAAGCCCCCGACGACATCATCGCCGATCTCGACCAGGCGCTTCGCGGCTGACTCGCGCGGTACGTCGTGCGAGCGATCGTGTATCTTCCCGTAGCCGCACCGCACACCATCTTTCGCGAACCCCGATCGAGCGCGATTCGCCGATGATCCGATTTTCGCACGTCGTCAAGGAATACCCGCGCACCGGACTCGCCCTCAACGACGTGACCTTCCGCGTCAACAAGGGTGAGTTCGCGTTTCTCACGGGGCCCAGCGGCGCCGGCAAGTCGACGATCCTGCGGCTCGTGATCGTCGAGGAGACGCCGACGGCCGGCGAGGTGCGCGTGAGCGGAAGTCTCACGAGTGGGTTGCCGCGCGCGGAAATTCCGCGGCTGCGCCGGCGCATCGGCGTCGTCTTCCAGGACTTTCGCCTCCTCGAGGATCGCACCGCCGAGGAGAACGTCGCCTTCGCGCTCGAGGTCACCGGCGCGCCGCGCGAGGGGATCTCCGCGCGCGTGAGCCGCCTCCTCACGCAGGTCGGGCTCGCCAGCAAGGGAACGAGCTATCCGAAAGAGCTGTCGGGCGGCGAGCAGCAGCGGGTGGCGATCGCACGCGCGCTCGTGAACGACCCGGTACTCCTCGTGGCCGATGAGCCCACCGGCAATCTCGATGATCGCGCCACGCGCGGCGTCTTCCAGCTCCTCCGCGACATCAACGCCGCCGGGACTGCGGTGCTGATGGCGACGCACAATCTCGAGCTCGTGAAGCGCGAGCCGTATCGCGTGATCGAGGTGAACCGCGGGCAGCTCGTGTTCGATTCCGCGGAAGGCACCGGCGGCGCGGCTACCGTCACCTCGTCTACGCCAACCTGATGCGACTCACCTTTCGCGAGGTCATGCTCGGCGTGCGTCGCTCGCCGCTCCTCAGCTCCCTGAGCGTCGTCACGATCGCCTTCAGCCTGTTCGCCTTCGGACTCTTCGGGCTGCTGGTGCTCAACGTCGACCGTGCGCTGCGCGGCGTCGAGGAGCACGTCGAGATCGTCGCCTTCCTCGCCGACGGCACGCTTCCCGAATCGATCAGCGCGGCGATGGGCGACATCTCGGCGTTCCCCGAAGTTGCGCACGTCGACCAGGTGTCGCCCGAACAGGCGCTCGCGCGCGCACGCGCGGAGCTCCCCGAGTTCCAGGATGTCTTCGACGCCAGCTTCCTTCCGGCGTCGCTGGAGATCCGGCTCAAGGAAGGACATCGTGATCCCACGACCGTGAAGGACGTGACGCAGCGCATCCAGACGTATCCATTCGTCGACGACGTGCGCTACGGCGAGGATTGGGTGAAGAAGCTCTACGACATCCGGAACATCGCCGGCGCCGCGGGGATCGCGCTCGGCCTGCTCTTCGCCGCCGTGGCCGTGATCATCATCGGCACGACGATCCGCATGACGGTGCTCGCCCGCTCGCGCGAGATCTCGATCATGCGCCTCGTCGGCGCCACGGACGGCTTCGTGCGTCTGCCCTTCCTGATCGACGGTTTCCTCAAGGGGCTCATCGGCGGACTGCTCGCGCTGCTGCTCACCTGGGGAGCGAACGCGCTCATCAGCCACAACCTCATCCAGACCTTCTTCTTCGACCCCGGCATCGCCTTCCTCGGCGTGCTCGGCGGCGGGATCATCGGACTGCTCGGCAGCGCACTGTCCGTCGGGAGGCATCTACGCCGCGTCTGAGTGCGCGCGTCGCCCTCGTTCTCGCGCTGCTGTGCTCCGTTGCCCCGATCGTGCGGGCACAGCAGAATGCGGATCAAAAGGGCGCCGAGCAGCGGCTGAAGGAGGAGAAGGGACGACTGGAGGCGCTCAAGAACGAACGCGAGGAGCTCCAGCGTCGCCGCACGAGTCTTCAGAACACCGTGCACGATCTGTCCGAGGAGGTCGAGACGCTCGACCGCGAGGCCGACGTCACTGCGCGCGTCATGCACTCGCTCGATGCACAGCTCGATGCGATCTCGAGCGAGGTCGGCACCACCACATCCGACCTCGTGCGCGCGCAGGACGAGATCACGGTGAAGCAGGCGACGCTGCGCCGCCGCCTCGTCGACATCGACAAGCGCGGTCCGCTCTTCTCCTTCGAGGTCCTGCTCTCCGCGCGCAGCTTCGGCGAGCTGCTCGCGCGCTACAAGTATCTGCACCTCCTCGCCGTGCGCGACCAGACGCTCGTGCATCGCGTCGAGGATCTGCGCAATCAGATCAACCATCAGCGCGCGAATCTCGTGCGCTTTCAGGAGAACATCAAGCTCAATCTCGACGAGAAGGCCGAGGAGGAGGACCGCCTCAAGACGTTGCGTCTCGAGCAGTCGCGCAGTCTCGCCACCGCGAAGCGCCGCGCGCAGGACACGGACGCGCGCCTGCAGGCGATCGCCCGCGACGAGTCGAGGCTGAGCAACGTCATCTCCTCGCTGGAATCACAACGCCTGCGCGCCGAACGATCGTCGCCGAGCGCGCCGCGCGTGGCGAGCACGATCAGCAAGGGCACCGGATCGATGGACTGGCCGGTGCAGGGCCCGATTCTCTACAGCTTCGGCCGCGTCGTAAATCCCAACAATACGACGGTTCGCTGGAACGGCATCGGCATCAAGGCCGCATCGGGAACTCCGGTGCACGCGGTCGCTGCGGGGAAAGTGCTCGTCGCCGACCAGTTCGGCACGTACGGACTCACCGTGATCGTCCAGCACCCTGGCGGCGACTATTCCGTCTACGGCTCGCTCAGCAGGATCACGACGCAGAAGGACGCCGTCGTCACGAAGGGGCAGGTGATCGGCTACGTCGGCACCGCGGATCCCGATTTGCCGGCGCATCTTCACTTCGAGCTCCGGCCGCAGGGGCACGCGGTCGACCCGATGGACTTTCTGCGGGCCAATCCCTGATGAGTCGTCTCCTCGGTGCACACGTCTCCGCCGCGGGCGGGCTTCCCGCCGCGCCGCCCCGCGCGGGCGCGATCAACGCGACCGCGATGCAGATCTTCACCAAGCAGGGAAATCGCTGGGCCGAGCGCGAGTGCGACGATGTCGAGCGCGATGCGTTCCGCGCGGCGCTCGCACTCACGGGAGTCGAGGTCACGATCGCGCACGACTCCTATCTGATCAACCTCGCGAGTCCCGACGACATGCTGCGCCGAAAGTCCATCGAGTCGTTCGTCTGCGAACTGAAGCGATGCGCTTCGCTGGGGCTGACGTATCTCGTGTCGCACCCCGGCAACTTCATGGATGATCGCGAGAGCGGGATCGCGCGCAATGCGGACTCGATCGCGGAGTCCCTTGCGCGCGCGCCTGGCGACACGGTGCTCTGCCTGGAGACGACGGCGGGCTCGGGAACTGCGCTCGGCGCGACCTTCGAGGAGCTCGCGGACATCATCGCACGCGTCCCCGAGCCCTATCGCTCGCGGATCGGCGTCTGCGTCGACAGCTGCCACATCTATTCTGCCGGCTACGATCTCGTGAGCGCGTATGACGAGGTGTGGGCGCGCTTCGAGCAGACGCTCGGGTGGGACCGCCTGCGCGTGATGCATCTCAACGACTCGAAGACGCCATTCGCGTCGCATCGTGATCGTCACGCCCTGATCGGCTTCGGATCGCTGGGCGAGGAGCCCTTCCGCCGAATCATGACCGATCCGCGCCTGGCGGACGTGGCGAAGGTGCTCGAAACCCCGAAGCTCGACAACGACATGCTGACCGACAGTTGTATGTTGCATCTGCTGAGGGGATTCGCAGCCAAGGGCTACTAGATCGCGGGGAGCTCGCGCGGCGCCATGTAGCGCCACAGGATCTGCGCCACACCGATCCCGATGAGCGCCGCCGCGACCACATCACTCAGATAGTGCGCGTGCGCGAGCAGCCGGCTCACCGCGCATCCTGCCGCCGCGGCGTAGAACACCCAGCGCGCGCGCGGGAACATCCGCGCGAGAATCGCCGCGGCACCGAAGGCGACCACCCCATGTCCGCTCGGGAATCCGAAGCCGCGTGAGCTGAAGGTGTGATCGCTCCACGCACGAAACTCGTAGGCATGCCCGATGTCCTGGGGGCGCAGCCGGCGCACGATGATCTTGAGCAGCTCGGAGAGGATCCCCGCCACTGCCGGCGCCGCGGCGAGCAGCGCGCCGCGCCGCCACCAGTCACTCCCCTTCCGATCGTTCAGCGCGAGCGCGAGCGCCGCGAGCAGCCAGAAAGGGAGGTAGCCGAAGTTGCGCAGCATCCGTCCCCAATCGGTCTCGTACACGCGGCCGAAGCGCACGGTGTCGGCCACCCAGCCGTCCGCCAGCATCGAGAGCGCGATGAGCGCACCCGCGATGATCGCGTTTCGCACCATCGCGGTGCGCGCGGCAGGGGGCGAGGGAGGCGCCATGCGCATAACCTACTCGCAACGCTGACGCCGCAGTAGCCCCGTCATTACCTTCCGTGCATGAGTTACGATCGGCAGGATGCGCTCGACTATCACGCACGTGGACGGCCCGGCAAGATCGCCGTCGTACCCACCAAGCCGCTCGATAACCAGCGCGATCTCTCGCTTGCGTATTCGCCGGGCGTCGCCGAGCCGTGTCTCGAGATCCAGCGCACCCCCGAGGACGCCTACAAGTACACAGCGAAGGGAAACCTCGTCGCCGTCGTCACCAACGGCACCGCGGTCCTCGGCCTCGGGAACATCGGCGCGCTGGCCTCCAAGCCGGTGATGGAAGGCAAGGCCAATCTCTTCAAACAATTCGCCGACCTCGATGTCTTCGATATCGAGGTCGGTTCGGAAGTGCCCGATGACCTGATCACCTTCTGCAAGCTGCTCGAGCCGACGGTGGGCGGCATCAATCTCGAAGACATTCGCGCGCCGGACTGCTTCTACATCGAGCAGACGCTGCGCGAGGCGCTGAGGATTCCCGTCTTCCACGACGACCAGCACGGCACCGCGATCATCTCCGGTGCCGCGCTGCTGAACGCGCTCGAGCTCGTGACCAAGGACATCGCCGAGGTGCGAGTCGTCTTCTCCGGCGCCGGTGCCGCCGCGCTCTCGACGGCCGAGCACTATGTGCGGCTCGGCGTGCCGCGCGAGAACATCACGATGTGCGACCTGCACGGGGTCGTCTACGCGGGGCGCCCCGAGGCGATGGATCCGTACAAGGCTCGCTTTGCGCGCGAGACGCCGATGCGCACGGTGACCGAGGCGCTCGTGGGCGCGGATGTCTTCGTCGGGCTGTCGGCGGGTGGCGCGATCACCGGAGCGATGGTCGCGAAGATGGCGGATCGTCCGATCATCTTCGCCCTCGCGAATCCGAATCCGGAGATCACGCCGGATGAAGTCCGCGCGGTGCGCTCGGACGCGATCATCGCGACCGGCCGCTCCGACTATCCGAACCAGGTCAACAACGTCCTCGGCTTCCCCTTCATCTTCCGCGGCGCGCTCGACGTGCGCGCGACGCAGATCAACGAGGAGATGAAGATGGCGGCGACGCGCGCGCTCGCTTCCCTCGCGAAGCAAGGGGTACCGGACAGCGTCGCGCGCCTCTATGGACTCTCCTCCGTGACCTTCGGGAAGGAGTACATCATCCCATACGCGTTCGATCCGCGCGTGCTGCTCTGGGTTGCGCCGGCCGTCGCGTGGGCAGCGGTCGCCAGCGGAGTCGCCACGCACTTCATCGACCTCGACGACTATCGCGTTTCGCTCGAGACGCGCCTCGGCCGCGCGCGCGGGATCATGCGCGGGATCATGAGCCGCGCGATGCAGAGCCCGAAGCGCGTCGTCTTTCCGGAGGGCGAAGAGCCGAAGATCATCGAGGCCGCGCGCATCCTCCTCGACGAGGGGATCGCTCACCCCATCCTCCTCGGCAACCGCGCCACGATCGAGCGCGTCGCCTCGGGGAGCCGCATCTCGATGGAGGACATCGAGGTCGAGGACCCGTACACCTCCGCGCATCGCGATGCGTATGCGGAGTTCCTCTTCGTCCGCAGGCAGCGAAAGGGGATGAGCCTCGCCGAGGCGCATCAGCGGGTGTCGAACGGCAATTATTTCGGCAGCGTCATGGTCGCGCTGGGTCATGCCGACGCGTTGGTATCGGGGGTCAACATGCACTATCCCGAGACCATTCGGCCGGCGCTGCAGGTGATCGGCGTGCAGCCGGACGTCGGGATCGCGAGCGGACTGTACATGCTCGTCTTCGAGCGTCACGTGGTCTTTTGCGGCGACACGACGGTCAACATCGATCCGACGGCGGAGCAGCTGGCGCAGATCGCCGAGGGCGCGACGCGCCTGGTACGGACGTTCGGGATCGAACCGCACGTCGCGCTGCTGTCGTTCTCGAACTTCGGCTCCGTGCAGCACGCGGAGACGAAGAAAGTGGCCGACGCGGTTCAGCTCCTCCGCGCGCGGAACCCGACGCTGATGGTTGATGGAGAGATGCAGGCCGATACGGCCGTAGACGAACGCAAGCTCAAGACCATGTACCCGTTCAGCACCCTGACGGAACGCGCGAACGTGCTCATCTTTCCCAACCTGAGTGCGGGGAACATCGCGTACAAGCTGCTGAACCATCTGGGGGGCGCGACGACGATTGGACCGATTCTCGTCGGCATGCGGCTGCCGGTGCACGTGCTCGAGGAAGGCGCAGAGGTGCAGGACATCGTGAACATGGCGGCCGTGGCCGTCATCGACGCACAGCAGCACGAAGCGGCCGCGCGTTGATTCTACGCAACTAACGAACACACTGACTTCACCGGATCGCCGACAATATGACAACTGAAGCCGCGAATACTCCTTCGACCAGCGGTCGCACGGACAATCGCAGCCTTGCCGCGCAGGGGCTTCGTCCCGGCGGCTGCGTACACTGGAATCTCGTCGCCCCCGAGCTCGTTCAGCAGGCGGTGCGGCGCGACGAGGGGCTCCTTGCCGACATGGGTCCTTTCGTCGCCGTGACGTCGCCGCACACCGGGCGTTCGCCGAACGACAAGTTCGTCGTGAATGATCCCGACATCGCGCAGGACGTGTGGTGGGGGAAGGTCAATCAACCGATTTCGCCCGAGAACTTCGATACGCTGTTGGCGGATGTGCAGGCGTACCTGAACAAGAGCAGCGATCTGTTCGTGCAGGACCTCTGGGCGGGCGCGGACCCGGCGCACAGACTTTCGGTGCGCTTCGTGAGTCCGAACGCGTGGCACATGCAATTCGTGCGCAACATGTTCCTGCGCCCAACAGCGGCCAACCTCGCCGGCTTCCTCGCGAATTTCACGGTGTTGCACGCTCCGGAGATGCAGGCCGACCCGAGGCGCCACGGCACCCGCTCTCCGACCTTCATCGTGCTCAGCTTCGCGAAGCGCACGATCCTGATCGGGGGCACACGCTATGCCGGTGAGCTGAAGAAGTCGATCTTCACGGTGATGAACTACCTGATGCCGAAGGAGAACGTGCTGTCGATGCACTGCTCCGCGAACGTGGGCGAGGAGGGTGACACCGCGCTCTTTTTCGGCCTTTCGGGTACGGGGAAGACGACGCTCTCCGCGGATCCGCATCGCTTTCTCGTGGGCGATGACGAGCACGGATGGAGCGACGACGGCGTGTTCAACTTTGAAGGCGGCTGTTACGCGAAAGCGATCAACCTCTCCGCCGAAGGCGAGCCGGAGATCCATCGCACGACGCAGATGTTCGGCACCGTTCTCGAGAACGTCGTGCTCGACCCGCACACGCGGCAGGTGGACTTCGCGAACCAGTCGATCACGGAAAACACGCGCGTCAGCTATCCGATGCACTACATCAAGCGGCACGTCGCGGGCGGGCGCGCGGGTCATCCGAAAAACGTCATCTTCCTGACGGCCGACGCGTTCGGCGTGCTGCCGCCGATCGCGGCGCTCACTCGCGACCAGGCGATGTACTACTTCCTCTCCGGCTATACGGCGAAGGTCGCGGGCACGGAGCGCGGCGTGAAGGAGCCGCAGGCAACGTTCAGCGCGTGCTTCGGCGCTGTGTTCCTCGTGTGGCATCCGTCGCGCTACGCACAGATGCTGGGCACGCTCCTCGAGAAGCACGATGCGCACGTGTGGCTGGTGAATACGGGGTGGACCGGCGGGGCGTACGGCGTCGGATCGCGCATGAAGCTCGGCCACACGCGGGCGATGGTTCGCGCTGCGCTCGCGGGCGAGCTCACCGACGCGCCGACGACCATCGATCCGGTGTTCGGGCTCGCGGTGCCGAACTCGATTCGCGACGTGCCAGCGCCGCTACTCTCGTCACGCTCGACGTGGGCGGATCCGGCGGCGTACGACAAGCAGGCGCGTACCCTCGCCGAGATGTTCGCGAAGAACTTCGAGCAGTTCGCCGACGGCGTCGACGCCTCGGTGCGGAACGCCGGCCCCCGCGCATGAGACGAACCGCCGCGTGACCATCGTTCGCGATCCACTCTGGAACAACATCCCGGTCGACGCGGACGCGATGCGTCTCGTCGATACGGAGGTGTTCCAGAGGCTGCGGTACGTGAGGCAGCTCGGATTGGCGTTCCTGGTCTATCCCGGCGCGACGCACTCGCGCTTCGAGCACGCGCTCGGCACCTACCATCTCACCGGACGCACGCTCGCGCTTCTCCGCGAGCGCGGCGAGCTCGCGCGGCTCGCGGAGGATGAGTGCGCGGTCGTGCGCGCGGCCGCGCTGCTGCACGATGTGGGACACTATCCGTTCTCGCACGCGCTCGAAGAGATCGGGGCGCTCCATCACGAGGTCGTCGCGCGCACGCTGATCACGGGCGGTGAGATCGGCGCGGTGCTCACGAGCACGATCGGCGCGAATGCGGCGATTCGCGCGCACGCGATCATCGCGGGCGAGAGCGCGAGTCCGCTTCAGGGGCTGATCTCCGGCTCGCTCGACCTCGATAAGATCGAATACCTCAAGCGCGACGCGCTCATGTGCGGCGTACCGTACGGCGAGATCGACGTCGAGCGGCTGCTTCACTCGCTGACGATCGTCGACGATCCGAAGAGCGGCGCGCCCGCGATCGGGATCGCGGAGAAGGGGCTTGCGGCACTGGAGTCGCTGCTCTTCGCCAAGTATCAAATGTACCGCAACGTGTATTGGCACCATGCGGTGCGGAGCGCGACCGCGATGTACAAGCGCCTCGTCGACGACGCGCTGCGGAGCGGTGCGATCGAGGCGGCCGAGCTCGCGGGCTTTACGGACGAGGGTTTGTTGCATCGCCTCGACGAGCGCGCGCCGTCGTCGCTGCTGCACGGGCTGCGCAACCGGCGCCTGCACAAGCGCGCCTTCGAATGCTCATCGACGGAGCTCTCCGGCGGACAGGGTGACTGGATCGCGAACGATCGCGCGCGCGTCATCGCGGCGGAGGATGCGCTAGCGGGCGAGTTCGGCGTCGAGCCGGGTGCCGTGCTGCTCGACTATCCGGAAAAGCCGCGGATGCTGGGGCTCGATCTGCCGGTGCGCATGCGGGGTGGCGAGGTGCGACGGCTGGGGGCCAGCGGTTGGCCGGCGGCGATCAATCTGCCGCTCCT
>JBBRYY010000048.1:0-19731 GCA_038237245.1 Gemmatimonadales bacterium | reverse complement strand
GAGCGGCAGCCACTGATCGGTGGTCGGCAGCGGTATCGTCACCGCTGTTCCGTCGACGTAGCTATGCGACCCCCATCCCTGATTGATGCGCATGATCACGAGCGCCCGGTCCATGTCGCGCGTGTACACCGCGTAGGTCTGGCCGAGCGGATCCGTACCGCGCGACGCCTGCACGCGTGCGCCGAGCGGGTGCCCGACGTTTGCTTCCTGCGCGCGAAGCCAGAGCGAGGAGTATGGTAGCGCCCAGCTGTTCTCGAGCTGCAGCGTGATGTTCGCAGGATTGCTCGGCACCACCATATAGTAACTCGCGAGCTCCCACATCTTCATGCGCCCCGCGCCCGTCGCCTGATTGCCGTGCGGGAATGAATTCGGAATCGAGTTTCCGTACGTCGACGAATAGAGCGAGACGAAATCGACGAGCACGTTCGCATTCGCGAGCCCCTCGACCCACTGCCAGATCTGCGGAATCCCGGAGTGGAAGAGGTTGTTCATCCCTTCGAGATGCACGGCGCCGGCGGCGAGTGCGTTCGCCCGATCGAACGCCGTCGTGTATTCAGCGGTGTTCAGCATGAGCGTCTTGTTCCCGATTCCCGCCTTGATCGCCGCGAAGGTCGCCGTTTGCGGCGCCTGCATGTCCGTCTCCGTTGAAAATTCAAGCGACGGTGGAATGGATCCGAGTATTCCGGCGCACTCGTCAACGAACGCGCCATCTTCGGCGGACGTAAAGCGCTGGTAGCGCTCGACCTGGTAAGTGCGCGCGCCCGCATCCGCGGGATTCACGACCCATCGCTTGGATTGCCAGATCGTGATCACGATACGTCCCGCGGAGTCGTGCGCCGCGCCGGCCCTGTGCAGGAACGCATTCTCGAGCGAGTACGACCCGTGCGTGGCGTACCACGCGGCCATGTCGTGATAGTAGGCCGTCTGCAAGTTATCGCTCGAGAAGCCCGGCATGATCGTCGTCCACTCGAGCGAGTACGGCAGATGGCCGACCGATGTGTTCACGGCCCTCCACGCGCTCCCTGACCCCGACATCGCGTAGTCGTAGTGCTGCCCCGCCCACGTACGCTCGGTGCTCGTCCATCCGTAGTAGAAGTCCGTCATCATCGTGCGGATGTGCGGCCAATGCGGCGACGTCGCGCTGTACCCGGAATAGAGCGAGCCGCTCGCCGGCGGCGGCAGTACCGGCGCTGGTGGCGCGGGGGCAGGCGTGGTCACGGTGGCCGCGGCGACCACGTGCAATTGCGCGATCGCCTGATTGCCGCCCGCATGCGCGATGATGCTCACCGAGCCGGGCGCGATGCCAGTGATCGCACCGCTGGTGTCGACCATCGCGAGTGCGTTGTTGCTGCTCGTCCACGTGACCGGCACGTTCGACACGAGATGGCCCTGCGCATCCGTCACCGATGCGAAGAGCGCCATCGTCGATCGCACGGAGACCTGCGCCGTCGCCGGCGACACCGACACCCAGCGCGGCGGAGGGGCGGCGTTCGACACCGTCAGATCCGCGTATGCGCTCTGCGCGCCCGAGGCGATGTAGATCTTCGCCTCACCGAGTGCGTGCGCGGTGACGACGCCGCTGCTCGAGACGGTCGCGATGGAGGAGTCGCTCGTACTCCACGCTTCGGGCTGTCCGGTGACTACGCGGCCCGATGCATCCTGCAGCTCGACGTCGAGCGCGAGCGTTGCCCCAGGAGCGATCGTGGGAGCCGCTGGAGTGACGATCACCCATTTTGCGAGCGATCGTGGCGTGCTAACGGAAGCCGCGGGATCCGTCATGGCGGAGCATCCCAACAGCGCGGCGCCGCTCACGAGCGTGAGCGCAATGCGAGAGATCGACATGGTCCAAAGTCCTTACAGGCTCTTCGGGCAACCCGACCGACGTAGTGCGCGCTGCGCACCTTAGTCTCGTTGGCTTTGCGTCCCCGTCTTTCGGCGGGTTTGCCTTTGTCGCTGGGCTCGGGCCGAGCTCGAGCCCCTAGCGATCCTGCCGTACTATGGGTTAGTAGGATGATCGTACTAGCTTGACGCGCCCTCGTTTTCAGACGCAACGCCAACATACATTTTGCTTTCCTCATCCGCACCAGGCAATTACGTCCCCGCGGAAGTCGATCGCAGCGATCATCGCGCTGCGGTGACCGCAGGCTTCCTCGGATGGACGCTCGATGCATTCGATTTCTTCATCGTTGTCGTCACACTGACCGCGATTGGAAAGGATTTTCACGTCTCCGATGCGGAGATGGCAAAGACCATTGCAGTGACGTTGGCCTTCCGGCCAGTGGGCGCATTCATCTTTGGAATGCTCGCCGATCGCTTCGGCCGACGAATCCCACTCATGATCAACCTCGTGTTCTACTCGGTGCTCGAGGTCGCGTCGGGGTTGGCGACGTCGTACACGATGTTCTTCTGGCTGCGCGCACTCTTCGGCATCGGGATGGGCGGCGAGTGGGGAGTGGGCGCATCGCTCGTGATGGAGAAGAGCCCCGTCAAGCATCGCGGCGTGCTGTCGGGGCTGTTGCAGGAGGGCTACGCCACCGGAAATCTCCTCGCGTCGGTGGCCTACTTTCTCATCTTTCCGCATTACGGCTGGCGCCCGCTCTTCTTCATTGGCGGGCTGCCTGCCCTGCTTGCGATCTTCGTGCGCATGAAGGTGAAGGAATCCGAGGTGTGGAAGCGCACGCGCCATCACGACTTCAAATCGCTCTTCCGCGCGATCCTGTCGCAGTGGCGCCTCTTCCTCTATCTGACACTGCTGATGGCGCTCATGAACTGCGTGTCGCATGGCACGCAGGACATGTATCCGACTTTCCTGCAGCGCGATTGGGGAATGTCGCCCCGCGCGCGGTCGGCGCTCAATGCATTCGCCGCTGTCGGCGCGATCATCGGAGGCGTCGCCTTCGGGTATCTCTCCGACCGTATCGGGCGGCGCAGGTCGATCGTGCTCGCACTCTCGCTCGCGGTGCTCATGATCCCGCTCTGGGCGTTTGCGCCGAGTGTGGCCCTGCTAGTCGTGGGCGCGTTTCTCATGCAGTTCATGGTGCAGGGCGCGTGGGGCGTTATCCCCGTGCACATCACCGAGCTTGCCCCGGACTCCGTGCGTGGCTTCCTCCCCGGCTTCGCCTACCAGTGCGGAGTGCTCATTGCGGGATCCGTGGTGTACATCGAGGCGACCCTCGCCGGCCACATGTCGTACGCGAAGGCGATGGCCTTCACGGCGTTCACGGTCTTCATTCTCGCCGCTGTGGTCGCCGCGCTCGGCCGGGAGCGGCACGGAGTCGTCTTCGGGGCGACGCCATGACCCCATCGCTCTGACATTCGCGGACCGGCGGCGACCGCTATACCTTTAGGCTAGGTATGTCTTTACTACGATTGGACCAATCGCAGCCGGCTCTGCGTCCCGACCGCACACCGCGCAACGTGCGCGTGCGCGCGACGATGATGCTCGCCGCGTGCGCCGCCGCACTCACGGCGACCGCGCCGGTGCGCGCGCAGGCGCCGACCCCGTCTCCGACTCCGCCGCCCGCGGCGCCAGTCGCTCCCGACCCCGCGTTCTCCTCGCCGCGAGCGGCCGTCAACGCCGCCTTCGACGCGATGTCGCACAAGCAGTGGAAGCGCGTCGCCGCGCTCTCCGACTCGGCATTCCTCGCCCAGTGGCGCGATCAGCAGCTCGTGTACGCGGACGCCGACAAGATCGAGCGCGATAACAAGAAGAAGCATCAAAAGCAGTACGGCCTTCCGAAGTGCGTGCAGAAGTATTTTGAGTCCCAGGAGTCGCACTACAGCGACACCTTTCTCAAGGGCTTCGCCGGCGCCAAGTCGATCACACAGCTCGAGGAGATGACGCCCGAGCAGCTGTTCGCGAGCTGGCTTGCCGGCGGCGATCAGGTCAAGTCGAGCGAGCGCACCACCACGCGCACGATCCTCGGCGAGATCCCCGAGAGCGACTACGTAATGCACGTCGTGTATCGCATGACGCCGACGCCTCCGGGCACGAGCGACGACGGCGTCGAACGGATCACCGTTCGCCGCTACAACGGTGCGTGGCACGTCGTGCCCAACGATGACATTCGGCTCGCGGGACGATCCTACTCCTGGCAATCGAGCAAGTGACGGGTCGCGCGTGGCAATGAGGCGTCGGAGCGAGGCGATCGGTCCGCTCCCCTGGGTCGGCGTGATCATGGGCAGCAAGAGCGATCTCGAATATCTCGCGCCCGCGGTCGAGATCCTCACCGAGATGCAGATCCCGCACGAGGTCCGGACCGTCTCCGCGCACCGCACTCCGGTCTGGATGGCGGAGTACGCGACGAGCGCGGAGTCGCGCGGGCTCGAGGTGATCATCGCGGCGGCGGGCGGCGCGGCGCATCTCCCGGGAATGGTCGCGGCGCACACGATCCTGCCCGTGCTGGGCGTTCCGGTGCCCGCGACGATGCTGAACGGCATCGACTCCCTGCTCTCCATCGTGCAAATGCCGCGCGGCGTTCCGGTGGGCACACTGGCGATCGGAAAGCCGGGTGCCGCGAACGCCGCGCTCCTCGCCGCCGCGATCTGCGCCGCGAAGCGTCCCGAGCTCCGGGAGCGGCTGCGCGCCTGGCGCGCGTCGCGCACCGCCGAGGTAATGGAGGAGGAACGCTCGCGGTGACACCGGTCCTTCCCGGCGCCACGATCGGCATCTTCGGTGGAGGGCAGCTCGGACGCATGATGGCGCTCGCCGCGCGCGTGCTCGGCTACCACGTCATCATCCTCGACCCCGATCCCCATTGCGCAGCCGGCGCGGTAGCCGATCGCGTCATCGCCGCACGATTCGACGACGTCGCTGCGGCGACCGAGCTCGCGCATGCGTGTGACGTCATCACAGTCGAGATCGAGAAGATCGGCGCCGACGCGATGGCCGCAGCGAGCGCGATCGTTCCCGTGCGTCCCGGCGGACATGTGCTGCACATCATCCAGGATCGCGCAAGGCAGAAGCGCTGGCTCGACGAGCGCGACTTTCCGCTCGGACCGTTCTGGGTTGCGAGCACGGCGGAGGAGCTCGGGATCGCGATGCGCAGCGCGGGGGCACACGCGTTCGTGAAGTCATCGTTCGGCGGCTACGACGGACGCGGACAGGCGCGCTCCTCGCCGCGCGATGATGCCAGCGCGGTGTGGAGCTCGCTCGGCTCATCGACTTGCGTCGTCGAGAAGGCGCTCGATCTCGAAGGTGAGATCTCGGTGATGGTCGCCCGCCGCCCCGACGGTTCTTGCGCGACTTTTCCGCCCGCGCTCAACCATCACGTGAACGGCGTCCTCGACTGGTCTGTGATTCCCGCGCCGATTCCCGCCGCCGTCGCGCGCGAGGGCGTGCGCATCGCGCGCGGGATCGCCGAGCAGATGGATGTCGTCGGACTGCTCGCCGTCGAGATGTTCCTGCTGCGCGATGGGGAGCTGATCGTGAACGAGCTCGCGCCGCGCCCGCACAACAGCTTCCACCACACCGAGCTCGCCTCGCTCACGAGCCAGTTCGAGCAGGCGATCCGCGCCGCGTGCGACCTTCCGCTCGGCGACACCGAGAGCATGAGGCCCGCCGCGATCGCGAATCTCTTCGGCGACCTCTGGCTGCACGAAGGCGCGACACCGCGGTGGGAACAGGCGCTCGCGCTCCCGGGAGTACGGCTCCATCTCTACGGCAAGTCTCCGCGCGCGGGACGGAAGATGGGCCACGTCGGCGCAACAGGCGCGACGGCCGAGGAAGCGGTGACGCTGGCGATCGATGCCCGCAGTCGACTGACACCGCGGTGAGTCACTTGGCCATTCAGCACCAACGCTGACCGCTACCCCCGATTCGCCGCAGCAACCATCGCCGCGCTCGCGAGCTCGCGAACGATCTGCGCAACCGGCTCGATCGCCGTGATCTCCGAGACGCTCTTTCCCGCCTGCCAGTAGTCCGCCTTCTCATCGAGCGACGCTTTCTTCAACTGACGCAGTGAACGCAGCGCGTAGTAGCTCCGCATCCAGTGCTTCGTCTTCCGGCCGCGAAAAAGGCGGCGTGCGATCGGGCCGACGGTCGTGCCCATTCGCTCGATGAACGGCGTGTTGATCACCGCCACCGGCACCCCCGTGAGGCGCTCGGTGAGCACGATGTCCTTCGCATCCGCGCGCACGATCGCGTTCTTGTACGCGTCGCTCGCGATGCACTCCGTGGTCGCGATGAAGCGCGTGCCGAGCTGCGCGCCCGCGTAGCCCATCTGCAGCGCAGCGGCGAATGATGCGCCGCCCCCGATCCCGCCAGCGCAGATCACCGGCAGCCCGAAATCACTCACCTCGTCGAGCAGCCGCTCGGCACTGCGCGTCCCCGCATGTCCGCCCGCGCGCGCATTCACCGCGATCAGTCCGTGCACGCCGCCGTCGATCGCCTTCTGCGCCCACTTTCGCTCGGTCACGTCGTGATACACCACACCTCCGACGCTCTCCACGCGCTGCACCACCCACTTCGGATTGCCGAGCGACGTCACGAAGAAGCGCACGCCCTCTTCGAGCGCGACCTCGATCCACTTCTCCATTCGCTCGCGATAGAGCTTCGATGACTGCTCGATGAGCGCGTTCAACCCGATCGGCTTCGACGTGAGGGAGCGAATTAGTCTGAGCCCCGCGCGATACTCGTGTCCGTGCACGTACGTCAGCGAAATCGGCTGCACGATTCCGATCGCGCCGGCCTCCGACGCTGCCGCGACGAGCTCCGGGTTGCTGCACGGATACATTGCACCGCAGATGAGCGGCACCTCGATGCCGACCTGCCGTGTGAACGCCGTCGCGATCGACTCCGCCCCAGTGATCACTTCGCGGGCGCTGGTCCGACGAGCCAGTTCGCCGTGATTCGCGCGACGACGTCGTCGTGCTCATCGACGATGTCCGCATGAAAGTCGTGCCTGCCGCTCACGGTCGCGTCGAATGGAGGCGCGGTGCACTCGGCGAACAATGGTCCGCGCGCCTTCTTCAGATACTCCATCGACAATCCCGTCACGATGCCACGCGCGCCGTCCGGCATCGCGAGCGTCATGGCGAGCCCAGTGGTGAGCTCGCCGAGATTCATGAGCGCGATCGCGTGCACGGAGCGCAGATGGTTTCGCACCTGCCATCGATCCGCCATGTGCACCTTCGCATACCCGGCGCGGAGCTCGCGCACGTGCGGATGGATGCTCCCGGAGTACGGAATCATCCAGCCGAGTACGAGGTCGAACATCGGGCGCCCCAAAGGCAGCGGACGAAGTCGGTCCCACAGTGCCTGCAGCTTCCGGCCCGGCGATCGAGAGGTGGACATGCACGGATGCTACCGGGCAGGTGAATGCGCGGCAAGCGCGCCAACATCGGGCGATCCATCTCCCCGCGAAAAGAAACGGCCACCGATCTCTCGATGGCCGTTTCTCCGTTCACTATCCCGCCGTTGGCGGAATCGTGAGCGTCACGGTTTGCCCCGGTTGCACCGTTATCGAGTTGCTGATCGACGCGCGATTCGATCCAATGGGCTGACTGAGAATGCTGACCTGGTTCGCCGGACCAATGATGTACGCCGGGATCACGAACGTTTGGCTCGTGTTTCCCGTCACCGTTCCCAAACGTTGGCGACCACCGCCGTTGCTGATGATGTAGATGGTCATGTCGAGGAAGGCCTGGTTCTCCACGCGAACGCGGGACACTGGCACCGGACCGTTGTCGTCGCGCCCCGGGCGCGCCGTGTGGCTGCATGCCGCAATGGTCGCGAGCACCGCGACGACTGTTGCGAGCTTCGTGAGCTGGACTCTCATATCGTGCGCTCTTGCCTCGGGTTGGAGTGATGCACTCATCTGCTGTACACCGCAATGCACTCGACGTACCACGGTTTCGCCGCGGTCGCGACTCCCGACCGGTCAGTCTCCGTTCGCGCGCCCTTCCTTCTTCCCGCGCCGCGCGCCGATCGACGATGGCCCCCACGCCGGCGCGTCGCTCGCGGGAAATGACTCCTCCGACGCCTCGTCGACGCGCGCATTGCTCGACAGCTGCGCAAGCTGCTCGATGAGCGCGCCGCAGAATGCCGGCAGATTCTCCGCGGACCGGCACGTGATCAGATGCTGGTCGCGATTCACCATGCGGTCGGTGTATATCCCGCCCGCCGCCTCCAGTGCCCCGCGCATCTCGGGTGGCACCGCAAGCGTACGACCGCGTACCACCTTCGCCTCGATCAGCAGCGAGCAGGCCGTACCGATCGCCGCCACCGTGCGGTCGAGCTCACAGAATGCGATGATCAGCGCCTTCGCGCCTTCATCACTCGAAAGCGCGCCCAGACTCTTCGTCCCGCTCGGAAGCACCAACGCGGCGAAGTCGCGTGCCTCGATGTCGCTCACAAGCGAATCAACCGTGAACGAATCGGCGTCGTCCCGGCTTTCCACGGACCCGATCGGCCCGCCCTCGATCGACGCGATGCACGTCGTCGCTCCGGCCTGTCGCACCGCGTTGAGGGGCGCCTCGAGCTCGATCTGCTCCACACCATCGGCGCACAGGAAGGCGACTTTCACCTGCTCGAGCGGTAGCGTCATGATCATCCTCTTCCGGTTTGAAGCGCTGCGCGGACTACGGCGCGCGCGATACTCCGGAATCTATGCTGGCAGTTTCGGTGCCGCTCGCTTCCGAGGTCCAACGCGTGCATTTGCAAACGCTAATCGCCTCTGGAGTCCGTAGGGCCACGCGAAAAAAATGGCGCGAGAAAGTCGAAGTCGCGAGCGAGCACGCGGCCCAGTGTCGACGCCGCTCAACGTCGTCGACAAGTCCGCGGAGAACGTCGCAAAGCACGGAAGTGAAGTTCCGACGCAGCGCGCCGCGTAGCCCGAGGAGCTCGCGCCCGCCTACGTCTACTTCGCATCGGAAGCAGACTTCAGCTACGTCTCCGGCGAAGTCCTCTCCATACTCGGAGGACTGACCATGGCGGGGTGATCCTCGCTAGCGGGCGGGGCGTGCGCGTCCGATATTCCACGCGTGCCCCTCGTCCCTCTTTTCGGCCATGACGCGCTTCGCCGCCGGCTGGCAGACAGCGCATCGCGTTCCGCTCTCCCCGGCAGTCTGCTCATCGAGGGGCGCCGCGGCATCGGCAAACAGCGCCTCGCGATCTGGCTCGGGCAGCTCCTCCTCTGCACGGGCCAAGACGAGCGTCCGTGCGGCAAGTGCATCAGCTGCCGCTACTCGGCCGAGCTCGTGCACCCCGACCTCCGCTGGTTCTTCCCGCGCCCGCGCCAGGCGAACGCGGATCCGGCTGCGCAGGAAATTCTCGAGGATCAGGCCGAGGCCGTGCGCGCGCGGGTCGCCGATTTCGGGCTCTACGCGCCGCCGAGCGGCAGCGATGCGATCTTCGTCGCGACGGTGCGGGCGCTCGTACAGTTCGCGGCATACAGTCCGAGCGTCGCCAAGCGGAAGATCATCATCGTCGGTGACGCCGAGCGCATGGTGCCGCAGGAAGGCGCGGACCAGGCGGCGAACGCGTTTCTCAAGCTCCTCGAAGAGCCGCCCGCCGACACGACGATCATTCTTACGTCGAGCGAGCCGGGAGCGCTGCTCCCGACGATCCGGTCGCGCGTCGTCTCGCTGCGCGTCGCTCCGCTCCCGAACACCGCGATTGCCGCCTTCCTCCACGATGCGCACGTCGAGAAGGCGCTCGGCGATCTCGATCTCCCGGCATCCGACGAGGAGCGCATCGCGCTTGCTGCCGGCGCACCCGGCACACTGCTCGGGGTCGCCGCAAGCGGCGAGGCGATGAAAGTCGCGAAAAGCATCCTCTCCGCCGCGACGGGCGCGCGTGCTGACCGGATTCGCGCGGCTTTCGCGCTCTCATCAGCAGGGGCACGGGGCGGGTTCTCCGAGTTGCTCGATGCGCTGACCGTCGCGCTTCATGGTCGCATTCGGGACGCGTCGATCGTGGGGAACTCTCGCGCGGGAGAGGCGGCTGGGCGGGCGATTGATCTCGTCGAGGGGGCAAAATTGCGCGCAAGCGGCAACGTCAACCCGCAATTGATTGCGAGTGCAATGATTCGTGCCATGAGCGAGCTCTAGTATGCCAGAGCTGAGTCATGCAGATTCCAGTGGCCAGGCAAAGATGGTGGATGTGTCCGAAAAGGCCGTTACAGCTCGATTCGCCAGAGCAACTGGCAGCATCCGAATGAAACCCGAAACTCTCGACGCAATTCGCAGGAACTCACTCGCCAAAGGAGACGTAGTATCTGTAGCCCGAGTCGCCGGAATCATGGCGGCCAAGCGAACGGCGGAGTTGATCCCCCTTTGTCACTCTCTTCCGCTCAGTGACATCCAGGTGGAATTGACGCTCGATAAGGAGCTGCCGGGAGTGCGCTGCGAGGCCACGGCAAGAACGATCGCCCAGACGGGCGTCGAGATGGAAGCCATTTTGGCCGTAGCTGTAAGCCTGGTCACGATTTACGATATGGCAAAGGCGATTGACCGGGATATGTCGATATGTGACATATGTTTACAGGAAAAGATCGGAGGGAAAAGCGGGAGTTGGAAACGGTCCGTCGGGGCATGACCGTTGCCTTATGACAGAGTGGATCGAGCTTTCTAATTTTTCTCGATCGCACGTCTGGATCCTTCAGCAGACGGAGTCTGAATGAGCTATACCAAGTCCGATTATGCGCACCGGGGAGAGCGTCTCCGCCGCATCGATAGAATACGGAAAGGACTGATCGTGGCAGGGCTGCTCGTTGTCGTGGCTATCCTGCCACGTGAGCGCGCCCGGGTCGCCGAAGCATCCAGCTCGGCGTCCTCGGCCTTCCCCTTCGGAATCGCCGACGCGCGACGGATGCACGCGGAGCTCGACGCCACCAAGGGTCAGTTGATACTCGCACAGGCGCAGCTCGAGCGCGCTGATGCGGTGATTCAGTACTCGACTCGGTACAAGGTCAGCGCCGACATCGCCGGCTCGATTTACGATGTGGCCCTGGCTGAAGGCATCGAGCCCGACCTGGGCTTCCGCCTGGTGCGCGTCGAGAGCGAATTCAAGGAGCGCGCGACGAGTCCCGTCGGCGCCCTCGGCCTCACCCAGGTGATGCCGTCCACAGCGAAGGATTTTGTCCCGGGGATCACGCACGAGCAGCTCTACGATCGCAAGACGAACCTGCAGATCGGCTTCCGCTACCTTCGCGGACTGATCAGCGAATACCATGGCGACGTCAAGCTCGCGCTGCTCGTGTACAACCGCGGCCCAGTGGCAGTCGAAAGCCTGCGCGCCCTCGGCCTCGACCCGCGCAACGGCTACGAAGCAGCAGTCACCCGCGGCTACAACGGCAAGGGTACGGTCGACTGATGGTTGACTGAAGCTCCAAACGAAAAGGGCTCGCCGGTCAATTCACCGGTGAGCCCTTTTTGCATCGAGCGACGTTCCAATTTTTGATGCGTTCGGCGCTCTGCGAAGCGCTAACACGTGAATTGTCGGCAATTGAGTTCCAGCGCGACCCCTAATTCGCTGCCTTCGACTTCTTCTTCCCACTTCGCTTCGGTGCCGTCTTCACGACCAGCACCTGCCCCGGAATCAGCCGGCTGCCACTCATTCCATTCATCCGCATCAGTCCCGTCACCGTCGTCCCGTAGCGCACCGCGATGCGCCCGAGCGTCTCGCCCTTCACGACCACGTGTGTCGTCGTCGAGCCGCGCTTCGACGAGCCCCACTTCTCCACGCTCGGATCCGGCACGTCGAGCGCACCCGCGACCACCGACGACGATGGAAGCAGCACCGGCTCGCCAATCGGCAGTCGTCCATGCTTCATCGGCCTGAGACCCCGGTTGTACCACGCGAGTGTTCGGGTAGTCACGCCCGCGCGCTCCGCGAGCGAGGACATCGTCTCGCCCTTCTTCACCGTCGATCTCGTAAACGCCGCACGGTCGGACGACGCGAGCTCCGCGTACGCGCTATCGAATCCTTCTGCATGCCCCTTCGGCACGCGCACGACGAATCGCTGATCCGGCGGCGTCATCCCTCGCAGCACTTCGGGATTGAGATCCTGAATATCGGCGAGCGTCGCGTCGGATGCCTTCGCGATCGCGGCAAGTGGAGTCGCGCCTCCGACGAGAACGGTGTCGTACGAATACTCTGGGAGATAGCTCACCTTGAGCCCGTACTTCGCGGGCTCCTTCGCCACGAGCGCCGCAGCGATGAGCTTCGGTACGTAGTCGCGCGTCTCCGCGCGCAGATAGTTTCCAGCGGCCGCCATCGAGAAGAACGCGCTATCGCCGCTCTCGCCCTCTACCTCATCTGCGTACCGCTTGAGCCCGCGCGACACGCGACCCGCACCGCCGTTGTACGCCGCGGCGGCCAGATAGTACGACCCGAACTGATCCTTGAGCCAGCCGAGAAACTTGATCGCGCCATCGGTCGAGCGAACCGGATCGCGACGCTCGTCGATCCACCAGTCCACGCGCAGCCCGGTTCCGCGCGCGGTGCTCGCCATGAACTGCCAGAGCCCGACGGCGGCAGCACTCGAGTACGCGTGCGGATTGTAGCCGCTCTCGATCAGCGCGAGATACGTCATGTCTTCAGGCATCCCCGCCGCGTGCAGCTTGCGACGGATGATTGGCTCATAGCGCCCGCCACGCGCGAGCTCCTGCACGAAGCGATCGCTCGACGGCCCTGTGAAGCGTCCGACGAAGTACACGACGCGATTGTGCGTCTCGAATGAGCGAACATCGATGTCCCACGTCGGCTCGGCCGCCGCCGGTGGAGCAGTCGCCACCGAATCGCCGAAGATCTTCACGGCCTCGTGCGTAAGGTCGTGCTGCGCGACGTGCACGGTGTCGGGACGTCCGCTGTCGAGCGGAAGGTTGGCGAGCGAGGTGAGTGTGTCTTCGGAAAGTGTGGTGGCAGACACGGGCTTTGGTGCCGTATCGGGCTTCGAGCCGTGACACGCGGTGAGGAACACCACCAGCGTCACGACTGCGACCGTCGCCTTCACCAACATCCTCGCGCGGCTCGGCCGGGCGTCTGCACAGGTCGGGATTCGATCATTGTCGCTCCGTGGAGATGCGAAGGGCGAAGCCCTCAGCGCATCGCGATGAAATTTCCGAGCACGCGGTTGGTCGCCCCGAGCACTGCGATCACGGCGCCGCGCACCTGGTCATCTTCGACGAGACACGAGCCCAGCAGCTTGAGCGGCCCGTCCGCACGATTGGTGATCGAGACGATGATGACGTTGGCGTCGAACGCACGGATGGATTTTACACCGGCGAGATCAAATTGGAGCACGTTGTCCGAAAAACGCTCGATGGCACGGAGCGCCGCCTCGGCCGCCACACGAAGGTCAACCGTTGGGCTCGACTGCCCTGAAGCAGAGCCGCGCACCTTGATCCCTTCGATCCACTCGAGCTCGACTTCCGCAGTGCAGCGGCCACCGGGCGTGCGATGGAATTTGAAGTCGCTGAAGCGCAGCCGTTGCCGGTGCTGCTGCAGCTCCTGCGGGGAGGTCGTCGTCGGCGACATCAGGGGGTGGTCCGGCATTATATGGGAGCGTCGTAGTGGCGTCGGCGCTCGGTAGTGCCGGCATCCGTATCACGAACAACCGTGAGGAAAGCAACGCGCTGGCGCCTCTGTGCGTCGCCGAACATATTCGCGACATGATCACTTTCATTGCAACGCTGGCGCTGGCTGCGACGCTTCCAGCCAGCGCGAACGATTCGCTCGTCGCGCAGATTCAGGCGCGTATCGCCGAGCTCCCTGGCGCCGAGGTCGGTGTCGCCTACCACAGGCTCGGCTCCAGCGACACGCTCTACCTGAACTCGGACGCGAGCTTCCACGCCGCGAGCACGATGAAGGTGCCGATCATGATCCAGCTCTTCCGCCGCGTCGACGCGGGAGGGCTCTCGCTGGATTACCCGCTGCTCCTGGTGAACCAGTTCGGCTCGATCGTCGACGGGTCGCCCTATTCGCTGGAGGAGTCAGTCGATTCCGACAGCTCGCTGTACCAGCTCGTCGGCACGCGCGTGCCCGTTCGCGATCTCATTGCACATATGATCACGCGGTCGAGCAACCTCGCGACCAACTCGCTCGTCTCGCTCGCGAACGCAGCGCAGGCCGAGTCGACGATGCGCTCGCTCGGCGCCATGAACATCCGAGTTTTGCGGGGCGTCGAGGACCAGAAGGCGTTCGATCAGGGGCTCAACAATACGACCACTGCGCGC
Organism: Gemmatimonadales bacterium; assembly: GCA_038237245.1. Lineage (GTDB taxonomy): Bacteria > Gemmatimonadota > Gemmatimonadetes > Gemmatimonadales > Gemmatimonadaceae > FEN-1250. The sequence goes on along the minus strand of JBBRYY010000048.1, from coordinate 5,553 downwards.
GACCTGTCGATCATCCTCGCGGCGATACAGGAGAACAAGGCGGCGTCGGCGAAGAGCTGTGCGACGATGCGTGAGGTGCTGCTCGAGCAGGAGTTCAACACCGGCATTCCGGCCGAGCTTCCTGCCGGGACGAAGGTCGCGCACAAGACGGGATGGATCACGGGCGTGACGCACGACGCGGCGATCGTCTATCCGCAGAAGGGACCGACCTACGTGCTCGTGATCCTGACGAAGGGGATCCCGGACGAGCCTACGGCGGAGAAGCTCATCGCAGACATTTCGAAGATGGTGTACGGCCACGCTCTTGGAGACGCGCCGAAATCGTGATGGCTGGCACAGCGGCACCGGCTGTGCGCTTCGCAATAAAGTTTCCATTCTGCAACGAAATGTTGTGCGAACAGCGATATCTCGTGGCAGGGCTAAATTAGAACACGTTGTGTAATAATGGGTTACAGCGGGCACAGGCGTTGCTTGAGGGGAATCCTGTCCGCGATGTCCGCGTCTGCTTTCGGCGCTAACCCAAGCTGCACAGAGTCCGCCTCCTATGTCGCAAAATTCGCAGGCCCGCCGGACGGTCGCTCCCGCCGTCACGAGCTATCAGCGCTCCCCCTCCGACGTAGCTCCGACGGAGCCCAAGCCTGCTCCCGGCGCCGAATTCGGGCTGGAGAGTATCGTCGGCCAGAGCGAATCGCTGCGCGATGCCCTGGATCGGGCGCGCAAGGTCGCCGCGAGCCGGATGACGACGGTGCTCATCGTCGGCGAGACGGGAACCGGGAAGGAGCTGGTTGCCCGCGGCATCCACTATTCGGGCCCTGCGCGCGGCGAGCCCTTCGTGGCGGTCAATTGCGCGGCGATCCCGGAGGCGCTGCTCGAATCCGAGCTGTTCGGCCACGAGCGCGGCGCCTTCACGGACGCGCGATCGCAGAAACGAGGGCTGATGGAGCTCGCGGGCCAGGGGACACTCTTCCTCGATGAGATCGGAGAGATGCCGCCGCGGCTGCAGCCGAAGCTCCTGCGCGCGCTCGAAGAGCGCCGCGTCCGCCGGCTCGGCGGCCTTCAGGAAGTCGACATCACCTGTCGCATCATTGCTGCGGCCAACAGCTCGCTGCACGATGCGGTCGCCCGCCTCGAGTTCCGCGAGGATCTGTACTACCGGCTGAACGTGTTTCGCGTGGCGCTTCCGCCGCTTCGCGATCGGGAGGGTGACGTCGAATTGCTCGGAGCGTACTTCCTCAACGAGCTCGCGCGTCAGCAGGAGCTCGAGCCGAAGTCACTCGATGCGAGTGCGGTCGCGGCATTGCGCGCGCACAACTGGCCAGGCAACATTCGCGAGCTGAAAAACGTAATCGAGCATGCGGCGATTCTGTGCGAGGGCGAAGTGATCAGCGCCTCGCATCTCATGATCCAGCAGCGCCGATCGCACTCCGCCGCGCGCACCGATGGCGCAATACGCGAGATCCAGATTCCGCCGGAAGGCAAGTCGCTCGACATGATCGAAAAGGAGGCAGTATCTGCAACGCTCGAGATCACCCGTGGCAATCGCAGTGCAGCTTCACGAATCCTCGGCATCTCCCGGCCGACGTTGGCGCGCAAGATGCGAGAGTACGGACTCACGACAGTGGGAACCGACAGGGCCGAGTGAGCGTACAATGCTCCGGGCGTTGTGGTGCCCGGAGTTTCTCCTCGATCGGTCAGGTTTGCATGTTGGCAGGACAGTATGACGAGTAATCCGATCAAGGTGCTTCTCATCACGCCCACCGAGCGCGATGTGCGCCGGCTGCAGGGTGTGGTCTCGGTGCCGGGCGCGAGCCACGTGGAGCTCACGCACGTGCTCGACGTCGGCGCCGCCGTGCGCCGGTTGAGCGACGTTCGCTTCGACGCGATCCTGCTCGACCTCGCCGTCGCGCACACGCATCCGCTCGAGCCGCTCTGGCGCATGCACGAGCACGCGCCCGACGTACCGATCATCGTCCTCACGAGCATGGAGGACGAGACGCTCGCCGTGCGCGCGCTCAAGGCCGGCGCCCAGGACTCGCTCGTGAAGGGACAGATCGACGGCAACCTGCTCACGCGCGCGATTCGCTACGCCATCGAGCGTCACCAGCTCCAGATGGCGCTGCACGCGATGTCGCTCATCGATGATCTGACGGGGCTCTACAACCGCCGTGGCTTCCTGACGCTCGCGCGCCAGCAGCTCAAGATGGCGGACCGGCTGCGCAAGCGCGTCTCGCACATCTTCGTGGACCTCGATGGGCTCAAGCGCATCAACGACACGCTCGGGCATCGCATCGGCGATCAGGCACTGGTGGAGAGCGCCGAGATGTTGAAGGAAACGTTCCGCGAGTCCGACATCATCGCGCGCATTGGTGGCGACGAATTCGTCGTGCTCGCGATGGACAATGCGGCGGGAGTGCTCGAGGACACGTGGCAGCAGCGCGTCCAGGACAACATCACGGCGCGCAACCGGCGACCGAATCGCGCATACTCGCTGTCCGTGAGCATGGGCGTCGCGTACTACGATCCGGACTTCCCGACGGCGCTCGACGACCTCCTCGCGCGCGCGGACACGCTCATGTACGAAGAGAAGCGCTCGAAGCGGGATCCGGAAGAGCCGAGCACCCTCGCCCACGCGCCGCGAGGGGACTGACGCCACAAAAAAAAAGACCGACCGAGTTGATCTTCGGTCGGCCCTATTTTTTGCGGACCGCTGGAGCGTTACGCGCCTTCGACTATGATCAGATACTTCGACGGGCCCCAGAACTCGGCCGGCTGCGAAATGTGCAAGTCGCCCGTGAGCTTGCCGTCGGAGCCCTGCGCCTGTTCGATCAGCGACGGATCCTGGCGTGAGACGACCTTGTACGGCTTGTCGGTGATGTGCAGCGCAATCGGCGTGTCGTCCCACTTGTTGATCGCGGTGAACGCGGACGCATCGAGCTTGCGTGCCGGCACGAGTGCCTTGTGCCCGAAGAAGAGGAACTTCGATCCCTCCTCGACGATGATTCCGCGCGCCTTCAGATCGTCCTTCGTGCCGACCACGTAATACACGGTGTTGGCGGCCTTGCGAAGGTCGGTGACCGTATCGGCGATCGCGGCGTTGGCCGACGCGAGCCCGGTGTTCACGGTGGTGAGCGAGTCGACGCGCATGTTGAGCGCGGCGAGGTCGAGCTTGTTCTGCTCGAGCATCGCCTGGAGATTCGTGATCGTCGCCTGATAGTCCGCCACCTGGCTGCCGAGCGACGTGTTCTTCTCCCCCATCGCTGCCACGCGCGCTCGGCTCTTGTTGAGCAGCGCGGTGACTTCCTGCACCTTGCCGAGAAGGCTGGCGCGATACGCGGCCTGGGGATCGCCACCGGCCTCGCCCTTCACATCGAGCGGCACGTGCGACTGAAGTCCCTTCACCTTCGACAGCTCCTTGTCCATGTCGGCGAGGAGTTGCGTGGTCTGCTGGAAGCCCTGCATCAGCGAATCCTGCTGCGCCGAGACCGCGCGCGCCTGCGCGAGTTGGCCGCTGAGGACCGCGACGGAGTCTGGAGCGGAGGCTGAGCTGCTTCCACCAGAGCCGATTTTTTCGCAGGCGACGAGCGTGAGGCCCAGAAGAAGGTAGATGGGCGCGCGTGACATCATGTGGCTCCTGAACTCGAAAGAAGAACGAACGCTAACATGCCGTTAGCGTATAAGAAAGCGTGCTGAGGCCGCTCGTGCCGTGATAATCGTCACAGTGCGTGCCAATTAGTCGCGAAGCAGGAACGAGATGTCATCAGTCGCAACGTAGTCGATGCGCGGCGAGCCGTAGGCGAATACTGGAGCAGTGTCATCTCCGTTCAGCGATATCTCGTCGTCGACGATGCTCAGTGAACATCCTTCGCGCAATCCGAGCACGCGCGTCGTGCGGTTGGCTTCGATGTATTCCTCGAGTCGTTCTGCGCGTGTCTCGCCCTGATGATTGGGATGCTGAAAATCGGTGTAGTGCGCGTTGATCTGAAACGGGATGAGATCGAGTGCTCGCAAGGAGCTCGGCCAGACGATCGGCATGTCGTTGGTGGTGGCAATCGTCGGCGCGGTGACGACAGCGCCGGCGCTCCATCCGATGTACGGCATGCCGCCGTGCACGCGCGCACGGATCGCATCCACGAGACCGTTCTTCTGAAGCGTTTCGAGGAGCTGAAAGGTGTTCCCTCCTCCGATCACTATCGCTTGCGCGTTCGCGACTGCGGCGGCGGGGTCCCCAGCATCATCAATCGAGTGCGAGATGTAGCCCAGTGTGGCGAAGGGGACGGCGGCTTTGGCGGCGTAGTCGGAGGAGGAGATCGTGACTCCCGCGTAGGGAATAAAGAGGACGCGCTCCACGGACGATCCGAGTGTGTTCCGGATGGCCGTCGAGGAATGCAGGAGGTAGACGCCGGCGGCGTCGCGCGAGCTCGAGAGGAGGAGTAAACGTCGAGTGGTCATCTTTGCAGGTGCGGGAGTGTGTACTTTGCGAGAGCGGAATCAATAGTACAGGGAGCGGGCATGGCGGAGCACGATCCATCGCTGGGGGAAGAGATCGCGAACGCGATCACGCACGGGGCCGGACTGGTGGCGAGTCTCATCGCGCTGCCCGTGCTGATTTGGTCCGCGTCGCGGAGTCACGATGATGCGACGATCGTCGGCGCGACGATATTCGGAGTCACCCTCTGTCTGCTGTATACGGCGAGCACGCTGTACCACTCGTTCCCTCCGGGGCGTGCGAAGCGGGTGTTCCGGGTGCTGGACCATGGGGCGATTTACCTGCTCATCGCGGGAACGTACACGCCGTTTGCGCTCGGGCCACTGCGAGGGCCGTGGGGATGGTCGCTGCTCGTGGTGGCGTGGACGCTGGCTGCGGCGGGGGTGCTGCTGAAGGCGACGATCGGCTTTCGCTTCCAGAAGTTGTCCACCGTCATCTATCTGGCGATGGGATGGATGGCCATCGTCGCCATCAAGCCAATGCTCCAGACCGTGCCGCGCATGGGGCTCGTGTGGTTGGTTGCGGGTGGATTGTGCTACACGGGCGGTATCGTGTTCTTCGCAACTGACCGACGGCTCTGGTACGGTCACGCCATCTGGCATCTCTTCGTGGCCGCGGGAAGCCTGTGTCATTTCTTTGCGGTGCTCGGCTACGCAACCGGTACGAGCTGAACGAGGATCGAACATGTGGTGCCGGTGGTCGTGCCGGAATCTGCAATTGGCCCCGCAATATGCCACGCAAAAGCGTGTGGTTCAATTGTTATGCGTCGCCGTAACCTATTGTGATCAAATGATTTAAGCGTGCTCTTCCGCACGGCACTCCGCGTGCCTTACTGGTCGCCGTGAAGCAAACGGCACCCACCCGATTGTGGGGCACGCAGCACCGCTATCAACCGGCACAGGAGATTCAACATGTCGCGCATGCGCAAGGGCTTTACCCTGATCGAGCTTCTGATCGTCGTCGTCATCATCGGCATTTTGGCCGCGATCGCGATTCCGAAGTTCGCGAGCACCAAGGAAAAGGCGTATCTGGCGTCCGAGAAGTCGGATCTTCGTAACATGGCGACG
>JBBRYY010000047.1:0-20830 GCA_038237245.1 Gemmatimonadales bacterium | reverse complement strand
TCTCCGCCGCGCTCCTCATCGCGCGCAAGGATCTCGAGATCGAGTTCCGCACGCGCACCGCGTTTTTCTCCGCCGCGGTGTTCGCGCTCCTCGGCATCGTCATCTTCTACTTCGCCTGGGATCCCACAGCAGTCTCGGCGGTCGACCTTGCGCCCGGCGTGCTCTGGGGGATCTTCACCTTCTCGGGACTGCTCGGTCTGCAGCGATCCTTCGGCATCGAGCAAGCCGACCGTGCCATCGACGCCCTCCTCGGCGCGCCGATCGCCCGCGAATCGATCTATCTCGGCAAAGCGATCGCGAATCTCGTCTTCGTCGCGGCGGTGCAGGTCATTGCGATTCCCGCGGTGCAGCTCTTTTATGGAGTGCCGCTGCTCGAGCACGCCGGCATGCTCGCTTTCATCGCACTGCTCGCAGCCATCGGGTTGGTCGCGGTCGGGACGCTGTTCAGCGCGATGGCCGTCAATACAAAGCTGGCCGAGATGCTTCTTCCGGTACTCTCGCTTCCGTTCTTCGTCCCGATCGTGATTCCCGCGGCGCAGGCGACGGCCCGGCTGCTCTCCGGCCGTCCCGAGAGTGAGATCGTGGGATGGCTTAAATTGCTGATCGCTTTCGATATTGTATTCGTAGCCGCCTGCACGCTCGCGTTCCCATTCACGATCGAGGAATGACAAGTCCTTCTGCAGCAACGGCGGCGAACGACGCGCCGACGAAGCGAGCCGGCATCGACTGGCTCTATCTCATCGCCGTGCTGGCGATCGCCGGCGCACTCGTGCGCGTGATCTACTTCACGCCGTTCGAGGCGGTGCAGGGACCCGCGCAGAAGATCTTCTATCTGCATCTCCCCGCCGCGCTCGACGCCTTCATGGCGTTCGGCGTCGTCGCGTTCGCGGGGGCGGGCTACCTCTGGCTCGGAGACCTGCGCCTCGATCGCGCGGCCGAGAGCTCGGCGGAGGTCGGCGTGATCTTCACCACCGTCGTCCTGATCACGGGCCCGCTGTGGGCGCGCCCCGTGTGGGGAACCTGGTGGACGTGGGACGCCCGTCTCACGCTCACCCTCTTCCTCTGGTTCATCTACGTGGGCTATCTCGTGCTGCGCGGTGCGATCGACGATCGCGCCCTCCGCGCGCGCTACGCGGCGGTACTCGGCATCCTCGGGTCGCTCTTGATCCCGTTCATTCATCTCAGCGTCTATCTCTTTCGCACGCTCCATCCGCGGCCGATCGTGATCAAGCCGAGCGCGCCGTCGCTGCCGCCGGAGATGCTGACGACGCTCGTCATCTCCTTCGTCGCCTTCACGCTCTTCTACCTCGCGCTCGTGCGTCAGCGCTATAGTTTGGCCACAGAGAGGGATCTGCTCGAGCTCGAGGAGGGCCGTTGATGCCACACAACGAGAGCTACTATTACGCCGCGTACTTCGCGGCGATCGGTATCTACCTGCTGTACACGATCAGCATCATGCGCCGCCGGCTGACCATCGCGAAGCGGCGGCTCGCGCTCCGTCGCGAGCGCTGACGCCGCCGAGATGACCGCGACCCTCGGCGCCGTGTATCTCGTGGGCGCCGGCCCCGGCGATCCCGGACTCCTGACCGTGCGCGGGCGCGAGCTGCTCGCAGCGTGCGACACGATCGTCTACGACGCGCTGGTGAATCCCGTGCTCGTCGACGATGCGTGGATCGGGCGCGCGCGTGAGGCGGAGAAGATCTTCGTCGGCAAGCGCGGCGGCGCGCCGTCGATGGAGCAAAACGCGATCACCGCGCTGATCCTGAAGCTCGCTCGCGAGGGGAAGCGCGTGGTGCGGCTCAAGGGGGGCGATCCGATGGTCTTCGGGCGCGGTGGCGAGGAGGCCATCGCGCTCGCGGAAGCGGGGATCATCTTCGAGGTCGTGCCGGGGATCACGGCGGGCGTTGCCGCGCCCGCGTACGCCGGCATCCCCGTCACCCATCGCGGCGTGTCGACGTCGGTCACCTTCATCACCGGGCACGAGGATCCGGGGAAGGATCGCGATCAGACCGACTGGTCCGCGCTCGCGCGCGCGGGCGGCACGCTCGTGCTGTACATGGGGGTGAGCCGCCTCGCGAAGATCGCCACCGCGCTCATCGCAGGCGGACGCTCGCCGGAAACTCCGGCGGCGATCATCGAGTGGGGGACCTATCCGCGGCAGCGCACCGTCGTCGCGACGCTCGCAACGCTCGCCGAAACCGCCGCGCGCGAGAAGGTGATCGCGCCGTCGATCGCGATCGTCGGCGACGTCGTGAAGCTGCGTGCCGAAATGAGTTGGTTCGACCGGCGCCCGCTCTTCGGCCGCACGATCGTCGTCACGCGCGCGCGCGAGCAGGCGTCGCAGCTGCGCACGACGCTCGAGATCGCGGGCGCCACAGTGATCGAGGCGCCGGCGATCCGCATCGAGGCGCTCGACCAGACTCCGCTGCGCGCGGCGCTCGGTAAGCTCGCCGCCTATCAGTGGCTCGTCGTCACCAGCCGCAACGCAGTCGACCTGCTCTGGGCCGCGCTGCGCGACCTCGACCTCGACGCACGCGCCCTCGCGGCGCTGAAGATCTGCGCCGTCGGTCCGGCGACTGCCGAGGCGCTGCTCGCGCGCGGGCTCGCCGTCGACGTCATCCCCGATCGGTATGTCGCCGAGGGCGTGATCGAGAAGCTGCGTGCGCGCAGCGATGTGCGCGGCACGCGCGTACTCTTCGCGCGCGCGGCCGGCGCGCGCGAGCTCCTCCCGGCGGCGCTGCGCGAAATGGGCGCCGACGTCGACGAGATCGAGATCTATCGCTCCGTTCCCGACCTCTCCGGGCTCGACAGGCTCGTCGAGGCACTCGACGAGAGCAGCATAGACCTCGTCACCTTCACCTCGGCGTCCACCGTCCGGCACTTCGTCGATGCCCTCGGACCCGAGCGCGCACGCACGGTGCGCGGCGCGTCGATCGGGCCGGTGACCAGCGACGAGGCGCGCAAGCTCGGCGTGCCGATCGAGATCGAGGCGAGCGAGTCGACGATCCCCTCGCTCGTGCAGGCGATCATGACGCATCTCGGCACGTCGAGTGCGCGCTCGTGATGCCTCTCGCCTCCGCTAGCTTTCGCGCATGACCGACACCGTCCGCATTGCGACGCGCGCCTCCGAGCTCGCGCTCCGCCAGGCGCGCATGGTGCAGGCGGCACTCGAGGCGCGCGGCACGCAGTCGGAGCTCGTCACCTTCAAGACCGTGGGCGACAAGAAGCTCGACGAGTCGCTGAGCAAGATCGGCGCGAAGGGGCTCTTCACGAAGGAGCTCGAAGACGCGCTGATCGCCGGGAAGGTCGACTGCTGCGTGCACTCGCTCAAGGATCTCCCCACCGACATGCCTGAGGGGCTCGCGATCATCGCGATGCTGGAGCGCGAAGACCCGCGCGACGTGCTCGTCGTCAACGACGGAATTTTCGCCGAGTCGCTGGACGATCTTCCGCGCGGAAGCCGCGTCGGTACGTCGAGCTTGCGGCGGCGCGCGCAGCTGCTGCATCGCCGCTCCGATCTCGAGGTCGTCGAGCTGCGCGGCAACGTGCCGACGCGGCTGCGCAAGGTCGATGAGGGGCAGGTGCACGCCGCGATCCTCGCGGGTGCGGGGCTCAAGCGCCTCGAAGCCGAGCAGCGCATCGACGCGTGGCTCGATGCGCCGGCGTGGCTCCCGGCAGCGGGACAGGGCGTGATCGCGGTCCAGGCGCGCGAGGACGATGCGCGCATGCGCGAGCTTCTCGCGTCGATCCACCACGCGCCGAGCGCCTTTGCGGCGAATGCCGAGCGGTCGCTGCTCGCGGCGCTCGATGGCGGATGCCAGGTGCCGATCGGCGCGCTGCTGATCAGGGAGGGCACAAACGCGGTGCTGCATGCACTCGTGAGCGACCTGCACGGCAAGCAGATGCTGCGCGATTCGCTCGGGGTCGGCGAGCAGACGGCAGAGGAGGTCGGACAGGCGCTCGCCGCGCAAATGCGCCGTGACGGCGCGACGGAGATTCTCGCCGCTGTGCGCGCGGATGGCGCGAAGATCCCGTCTCCGCAGCCGGAATAGCGCCATGAAGCAATTACTTGACTCAGTCAACTATTAGCGACCATGCCTTCCTTTCCCGAATATCGTCCGCGACGCCTTCGCCGCACCGAGCCCCTGCGCAAGCTGATTCAGGAGACGCATCTCTCCGCGTCGCAGCTCGTGCTCCCGCTCTTCGTGCGCTCCGGCTCCCACGTGCGCAAAGCCGTCGGCTCGATGCCCGGTGTCTTCCAGCTCTCCGTCGACGAGATGCTGCGCGAGGCAGATGAGGCGAGCGAGGAGGGCGTCGGCGGCGTCATTCTCTTCGGCCTTCCCGACACCAAGGACGCCACCGGATCCTCGGCCTGGGATGAGAAGGGGCCGGTTCCCACCGCCGTGCGCGCGCTCAAGCAGAAGTTCCCGCAGCTCGTCGTGATCACCGACGTCTGCATGTGCGAGTACACCGACCACGGCCACTGCGGAATCCTCCGCGATGGCGAAGTCGACAACGATGCGACTCTCGAACTCCTCTCCCGCGCGTCGCTCGTACACGCGGCCGCGGGTGCGGACATCGTCGCGCCGAGCGACATGATGGACGGCCGCGTCGGCGCGATCCGGCGCGCGCTCGACGCACAGAAGCTCACGAGCACCGCGATCCTCGCCTACGCGGCGAAGTACGCGTCGGCATTCTACGGCCCGTTTCGCGAAGCTGCCGAGTCGACGCCGCAATCCGGCGACCGCCGCGGCTATCAAATGGACGCCGCGAATACCGACGAGGCGATGCGCGAAGTGTGGCTCGACATCGAAGAGGGCGCGGACGCGATCATGGTCAAGCCGGCGGGGCCGTATCTCGACATCGTCGCGCGCGTGAAACAGGAGACGGGCTACCCCGTTGCTGCCTATCAGGTGAGTGGCGAGTACGCTATGCTTCTTGCAGCAGCCGAGCGTGGCTGGATCGACCGCGAGCGCGCGATGCTCGAGTCGCTGATGGGCATTCGGCGCGCCGGCGCGGACTTCATTCTCACTTACTTCGCGACCGAAACCGCGCGACTCCTCTCATGAAATTCCGCACATTTCCGGGCACCGGTGTCAGCGTAAGCGAAGTCGGATTCGGACTCTGGACGCTTGCCACCGGCTGGTGGGGCGATGTCACCGACGAACAGGCGATCGCGATGCTGCGTCGCTCACTCGATGAGAACGGCGTGACCTTCTTCGACGCCGCCGACGCGTACGGCAACGGCCGCAGCGAGCGCCAGCTCGCGACTGCGTTCAAGGGTCGTCGCAGCGAAGTCGTCTACGGCACCAAGATCGGCTACGACATCTACGACGAAGAAGCCGCAAAGGCACGCCGCGGACAGAGCGAGCTTCCGCAGCGCTTCGAGCCCAAGTTCATGCGCCACGCCGTCGACCAGTGCCTCGAGCGCCTCGAGACCGACTACATCGATGTGATTCAGCTCCACAACATCAAGATGGAGCACGTGCGCGATCCCCAGATCTGGGAGACGATGCGCGAGCTCGTGCGCGAGGGGAAAATTCGCGCGTGGGGCGCCGCCTTCGGGCCCGCGATCGGTTGGCTGTACGAAGCGGTCGAGCTGGTCGAGCGCGAGCCCGACATCAACACCATCCAGATGATCTGGAACATCATCGAGCAGCATCCGGGCACGGCGATGCTCGATGCCGCTCGCGAGCACGCGCCCGACTGCGTCTTCAACGTTCGCGTGACCCACGCCTCCGGGATGCTCGAAGGGAAATACACCGAGGATACGGTGTTCGGCGAGAACGATCACCGCCGCCATCGGCCGCACTCGTGGCTCATCAACGGCGTCCAGAAGGTCCGCACTCTCGACTTTCTCACGAAGCGCATGACGCTCGGCCAGGCCGCCCTCAAGTGGCTCCTCGCCGATCCGCTCATCGTGACGACCCTTCCGAACATTTACGACAACGAACAGCTCGACGAGTTCGCGGCCGCGAGCGATCTCCCCGATCTGTCGCGCAACGACCTTACGCATATCGCCGAGCTGAATGCGATGAACTTCGGCATCTCCGGCGAGACGCAGTCGTACAAGGGGACGATGCACCGTGACCCAGCGCAGGCGGCGGGAGCTGCGCGTTGATCCACCCGTGGCACGACGTACCCGCGGGTTTGCACCCGCCCGAGAAAGTCACCGCGGTCATCGAGATTCCTAGCGGGAGCCGCAACAAATACGAGCTCGACAAGCAGTCCGGTCTCTTCCGCCTCGATCGTGTGCTGTACTCCGCCGTGCATTATCCGGCGGACTACGGCTTCATCCCGCGTACGCTGGCCGAGGACAACGATCCGGCGGACATTCTCGTGCTGCTGAACGAGCCGACGTTTCCGGGGTGCCAGATCGATGCGCGACCGATCGGCGTGCTGCGAATGACCGACCGTGGCGAGCCGGACGACAAGATTCTCGCCGTGCCGAGCAACGATCCGTTCTACGAGGAATACTTCGACATCGCGGACATTCCGCAGCACTATCTCAAAGAAGTCGAGCACTTCTTCCACATCTACAAGGATCTGGAAGGGAAGCGCGTGCAGACGATCGGATGGGAGCAGGCGCCAAAGGCAATCCAGATCATCCGCGAGTCGCTCGAGCGCTACAATGACAGGTTCGTCGATCAGGGTGGTCCCTGATTCGCGGTTCCGATCGACACTAGCAGACGGGTGAAATGACGGCACGGCGGCAGCGCGGTCACATCATCCACTCGCGGCTGGCGGCGCTCGTGAGCGCGGACCCGGCTGCGAGAAAGCGCCTTCGCGAGCTGCGCCGTGCGCTCGCGGGCGCGACGCGCTGCACCTTCCTGGTGCAGAACGATCCCGACCCCGACGCGATTGCCTCCGCGCTCGCGCTCCGCCGCACGCTCGGATTTTCCGCCGCGCGATCGCCGATCGTCACCGCAGGGCAGATCACGCGTCCCGAGAACCAGCGGTTGATCGCGGAGCTCAATGAGCGCGTGCGCCACGTCCCCATCCAGCGCGTCCCGCTGCTCGCGCCGCTCGTGCTCGTCGACGTGCAGCCGCCGTACTTCGGCGATGCGCTGCCGAGCGTCGCCGCGGTGATCGATCATCATCCCACCACTGGCTCGTACCGCGCGCGCTTCCGCGACGTGCGTACGAACTACGGCGCGAGCGCGACGATGGCAGCGGAGTATCTCCTCGCCTCGGATGCAGACGGCGTGACGACGCGTCTCGCGACGGCGCTGCTCTACGGCATCGTAACGGATACGAAGTCGCTCTCGCGTGCGGCGAGCGACGAGGATCTGCAGATGTTCGCGCTCCTCTTCGCGCGCGCCGATCACGTCGCGCTGCGGCGCATCCAGCATCCGTCGTATCGCCCCCTCGCGCTCAAGCGCTTCGGCATCGCGCTCGAGCACGCGCGGGTGCGCAATGGGCTCGCCTACATCCACCTCGGCATCCTGCCGGCAGACCAGGAGCACATCGTCGCGCAGCTCGCCGAGTTCTGCCTCGGGATGGCGGGCGCGGAGATCTCGGCGGTGTCCGGCGTGTTCGCGGGGAAGTTCGCGATGAGCCTGCGTTCGCTCTCGCCGAATGCGCGGCTCGGCGAGAAGATCCGCAAGCGCTTCGGATCATTCGGGAGTGCGGGCGGGCATCCGATGATGGCGAAGACGGTCGTGCCCCTGCCGGCGTGGCGAAAGGAGCACAAATTCACGAGCCAGGACGCGCTCGGCCGCAGCATCCGCCGAGAGCTCGTCAAGGCGCTCGCCTCGAAGAAATGACCGGCGGCGATCGCGCACTGCGACCGCTGGACATCACGGCCCCCGCACGAACGCCGTGGAGCGCGCCGTCGAAGGTTCTAACCAATCTCGACGTCGATGCCGTCCGGCAGTCTCACAAGCGCATCGTCATTTGCGCGGACGGCACCTGGAACAGCACGAAGGCCACTGACGCGATCGGCGACACGGCCACCACGAACGTGTGGCTCACCTACCAGCTCGTGAGGCCGAAAGCGGATGACGGCACATCGCAGCTCGCCTTCTATCATCCGGGCGTCGGCACCGGCGGCTTCATCGATCGCGTCGTCGGCGGCGCGACGGGGCGGGGGATCGACCGCAACATCCGCGAGTGCTATCGCTTTCTCGTCGACAGCTATCATCCCGGCGACTACGTCTATCTCTTCGGCTTCAGCCGCGGCGCGTACACGGTGCGCAGCCTCGCGGGGCTCGTGCGGAACTGCGGAATCATCAATCCCGAGAAGCTGCCGCTCGGTAAGACCGTCGACGCCGCGGTGAGCGAGGCGTTCGATCACTATCGCGCGCGTGGCGATGCGACGGCGCCGGCTGCGCAATCGTCGGTGGACTTCCGGAAGGAGAACTCGCATCCGGACTTCCGTATCACATGCATCGGCGTGTGGGATACCGTGGGCTCGTTGGGCATTCCGGTGGGACTGATCGGCCGTCTCACGGCGCATCGCTACGGTTTTCACGACGTGACGTTGAGCAGCTGGGTCGACTGTGCCTTTCACGCGGTGGCGGCGGATGAACGCCGGCGCCCGTTCGTGCCAACATTGTGGCTGCAGCAGCCGGACGCGCGCGAACATGGGCAACGCGTCGAGCAGCGCTGGTTCACCGGCGTGCACTCGGATGTGGGTGGCGGCTACCCGTGGCCCGAGCGCGGGCTCGCGACGCTCACATTGCGATGGATGATCGACCGGGTGACGAAGGCGTGCCGACTCGAGCTCGATCCATCATCGCTGGACGGCGCGCCGCCGAGCACGGGAGCCTTGCACGATTCGCTGACGATCTGGTATCGCATGTGGAAGCCGGCCAACCGCACAATCGACGGCGGACTCGGACATCACGGTGCGCGCGACGACGGCCGCATCACGGCCGAGGTGCTTGATGAGTCGATCGGAGAATGGCGTGCGAAGTATGCGCAGACGCCAATGCCGAAGGTGAACCACACGTACACGCCGGACAACGTGCTGGAGTACGAGGAGCGAATCTCGGAGCAGGCGCGCGAGGCTCCGGTCCAGCCGCCGGACTACCAGCCGGATCTGCGGCAGACGGGAGCGCCGCACGTGCGCGACAGCGATCGATAGCGCCGCCTGTCCGACGGCTGTCGTGCATGCGAAGAAGCGATCAGCTCCCCATGTATTTCTGAAGCTCGACCACTGCGGACGTCGATTTTCCGAGTGAGTAGACGAGCACCTTGTCCTTGCCGACGGTCAGTATGATGCCATGCGTGAAGGAATTATCGTCCTTGGTTTCGACTGCATGGGGGAGTGCCTTGCGGTACCAGCCCTCCACGACGGCCACCGGGTCGGAGCTCTGCGCGGTGTAGATCCTGTAGTGGCCGGTCTTCGTCTTGACCGACGGATATTCGCTCCCCGTCGTGAGCTTCGGGTACATCGGGAGGCCGGTTGTGTTCGGCGCGTTCTCCTGAGCGGCGAGCGACGAGGAGGACAGCGCAAAGGCGGCGACTATGGCTGTCGCGATGAAGAGGCGGCGAATCAGGGAGAGCGACGTCATCTGTACCTCGGGAACATGGTTGTGAGTGCCGGTAGCTCTCCGACAATCTCCTCACGAGACGTTTGCTCAGCGTTAGCTGTCCGTCACCTCCGGGAACTTCCTCGAAGCCCCGTCGCGATGCGGTTGGATCGACCGTCGGATCTGCGAGGCTAGTACGCCGGCCCCGCGATCAGCGGCTCGTCCGGATCGACGGTGAAGCGCGGGAGCCCTCCGACGAAGCGCACGCGCAGATGGCGGTGCTTCGCGAGGTATCGAAGCGCGACGCCCCGCCGCGATGATCCCCGACGCGCCGCCGAGTGCGAGGGACCAGCGAGGGCCGAAGTCATCGGCGACCCATCCTGCAATCGGTGCGCGAATTGGCGTGGTACCCATCGCCAGCGCGAGCAGAATGGCGATCACGCGCCCGCGCATCGTGGGCTCCGTCGAGAGTTGCACGAGCCCATTGGCGCTGCTCGTGAATGTTTGCGCCGACGCCCCCACCGCGATGAGCGCGAGGCCGAAGAGCCAGTAGCTGGGGGCGAGCGCCGCAAATAGAAATCCGAAGCCGAAGGCGGCGGAACCCGCGAACAGAACGGTGATGTTCGGCCGCCTGCGCGTTGCGGCAACGAGCGCGCCCCCCGACCGATCCGATCGCCATGATCGATGACAGTAGCCCGAAGCCACGCGCGCCCGTATGGAAGACCGACACCGCCATGGTGGAGATGAAGATCGGGAAGTTGAGACCGAAGGTGCCGATGAAAAAGAACATCAGCAGGATCGCGAAGAGATCGGGGTGCGCACGCACGTACCGAAAGCCAGCGATGAAGCCATTGTGCGTCGAGCGCGTGGCGATCGTTGGGGTGAGCTCGCCGCGGCGCAGCATCATGAGCGAGGCGATGACCGCCACGAACGACGCGGCGTTGATCAGGAACACCCAGCCGGTTCCCACCGCGGTGATGAGCAGTCCCGCGATCGCCGGTCCGATCATCCGGGCCATGTTGAACGAGGCCGCGTTGAGCGCCACCGCATTGGACAAGTCCACTTCGCCGACGAGATCGAAGACGAACGTCTGGCGCGCAGGCGCGTCGAACGCCGAGACGGTGCCGAGCAGGAAGGCGAAGCCGAAGACGTGCCAGAGGCGCACGAAACCGGTGACCGTCAGTATCCCGAGCAGGAGTGCGAGCACGCCCATGCTGCTCTGCGTGGCCAACAGGAGCTTTCGCCGGTCGAGCCGATCCGCGGCGAGCCCGCTCACCGGGAGAAAGAGAAGCTGCGGCCCGAACTGGAGCGCCATGACCACGCCCACTGCCGTCGCGTTTCTGTGGGTGAGCTCCGCGAGCACGAGCCAGTCTTGCGCCGTGCGCTGCATCCACGTGCCGACGTTGGACACGATCGCGCCCGTGGCCCAGACGCGGTAGTTGAAGATGTCGAGCGAGCGAAAGGTGCCGCGCAGGGGACTCGTCATTCGATCTCTCGTGTCTACTGCGGCGCCACCTCGTGGAAGGTGAGCGTCGACTCGTGCTGCTGCGTGCTGCGCAGCGTCCACTGCTCGTCGAACACGAGCAGCGACTGCCCCTTCGAGTCGTACAACCGCATTCGCCCGCTGCCTCGCGACGCGCGCTCGATCGCCGCCTCCGGCCCCGTCACCCAGCGCGGATAGCGATACGGCAGCTTCTCAATGCGGCACGGCGCGCCGTACTCGTTCTCGAGTCGGAAGAGCATCACGTCGAATTGGAGCATGCCGACGGCACCGATGACGGGATTCGGTCCGCCATCGATTTCGGTAAAGAACACCTGCGCGGCGCCTTCCTCCGTGAGCTGGCGCAGCCCGGCGTCGAGCTGCTTCCGGCGCATCGGATCCGTCCCGATGATGCGCGCGAAGTGCTCCGGCGCGAAGCGCGGAATTCCCTTGTACTCCACGTCGCCATTCGGTGAGAGCGTGTCGCCAATGCGCAGCGTCCCCTTGTCGACGACGCCGATGACATCGCCCGGCCACGCCTCTTCCACCGCGCTTCGCTCGCGCGCGAGAAACTGCTGCGGCGCCGGCAACCGCACGATCTTCCCCGTGCGTCCGAGCTTCACCTGCATCCCTGCTTCGAAGCGCCCGGAGCACACGCGCACGAACGCGATCCGGTCGCGATGCCGAGGATCCATGTTCGCCTGGATCTTGAAGACGAAGCCCGAGAACTCCGGATCGGTCGGCTCCACCGTGCCCTTCGTCGACTCGTGCGGTGACGGCGCCGGCGCGAGATCGAGAAACTCCTCGAGAAACGGCTCGACGCCGAAGTTCGTGAGCGCGCTTCCGAAGAAGACAGGCGAGAGATCGCCGGTAAGGAGCGCCGCGTGATCGAACTCGTGCCCCGCCGCGTCGAGCAGCCCGATCTCCTGCACGAGCCGCGCGTGCGCATCCTCGCCGAGCATCGCGATGAGCGCGGGATCGTCGAGCTCCGAGCTCTGCGCCTCGGTCATCTTTGCGCCGTGATCGAGTCCGCGCTCGAACATCTCGACGCGCTTCCGCCGCCGATCGTACACACCCGCGAAGACGCTGTCCCGGTAGATGGGCCACGTGACGGGATAGCAGTTGATCTCGAGGTCAGCCTCGACGTCGCTGATCAGCTTGAGCGGATCCTCACCGGCGCGGTCGCACTTGTTCACGAAGGTGAAGATCGGCATGCGGCGCCGCTTGCACACGGCGAACAGCTGCCGCGTGCGATCCTCGACGCCGCGGCGATTGTCGAGCAGCATCACCGCGCTGTCCGCCGCCATCAGTGTGCGATAGGTGTCTTCGGAGAAATCCTCGTGGCCGGGCGTGTCGAGGAGATTGATCCGGAAGCCCTGGTAGTCGAACTGCAGAACGCTCGACGTCACCGAAATTCCGCGCTGCCGCTCCAGCTCCATCCAGTCGCTCGTCGCATGCCGCTCGGCGCGCCGCGACTTGACTGAGCCGGCCAGATGGATCGCGCCACCGTAGAGGAGGAGCTTCTCGGTGAGCGTGGTCTTGCCGGCGTCTGGGTGCGAGATGATCGCGAAGGTGCGGCGTCGCGCGGTCTCCCGGGCGAGCAGATCTGCTTCCTTCGTAGTGAGCGAGCCCGTGTCGGGGAGGTCAGTGCCTGGCATCGACGCGGAATTTACCATCCCGCGTCGGCTTCTTCAGTTGTTTCGCTTGAATACCAGCGCAGCGTTGATCCCACCAAAGCCAAAGCTGTTCGACAATATCACCTCGGGACAACTCTTGATCCCGTCGCGCTTGATGTAGTCCAGATCGCACGCCTCGTCCGCGTTCGCGAGGTTCACCGTTGGCGGCAGCCAGTCGTTCGTCATCGCCAGCGCGCAGATCCCCGCCTCGATCGCGCCGCTCGCGCCGAGCGCGTGGCCGTAGTAGCCCTTCGTGCCGCTCACCGGAATCGAGTACGCACGCTCGCCGAATACCTGCTTGATCGCGAGCGTCTCCGTGCTGTCGTTGAGCGGTGTCGAGCTCCCGTGCGCATTCACATAACCCACCTCGCCCGCACTCACCCCCGCATCTTCTAAAGCGCGGCGCATCGAGCGCGCCGCCTGCGTGCCGTCCGGGCGCGGCGCCGTCATGTGGTACGCGTCGTTCGACATCCCGAAGCCCGCGATCTCGCCGTAGATCTTCGCGCCGCGAGCGATCGCCCGCGACCGTTCCTCGAGCACCAGCACAGACGCGCCCTCGCCCATCACGAAGCCGTCGCGATCCTTGTCGAACGGACGCGACGCCGTGCATGGATCATCGTTGCGCGTGCTCATCGCGCGAATCAGCGCGAACGCACCGTAGCACAGCGGATATAGAGGCGCCTCGGCGCCACCGCCGAGCATCACATCCGCGTAGCCGTCACGCACCTGCCGAAACGCCTCGCCGATCGCGATCGTCCCCGACGCGCAGCTCATCGCGTTGGTCGAGTTCGGGCCCATCACGCCGAACTCGATCGCAATGTTGCAGCTCGACGCGCCGCCGAACACCATCAGCGCGAGCGCTGGATCGACATCCTTCACGCTCCCCGTATAAAAGACGCTGCACTGCTCCTCGGCGTAGCCGACGCCACCGAGCGCTGTGCCCATCATCGCGCCGATGCGCTCGCGATCTTCTGCGGCGAGATTGATCTCGGAGTCTTCGAGAGCCAGTCGTGCCGCAGCGACGGAGAATTGCCCGAAGCGATCGAGCCGCTTCATGCGCTTGGCCTCGAGGAAATCGCCGGGCACGAAGTCGTCGACCTGCGCGGCGAGGCGGCTGCGAAAGAGCGACGAGTCGAAGCGCGTGATCTCGCGTACCTTCGACCGCTGCGCGCGCAGTCCCTCCCACAGCCCATCGGCCGCGAGGCCGATGGGCGTGATGGCCCCCACTCCTGTGATCACGACCCGACGTCTTTCCATCATGCTGCTACCCTCTCGAAGTGCCGGGACCACGCTCGGCCACTGCTGCGAGTCCTGCCAGCGTGCGCGACGCAATCCCATGAACGAACACAGGCCCGATGACGGCCTTGGCGGCGGCGATGCCAACCAACGGCCATCTCGGTCCATTCCACAAGTGCACGATGCGTACTCGCGTCGCATCGCCGTCGGGTGCAAAGCTCCATTCGACTTCCATTCCCTTCGTGATACCCGCGACATGACGAAAGCGCACGTTCGGCTCAGTCTCGCTAACTGACATTTCTGACAGCCACCACGTTGGCCAGCGTACGGAACCGAACGGCCTCCACGCCGCCATCTCGACGACACCGCCGCCGTCGCTCGCGCGCTTTTGAAATCGCACCCACCGGTAGTGGGGCAGATGTTCGGGCCACCGGTCGACCTCGCGCGCGAACTCGAAGATGCGACGCAGCGGGGCGCGGACGAGCAGCTCGTCTACGGTACGCATTCGACGCTTGACCGGCATAGCGCCAAGGTCGAATGGTGCGATCGTGGGGCGAGTGGTAGCCGTCATGAGGTGAGCGTTCGGGGGACCCAGGAGACCGTCGTGCGAAAGCCGAGGTGTCTGCGGGCGACGGCGGGCTGGGCCGTCGCGCGATGCACGAGATGCCTCAGCTCCTCGGGGGTGAAGCCGCGCATCACGGAGACGACGCCGTCGTGGCGACTCACAGGGTGGAATCCGAGTGGATAGGAGGCGAGCCAGATACCTGCCGCCGCGAGCCAGCTGCGCCGAAGGTCGCTGACGATGACGCGCGTGCGCGCAACGCGCTCGAGCTCGCGCAGCACGACGATCGCGTCGGCAGCCTCGAAGTGGTGGAGCGTCTGCGAGCAGATCACGATGTCGACGCTCTTCGACGCGATCGGAAGCGCGAGCGCGTCGGCGCAGATCGGAACGAGTCCGCTGCCGCGTGTATCGCGCAACAGGGAGAAGCTGATGTCGAGGCCGAACGCGGTAATCGTCATCCCACGGGCGCGCCACGTCTCGCGCACGCCGGAGGGGATGTCACCGCTCCCGGTACCGACATCGAGCAGCGAGAGCGAGCGCGCATTCGTGGCCTCGAGCGCCGCCGCGAGCTCCACTTGTACGGCACGCGAGCCGCCGAAGATGGTGTTCGCGCGCGCGACGTCCGCGTGCGAGCGCGCGCGCAGCGTGTCGTCGACGGTAGGATCGTCGAGGATCTCGTAGCCGCGCCGGCGTTGCGGCGTGAGGAGGGAGCTCATCGCAGCGTCAGCGCTCCAGCGCCGCGTAGCCGCCGCGATAATAGAGCAGCGGACTCCCTTCGTTCGTCGCCGTCGCGATGACGGTGCCGATGACGATCGTGTGATCGCCAGCCTCGTGACGGCTCAGCACTTCACACTCGATGACGTCCAGGCACTCATCGAGAATCGGCGCGCCCGTGAGGCCGCGGGTGAAGCCCACGCCCTCGAATCGGTCCGGGTGCTCCTCGGCGAAGCGTCTGGCGAGCGGCTCCTGCTTCGAGTTCAGGATGTTGACCGCGAATTGCGAGGCCGTATTCCCGGTGCCGAGCACGCAGTGAAGCGACGCGGACTTCCCGATGCACACCTGCACGAGCGGCGGCTCGAGACTCACCGAACAGAAGGCGGTGACCGTCATGCCGTGATCGTAGTGCTGGACATCGCGCACAGTGACGACAGTGACGCCGCTGGCGAAGCGGCCGAGCACGCTGCGGAAGGTGGCTGGGTCGATCGTCGAGAGGGGCATGACTACGGCGACTGTGGGAGCGGGGAGTTCCGGGATCTCAGAACGTTGCCGAAGATCAGCTTCGCGAGATAGCCCGGGCGGAGCACTTCGCGCGCGGGGACGAAGTCGCCGGCGACGCCGACGAAGAGATCCGCCATGGCGGGGCTCGCTTCGAGGGTCGAGGCAGCGCGGTCGAGGAGCGCGGGTGCGCCGACCGCGAGCGCGACGAGTCGCTCGATCGCCCACTTGCCGCGGAAGGCCGTCCGCCTCG
The DNA here is from genome assembly GCA_038237245.1 of Gemmatimonadales bacterium. GTDB lineage: Bacteria > Gemmatimonadota > Gemmatimonadetes > Gemmatimonadales > Gemmatimonadaceae > FEN-1250. Next base: position 4,932 of record JBBRYY010000047.1, on the reverse strand, counting down.
CGCGGTCATACGCGCGCAACGCCGCGTCGGCATCGCGGGGGCGGTCAGCGGCGAGCGACTCCAGCGCGAAGGGCGCGAGGAGCTCGCCCCCTCGCAGTGCCGCGTAGATCCCCTCGCCGGTGAAGGGGTCGAAGAAATCCGCCGCGTCCCCCACGAGCGCGACACCGCGTCCCCACGCGTGCGACGCGTGCGACGCGAACGGGCCAGTCACGCGCACGGTCGTCGCGCGCGAGGCGTGCGTCATGCGGGGCGCGAGATGCGCCCGTGCGGCGATCCACCGCTCGAGGAAGGCGGCAGGGCCGCCGGCAACACCGTCGCGCACGCGCGCGCGCGGCACGACCACGGCGACGTTCGTCAGCCCGTTGCCCACGTCGGCGAAACCCGCGTATCCCTCGCGCTCGACGTGCATCTCGCCGAAGTCGGTGATCCCCTCGACATCGCGATAGTGTCCGATGAAAGCGAGGCGGCGCGGACCCAGGGTGCGCCGTGCGACGCCCATGCGGCGCGCGATGGTGGAGCGCAGCCCGTCGGCGCCGATGACCAGGCGCGCGCGGATGTCTCGCGCGCCGTAGGCCTCCGCACGGACGCGGACGCCGCACACCGCACCACGGGAATTCCTTAGTACTGAGATAACCTGCTCCCCCTCGCGCACCTCGGCCCCGGCGACGCGCGCCCGCTCGAGGAGGATCGTGTCGAGCACCGGACGCCGCAGGGCGAGCCCGCGGTCGCGAAAGGCGTGAAAGCCGTGCGCGGCGGCGAATTCGCCGCGGATGTGCGCGCCGTTCGGCGCCCGGATCACCATTCCCGCCAGGTGCGCGGCGCCCGCGGCTTCGCACTTTTCCAGCGCGCCCATGGCGGCGAGAATCCGGGATGCCTCAGGACTAAGATATTCGGCGCATGGCTTCTCCCGCGGGAAGCGCGCGCGATCGAGCACCATCACCTGCGCACCTTCGCGCGCGAGGTGCCACGCCGCGGAGCTTCCCGCGGGGCCGGCGCCTACCACGAGCACATCGATCTCGCCGCGCCCGCTCACCACGATGCCTCGCTCACGAGAACGACCGGCTCAGCCGCTGGAAGATTCCCATGTAGCGCCAGTGCGGGCGCGGGAGCCGCAGCGCGGAGGCGAGCCGCGTGAGATGCGGGAGGATGGCCGAGCGCGAGTCGGCGGAGAACATGAAACGCGGATGCCTGGCGGCGAAGGCGCGGAGGCGAACGAGCGTCGCCTCCATCGGCAGCTCCGCGGAGAAGTAGAACTTCGGGACGAGCAGCGGATCCCCGCGCGGCACGACCCCCTCGTCCATCGCGATGGTGTGCAGCGTGGTCCCCGGATACACGCGGAGCCCCACGGTGAGGTAGACCGCATCCCCACGATCCAGCCGCCACGCCGCGAAGCTCAGCGTCTCCTCGAGCGTCTGCGGCGTTTCTCCGGGCCCGCCGATGAGGAAGATCCAGAGCACCCCCATCCCTGCGCCCTCGACGTTCTCGGCCACCCGCCGCAGCTGCGCCACGTCGAACCCCTTCTGCAGCTTCTCGAGCACCGGATCGCTCGCGCTCTCGGCCGTGATCCCCAGCCACTTGAAACCGGCGTGGCGCATCACGGCGAGCAGCTCGGGGGACGCGGTGGCGGGGGTGAAGTTCGTCGTGTCGAGATGCACGCGCAGATTGCGGCGCGCGATCGCCTCGCACACGGCCATCGCGTGGCGCGGCGGCGCGTTGAAGGTCGAGTCGACGAACTCGAAGTGGCGGATGTGCGCCTCCCGTGCGAGCTCCGCGATCTCATCGGCGACGAGCTCGGGCTCCCGAAGCCGATAGCCCCACCCCTCCACATTGAGATACGTGCAGTAGATGCACTTGAAGACGCAGCCGCGCTTCGTCTGGATGGGCACGGTTCCCCCGCGGCGCTCGTAGCGCTTCAGGTCGAGCCACCGATGCATGTGCACGGGAGGCAGCGAATCGAGATTGCCATCGCCGCCCGGCGGCGTGAGCACGCGTCGCCCATCCACCCGGCGCACCACGCCCGGAATCGCGCCGGGCGCGCGCCCTGCCGCGAGCTCGGCGATGAGCGCGGGCGTCGCGCGCTCCCCGTCGCCCGCCACCGCGTGCTCGACCCCGAGCTCATCGGAGAGCGCCTCGGGCGCAACGCCGAACGCAGCGCCGCCCGCAATCACCTGCGCGCCTGGCGCGCTCGCGCGAAGGGTCGCGAGCAGCGAGGCCGCGGCAGGCGTGTAGTGCTCGAGCGCGATGAGGTCGCTATTGTCGATGTTGCGTACCGAGAGGCCGATGACATCGGGACGAAATTCCTTCGCGGTCGCGCGCGCCACGCGGTGCGGATCGCGCGCGAAGCAGAGGTCGAGCACGCGCACATCGTGTCCCGCATGATCGAGCGCCGAGGCGACGCAGGCGACGCCGTTTGGCACGACGGGCATCGGCTGGCGCTCGCGATTCGCGCTCACGAGCAGAACCTTGGGGCGTGTCGTCACGACGCTCCCGCTACCGCTGCAGCTCGAGCGCGACTGTTGCGCCCAGGGCGACGAGTGCTCCGACCACTGTGCACGCGGCGTTGACGCCGTCGTTGTTCAGCCATCCCAGTCCCCCCGCGCGCTCGGTCGGTGATCCGCAGTCGTGCACCAGACGCTCCGTCGCGCTGCCACAATGCGCACAAAACCGGCGAGATTGCCAGAGCGCTCCGCCGATCGAATCTACGAGTGCGCCGCACATCCCGCCGAGTGATACAGCGAGCGCAACGCGCACGTTCCCGGACGATGCACCTTGCACCAACCACGCCGCGAGCGCGATGAACAGCGTGCCGGATGCCATCGCCGCGAGTCCGAGTGCGCTCACCCCGCCCGATGTGCCCGTCGGCACGACGCGCCACGTCGTGATCATGCGCGGGGGAGACTTCGAGAGCATCCCGATCTCGGTGCCCCAGCTGTCGGACGCGGACGCTGCGAGCGCGCCCGCGCCCGCTGCGAGCCACAGTACGGAGGGGTCAACGAGCTGGAGCGCCGCCGCGATCGCGAAGACAGCACCGTTCGCGAAGACCTGCGTCGCGTCTCGTGCGCCCATTTTCTCGACAATGCTGCCGCCGCGTTGGGACTTCACCCGTGCGCCCACGCGGCTGAGCAGTGAGGACGAGACGAAGTAGATGACGAGCAGTGCGCCCCATGCCCAGCCGGCTGCGATCGCGACCGTACCGATGAGGAGCGCCGCGCCTGCGCCGGAGCGGCTGAGCGCGCCCGCGCGCCACGCGGCGATCGCGATCGCGGCGGCTACCAGCGCGCCGGCGATCGCTCGTGCAATCACTCCTCCGAGCGAGCGACCTCTTCGTTCATCAACGCCTTCAAAATCTTTCGGCGCAGCGTTGGCGGGGCGCGCTCGATTACGGCGCGCTTCTCCATGAATCGCAGAAACACCCGCTCGTATTCGAAGTGCGGAAAGCACCCCCGGCATTCGGCGAGATGCGTCCGGATCTGCTCATCCACGTCGGGGGTGAGCTCGCCATCGAGAAACTCGTAGAGCTTCTCCATGGTGCGCTGGCAGGGCGACTGGTCGCCTGAAGGACAAGTGGTCATGAGCGGCTCGTTCGGATATGCTAAGGCGCGCAGGGCGCGGATCAAGTCACGGAGCAAATCCCGGGTGCCAATGTGGCTCCGGCTGCTGTGAATTAAAGCGCCGGAAACCGTTCCTGGTTCCCGGCGACTGCTTGAAGCGATCCCGTCACGAGATTAACTTCGTGCCAGCCCTCCGTCGCCCCTTCCCAACACATGTCCACGACCGTCGACGCGCTCCTCCCGCTCAGCTTTCTCGAGGCGGTACGCAACGTCGATAGCCCCGATGGCGATCTGGATGCGGAGTTCGTTCCCGAGCTCCGCAACAAACGCCTCGGCCTGAGTGATACCGTGTACGCGCAGATCAAGCGCTACACCGACGCGGCGCGCCGTAAGGAGCGCCCCGTTTTCGAGGAAGCCGTCGGCCTCGCGCGCCTCATTGGACGCCGCCCCGATGCGGAGGCCGTCTTCCGGGCCGCCGGCCGCTACCTGGCCATGCAGACCTATCTGAGCATCCCCTCGCCGACGCGCCGGATGATCACCATCCTCCCCGCAATCCTCTCTCGGCCAATCGCGCTGCGCCACGTCGAGCGGATCGCAGCGCGCTTCCTGAACGGGAAGATCCGTCGGAGCGGCTCCTTCCTCACTCTCGAAGTCGCTCGCTCAGCGACGCTCGACAGCTCGCCGCGCGGCGCCGGATGCACCTACTACGAGGCCGTGCTTCAGGAGCTTCTTCGGCTCCTCGGCGCGAGCGGCGGTGCAGTGAATCACGTGCGCTGCGCCGGGAAGGGTGAGGGGATGTGCGAGTGGCGCGCCGAATGGCGGTCGATCAGCCATTGAACCCGTGGGAGCTCCGATGATCACCACGGTCACACCGTTTCTCATGTTCGAGGGGCGTGCCGAGGAGGCGATGACTCTTTACGTCTCCCTCTTCGCCGACGGGAGGATCCTGGAGCTCGTTCGTCATCCCGGCTCGGATGCCACGGACGGACCGATCCTGCGCGCGCGCTTCTCGCTTGGCGGACAGGACATCTTCTGCAGCGACAGCGGTGTGAAGCACGCGTTCACCTTCACCCCGTCATCTTCGCTCTTCGCGGAGTTCGAAACGGAGGAGGAGCTGATTCGCGTGCTCGAGGGGCTGAGCCAGGATTGCGTGACGCGCATGAAGCTCGGCGACTACGGTTTCAGCCGCATGTTCGCCTGGATCGACGACTGTTTCGGCGTTTCCTGGCAGCTCAACCTGCCGTAGCTGGCCACTTTGAACGCGAAGGCTTTCACGAATGCTGACACCGGATACGCTCCCTGCATTGCAACGTGCGCTCGCGGAGTCGACGCTCGACGGCTGGCTCCTCTTCGATTTTCAGGGAGCGAATCCGATCGCGTC
>JBBRYY010000046.1:0-20918 GCA_038237245.1 Gemmatimonadales bacterium | reverse complement strand
CTGCGAGCTGACTGAGACGTATTCGCCGGCGGCCATCGACATCGATCCGGCGACGAGGCCGGCGACGCCCGCAATCAATACCGACGAATGCGATGTGCCCGAGGCGGCGACTCCGAGCACGAGACTCGCCGTCGAAATGAGTCCATCATTCGCGCCGAGCACCGCGGCGCGCAACCACCCGATATGCTCGCCGCGATGAAGCTCGGTGTTTCGCACTAGTGCGCTGCCACCCGATCGCATGCTACGCTTGCGCCACGTGCGCTCGCCCTCGCAGTCGTCAAGCGATTACGATAGCGGGAGACCATCTCGCAGTGGCGCCGCCAGAATCGCCACATCGAGCGCGAATCGCACGTACTCCGAGCGATGCGAGAAGCCGAGCTTGTCACCGATGCGCTTCTTGTAGGTCTCGACCGTCTTCTTGCTGATCGAGAGCTGCACGCCGACTTCCGGCGCGCTGAACCCCTCGGCGATCAGTCGAAAGACCGAGCGCTCGCGCCCGGTCAACAACGCGAGCCGTCGCGTCGAGTCCGGCGACGCTCCGCGCGTCCTTCGCGCGTTGCTCCGGGATCGTTTCGTCAACACCGCGACGGCGCTGCGTCGGAGGATGACCTGATCGCTCGCAATCGCGCGCACGGCGATGAGGATCTCGCTCCGATTCGCATGTGCGGAGACGACGCCGGCGGCGCCAGCGTCGAGAGCGGCGAGGAGCCATTCGTCTTCGGGATGCGCGCTCATCACGAGCACGCGCGACGATGCGGCCGCGCTTGCGAGTTGACGAATGGCCGAGAGTCCGCGCGAGCCGAACGTGGCCATCCCGGTGATGATGACGTCGGCCTCGAGGCGGCTCGCGAGTGCGGCTGCACGTGCATGCGTTACCTCCGCGACCACGCGCACATCGATGGCGTCCGCCAGAAGCACGCGCACCGGGAAGTCGGCAACGCCGTGCACATCCGCGAGGAGCACGCGGATGACACTCGAATGCATGAAGGCAGTCGCCGCGGAGAGCACGGGCGATGTATCGGCGAGCGCGGAAAGCACGGCAGACATTTGTGCAGCCTGTGAAAGCGAGGCGTCGCCGGGAGCGCCAGTAGCAACTGAAGGTGGGGCCGCCGCCGGTGCAACCGAGCGGCCCACGATGCTGTATCGAACGCTAGGTATGACCGCGTACTAAGTCAATCATCGTACATATCCCGTGTGTCACGGCATGGTAGGAGTCAACAACTCGCGCGGTGTAGGCTTTTGCCCGACAGCCGGCCGCGCTCGAGCGAGCGCATGTTCAGGGTTCAATCCCTACTCCGGCGAGCGATGCGACAATCGGTTGGTCCTCTCGTACGCGTGTTGATCGCGCTGCTCGCCCTCTTTTCTCCACTCGCGTGTCAAACGCGAGCAGAATCGGCACCACGCGTCCCGCTCTCGCAAACGCCGGTTGGCAACGCTGCCGGCGCACAGAGCGGCGCACAGCCCACGGTGCCGTCTGATCTCTCCCCGCCCGCGCGCCTCGCGCTCGACAGCGGGAACGCGCAGTTCCGCAGTGGACGATATCGCGACGCGCTCGCCAGCTACCGTGCGTCGGTGAAGGAGGCGCCCGGCCACACCGCGCCCGAATTCGGTGTCTACATGGCTGCGCGAAAGCTCGGCAACGCGGCGCTCGCCGACAGTGCGCTTCGCATCGTGAACGCGCACACCAGCGGCTCCCCGACGTGGACCGACAGCGCGATGCAGAGTGCGCACGGCAGCAACGCGCGCGCCGCATCGCATCCGCCGGTGGTGCGCGAATGAGCGATGCGAGCGGAGACGCGTCGATCGCGTGTCCGTCGTGCGGCACGCGCGGGAGCGGAAAGTATTGCTCGGAGTGCGCGTCTCCGCTGGTGAACGCGGACTGCGCGTCGTGCGCGACTCCGCTCGTCGGGGGCGCGAGCTTTTGTCATCGCTGCGGCGCGAGCGTGCATGGTGCGCAGCACCGCGAGCGTGTAACCGCGCAGCTGGCGACTCCATCCGCCGGCCGGTCGCACGCGCTCTCCTGGGCCGTCGGGGTCGGCGCGTTCGTCGCGCTTGCCGCCCTCGTCGTCACGCAGCGATCCGTCGAAGCACGCGCGAGTGGCGACGTCGCGCCCGCGCCGATGTCTTCGCCACTTGGCGATGCGGGCACCGTGCGAGCGCCGGACATCTCGAACATGACGCCGCGCGAGCGCGCTGAGCGTTTGTACGATCGCGCAATGATGGCCAAGCAGGAGGGGAAGACCGACAGCGCCACCTTCTTCGCCAGCATGGCGACGATGGCCTACGGACAGCTCGACTCACCCTCGCTCGACGACCGCTATGACCTTGGCCGACTCGCGCTGATGTCGGGCTCGGTACCGCTCGCGCGTGCGGAGGCGGACACGATTCTCGCGGCGCGTCCGACCCATCTCCTCGGGCTGATGCTCGCCGAGGATGCGGCACGCGCGGGTGGCGACGAGTCGAAGGCGAAGGCGGCGCATGCGAAGCTGCTTGCGAGCGCGCCATCGGAGCGGCGCGCGACGCTCCCCGAATATCGCCTGCACGCCGCGGAGCTCCAGGCCGCGCTCGGGGCAGCCGCGCCCGCACCTCTCTCGACGGACAGCGGTCGCGCGACGCCCTGAGCTACTTGAGCGGATCGCTCAGGTGGCAGTAGAGGCAGACGATCTTGTTGCGCGACGCCATCCGTCGCGCATCGAAGTCCGGTCCGTGTGGATTCACCCGCTGCGTGACCGTCGAGTGACAGCGCAGGCAGTCCGTCTGCTGATGACATCCCGCGCAGCTCTGCATCCCTTGTCTCGCCGCCTGACCATGCTGGAGAAGCCAGAGCGGCTGCGCGCCGTGCGCCGACCCTGCGGTCGACGCGGTCGACGCGCCGGCGAGGCCAGCCTTCACGTGACAGGCGCGGCAAAAGGTCTCGTTGTTGTGACACGAGCTGCATGACGTCTCTCGTGCGTAGGCAGTGCTGGCGTGCCGCGCAACGAAGTTGAACGGGTGGTAGCGTCGCTGCCCCTCGCCCTGGTGGCAGCTCGTGCAGAAGCTCTCCTGGTGGCATCCAGCGCATGTCAGCTGCCCTGCCGCGGCCTGCGGCCCGTGTGCGCGGGCAAAGCCGGGTGCATGCACGAAGACCCGGCGGGGGCGCGTGGTGTCGGAGCGAGCGAGCATCGCGCGCGCGCCCGCGTCCTGCGCGGAGGAAGCCGAGGCGAGGGCATCGTGCCGTTGAGGACGCGTCCCGGACTCCAGCGCAGCGTGTGACGACGATTCATCGAACGACGGCTCGGCGCCCTGCAGTCGCACCCCCGCGGCGCTTCCATTGATCGGACGCGGGAGCTTTGCGATGACGCGCGCGCCCATGCCGCCGAGGTGGCAGGTGAGGCAGCTCGACTGGGCGTGACAGTTCGAGCAGCTCGTGATGTTCGCCTTGGCGAGCGCTCCATGCGCCTCGGCGAAGTGTCCGGCGAGATGACTCGCAGGAATCGGGTAGCTGGGCGAGCGCCCGCGCTGAAGTCGCGCGACGCGCGCATCGCTCGCCAACAACAGCACGGGAGCGAGCGTCGCCGAGTTGACGTGACAGCGCGCACAGCTCTCGCGCGCGTGACAGGTTGCGCACTGCGCCAGAGCGCCCGCCGATTGCGGCGTGTGCTGCGCGATCCAGTCCGGATCGTCGTGCGAGGGCGGTTTCGGAAAGCCCGCGATCGCGCTGTCGGTGAGTGCCACCGCCTGCACGAGCGGAACGTGGCACGTCTCACACTGCGCGCCGCTCGCCAGATGCGCGGGCGACGCATGCGCGTGACACGCAATGCACTCGGCCGGCGGCGCGCGTTGCACCACCATCCACGGTCGCACAGCTCGATTCGCGCGCTCGCCATGGCAGAGCAGACAGTCGGCCTTGTCGCCGGATGCCTTCGTCGAAACCGCGTGCGCGACGTGGTCGAACTTCAAGTTGCTCGCGGTGTGCGACGGCCCTGCCCACGCGACCACCTTCGCGTCCGTTCCGTTGTGACATTGCGCGCACGATTCGGGCGATGGGAATGAGGTTGCTGCGAGTCCGGTGAGAATTCCTGCGTGACATCCGGCGCAGGTCGGGAAGAGCTTTTCGTGCACGCGGTGCGGGAATCGATGCTCATCGAGCATCCCGCGCGCCCAGGCGAGCGAGAGCGCGGCCGTCACGACGAGCGCGGCCAGTGCGACTCGAGAGCGAGCAATCGGCCATCTCATTGCGTCAGCGCTCGCGCGCGCGACATGCCAGGATTGCTCCCGACGGTCCACTGGAGGCCAAGCGACACGCGGCGCTGGCTCCAGTTTAGAATCTGCGGACTGTCACGTCCGATGTGCTGATAGATCGCGCCGCTCCCCGCGAGCCGAATGTCGGGGGTGAGGCGAACGCCCGCGTCGAAGATGACCCCCGTCACCGTCCCCGACCCGACGCTGAACTCGTACACGCTCTGGAACGCGGTGCCCGTCACGCCGATGTAGCCGCCGTCGCTCGGCGTCCATCGCAGCCCGGCGCTTCCGTCGCTCTGCGCCGCACCGAAGCCGATGTCGCGATCGTACGAACCGGTCACCGCCCACGCCGCGCGCGGTCGCCACGCCGCGGATGCGCCGGCGTGCCATCCGTTATCGCGCAGCGGAAGGAAAGCGAGCCCGGTGTTCGTATTCTCGTACTTGCGATAGCTCCCTGCGCCCGAGAGCGAGAGACTTTGATCGGGCGAGCTCCAGCGTGCCACACCGCGCGCCTCGTTGTAGCCGACGGGCGAGAACACGCCCCAGATCGTCCACAGCGGAAAGAACGGGTTATAGTGCCGCGCCTCCAGCGTCGCGCTCATGCCAAGCGGCAAACGTCGTGTCGCACGGAGCGAGAGTTCGTTGAGATCGCCGGTCGCGAGGTCGCCCTGAATCTGAGCGTCGAGGTTGGTCAGGCCGAGTCGCGCGCTTCCGTCGAGCGCGACGCGCTCCGAGGAGAGTCCCGCGCGATCCGTGCGAATCTCACGTTGATATTCTGCCGAGATCGAAGCGCCCGAAGCGCTGCGATAGCGCGCGACCGCGCCAATGAGCACGCCGCGGCTGTCCGGGGGTAGAAGGTCGGCGGCGGCGAGCGCGGAGCTCGTGGGCGGCTCGCTCAACCCTGCCACCAGACTCCATCCGCCGTATCCCTCGAAAGAGAATCCGGACTGTGTGCGCCAATCGACGGAACCGCCGTCGAAGTTGTTGAGCCCGAGCTGCGATGTGAGCCACTGTCTTCCCGCGCGCGCGACGACGGAGCCTCGATCGAGTTCGATGTACGCGGCGAGCGCATCGAAGTGGTCGCTCTCGCGTGAGTAGAGATCGTCGACGCCACCGAGACTTCCACGTCCGCGCAGATGCACATACGCGCTGATGCCGGTGCCGAGTCCCCAGCCCGTGGCTTCGACGTCCTGCACCAGCGGGAGGGTGTGTTCGATGGCACGCGACCGGTAGTAATAACAGAAGCCCTGCGTCGTGGGGCAGCTCACCGTGCCAACGGGGCTGTCGCGGACGGCTGTGCTGCCGAGCGTCTGCGCGACGGGAATGGAATCCTGCGCGATTGGTTGCAGCTCGAAGTACTCGAGCGAGCTCGAGCCGGTGATTCTGATGCCCTGCGCTCGCGATTGGGGCGCGTAGAGCGTGAGGATCAGGAGCGCCACGAGCGCCGCGGGAGGGAGAGCAACGCGCGCGGCACTCATGGCGCGGAGACCTGCCGCACGGCGCTCGGCTTCCACCTTACCTGATGACACTTGGCGCACTCGCCGCCCACGTGATGATTCACCTCGTCGTTGTGACAGGTGAGGCAGACGTTGCGTGTCGCGGTCAGCTCGAGGGCGGCGCGATCCTGGTGGCACCCTGATCCGGCGCATCCCTGATGCACATCCTGCCGGCGGTGCACGAGCTTCGCGCCCGCGTGGCAGGTGATGCACGACGCCGTGGGGATGTGATGATTCGCGTGACACGAGGTGCAGTCACGCGCGACGGCGCGCGTGACGGGGGTCGAGTGGCAGGCCACGCATGACTGCGACGCATGGGCGGTGTGATTGAAGGGAAGCAGCCGCGTCTTCGTGACCTTCGAAACGGACATGTGCATGAGCACCGGCTGCCGCGCTGGCGCGCGCGCGAGATCGGCGCTCTGGTGGCAGTGCACGCACGTGATCGGCGCGCCCGGCTTCGGCTCGGCACCATGATGACAGGTGAGGCAGTCGGTCTTCGTGTGAATGAGCAGCGCGCCGTGCTTATTGCCGCTGCTGGTGTGGCAGGCGGTGCACTCGAGCCCGCGATGGCGGCTGTGCTGAAACGGCTCCAGGGCAGCCGCGCTCAGCGACACCAGTCGTATCGCGGGGCGATCGGAGTAAATGTCCTTGTGGCAGCTGAGGCACGCATTCCCGCTCACCTTCCAGTCGTGCGCCTTGTGACAGCTCGAGCACCGCGCGAGCGCGGCAGGCGCGATGCCGCGATGGAACGAGGTGAGTGTGTCGGGGCGCGCGTGGCAGCCGCTGTTCGTGCAGGTGAGCCACGCTTCGTTCGGTGTCGTCTGCTTATGCGGGTTGTGACAGTCGCCGCATCGGCCTTTGTGCGGATCGTGCGCCGGCACGAAGGCAGCCATCTGCACCTGCATCGCATGGCACGTCTGGCAGTTTGCATTCATCGGCACGAGCGCACGCCTTGCGCTGTCCAGCGAGACGTGTTGGCCTAGGGGCGCAATGAAGTTGTGACATACGGTGCAATGGAGAGCGCTCTGTCCGGCCATCTTCCCAAGTTGGAACTTGGTGCGATCGTGGCACCCGCTTTGCGCGCACGTCTGTCGGACGGGGACGAACCGGTGCGCACTCACACCATGACAGGTAATGCAGTCGATGTGTAGCGCCTTCGCCGAGTCGGACAGCAGATGCACCGTGTGTCCGGCCGTCGAGATGATCCGCTTCCAGCTGCTGTCCGCGTCCTTCTGGATGTGACAGTTGGCGCATACCGCACGCGGCACTGGCGCGTGCGGCCCGATCTCTGACGGACGCCGCGTCATCCAGTAGACAATTTGTCGGGTCTCGGCGAGCAGCGATTCGTCGTGGCAGTCGTGGCATCGCAGCCCCGCCGTCGTATGGTGCTTGCTCTGCTGAAAGCGCTCGAAGACTTCATCATGCAGTGTGTGACAGGAGATACAGAACTGGTTGTTTTGCTGCGAGTAGGTGTAGAAGGCGACGCTGGAGAACGAGATTATCGCTAGCATGCACAGCGCGACGATGCTGATCGCGACCTTCCACGGCGTCGACGTCGTCGTGCGGCGCCGGCGCGCGAAGGCGATGAGATGCGCGCGCTGGCGCCACACGACGAACAGCGCAATGAAGCCGATGGCGATCGCGAGTGCGGCGCCCGTGAGCTCCAGCCACTGCGGAACGCTGAAGAACCAGCGGAAAACGCGCTCCACCGCCGTGATATCATGCGGCGGGTGAAGCACGGTCATGGTGTCGCCGGGCGCTCGTGTATCTACGTGGAGCGCGCCGGCGCTCTGCAGCATCGCCGCCGCGATGCCTCCGGTCACGTCAGGGCAACCGCGACGGCCGCGAGATTACCGATGCCTTGCGCGCGTTGCGCACGCGGATGGCGGCGATGTCCGACTGCGCAACCGGCGCGACGACACTGCCCGACAGCGAAAGCCCGTAGTCGAGCTCGACCTGCTGAATGCTCGCGGTGAGTAGCGTCCGCACGAGGAACGGGTTATGAACGGGTTGTCCGGGCAGCGTCGCGAGCCCGACGTTGAACTTTGCACCCTCCCCCGTCGTGATCTTGTTGTCGTTCACCACGAACTCGCCGGCGGGGACCTGCGCGATGAGGGAGTTCAGCTGCGACACGAGCAGGTCGACCTGCGACTGAATCGAGACGAGCGCGGAGCGCGCCGCGTTCTCCGAGCCGTGACAACCGCTCGCGGTGCAGGCGACGAATGACCGCTGCGCGATCGTGCACGTCGAGTCTGCGGTCGGGATACCACTCCCGTCGAGACACGGAATCGCGTGGAAGTTGTGCCCCGTGCTCTGGAAGGTGAACGCGCCAGTCGCCGCGTCGGTGACCGTCACGCGATTCACGTGACAAGTCGCGCAGAGCCCCGGATTCGCGGTCTGCGAGCCGTGCGTCGCGTCGATTTCCGTGATCCCCTGCGCAATCAGGAGAGGAGGAAACCATCCCGCGGTGCCGAGCAGTGTCGGACCCTGCGGCGAATGCGGTCCTCGCGACGATGTCGGATCGGGGTTGCTGCGGCGCTGATGGCAACGCATGCAGAGGTTGTCATCCAGATTCGGCGCATCGATCGCGAACCGAAGCTGGTGTTCATTCGTCCCGTTGTGCGGATCGTGGCACACGGCGCAGGTGATCGGCTGCGGTGTGGTCGACAGTCGCTCCACGTAGTCCGTCTGCACGCCGAACGCCGCTAGCGCGCCCTGACCAGTATGGCACCCGATGCACGCAGCCTGCGTGCTCGGCGATGCCTCGACGATGCCGTGGCGCGAACTCGCCCACTCCTCCACGAAGGGAGTGTGAATCCCGTTGTGGCACTCCGAGCATCCGTTGTCGCTTCTCACCGACACTGCGATCGACGCGAGTGGGCGATTCGCGATGCTTGGAGCGGTGATGTGCGTAAGGCCGGGACCGTGGCAGCTTTCACACTGCACGTCCTGATAGCGCGCATCCTTCGTGGATGTGTACCCTACGGCGGTGTCGGTGACCGCATTCCCCCGATCATCTACCGAGTGGCAGAGCTGGCACTCGGCAGTCGAAGCCCCGCTCGCCTGGAGATCAGCCCACGCATGCGAGTGATTGGTTGCGGCCCACTTGGTCTGCTGATCGACGTGACAGTTGCCGCACGCGGTCTGCTTGGTGTCCGTCTGCGAATAGCCGACGAAGCTCTTCGCGGCGGCCGACGGCGCAGGAAACTGTGAGTTGCGGTAGACGATATCCTGGCTCACGCAAGCGCCGAGCATTCCGGCGAGCAGGGCGAACTGCGCGGCACCGACGCACCAGCGTCGAAGGACAGAGGCTCGCATGCACTAGGCCTGGACTGATGAGCGGACCGAAGATGACCGATGAATCGAAGGTCCGCCGACTTGCCTCGTCGAGCTCGACTACGAGATGAATGATAGGATTGCGAATTACGGGGCGCTGTCGGGCGTTGTCCCTACAGCGGCGTGAAACTTTAGCGCGCGGATTCCTTTTCTTGCGCAGGCGCTCGAGACCATCGACGCACAGCGATGCCGACGAACGCGGCGCCTCCGGCCAGCGCGAGCAGCGGGAGCGCGTACACGAGCAGGTCCACGCCACGCGCCGGCGGGGAAAGGAGAATCCAGTCGCCGTACTTGCTGACGAAATAGTGCTTGACCTCCGCGGGCGACTTGCCGGCGCGCAGCTGTTCCTTCACCAGTGCGCGCATCTGCTGCGAGAGCTCCGACGGTGAATCCTCGATGGACAGCCCCTGGCACACCGGGCATCGCAGCTGAGACGCGACGGCGCGAGTGGCGGCATCGAGTACGGAGTCGCGCGCCGCAGTTTGCGCACGCACCGGCGACCATACGCCCACCAGCATCGCTGCGGTCAGAAGCGCGCGACGCATCAGCGCGCCGCGGCTGAAGGCGTCGGAAGCGCGGCGGCGGTCGTCGGCGCCTTTCGCAGCGCTTCGATCTTCGCGACGAGCACCGCCTCCGTGATCGGTCCCGTGTGCTTGTACGCCACGCGACCATCCCGGCCGATGAAGAACGTTTCCGGCACGCCGTACACGCCGTAGTCGATCGCCGTGCGCGCGCCCGGATCGTCGAGCGCCGGATAGCTCTGTCCGCCCATCTCCTCGATCCAGCGGCGCCCGTTCGCGATGTTGTCGTTGTAGAGCAGCCCGACGAAGTGCACGTCCGTGCCCGCGTAGCGACTTCCAACCTCTCGCAGGATGGGATGTTCATCCCGGCACGCAAGGCACCACGACGCCCACACATTCACGACGACGACGTCGCCGCGCATCGCCGCGAGATGCACGCTGTCGGCTCGTTCGCCCGGGGATCCGTTCGGCGACATGAAGGTCGCGAGCGTGAAGTCCGGTGCATCACGGCCGGGAAGGGGGGACGGGATGTCACGCGGATCGCGCGTCATTCCGAACGCCAACAGCGCGATGACGGGCAGTGCGATCGCTGCGCCGACGGTTGAACGTCGCCAGTCCATCAATCGCCTGCGACGGTGGCTGTCGACGCGGACTTCGCAACGGCGGGCGAGGCCCCAAGCGGTGCCAATGGGCGATGCGACGTGCCGGCAGTCGCGCGAGAAAGCACCCCCGCGCGATCGCGTCGGCGCTGCGGCCACGAGCTGATGAGCGCGCCGAGCACCACGATCAAGCCGCCGAGCCAGATCCAGCTGACGAGCGGCTCGATGAGCACGCGGATCGTCGCGCTCGCGCCATGTTCATCGAAGGCCATCAGGTTGATGTAGATGTCCGCGTCGGCACGGGCACGCACCGACGGTGTCGGCACCGGTTGCTCCGAAGTGGGATAGAAATTCTGCCGCGGGGTCAGCGCACCGATCACGCGCCCTCCCTTCAGCAGCGTCACATCCGCACCGACGACGAAGCGCTGTGGCTGTTCCTGACCCCACACGCGGTCGAGCCGCACGGTGATGCCATGGAGCACCAACGTCCCGCCCGGTCGCAGCGTCGCCTCCTGCTCGCTCTTGAACGTCGTCGATGCCGCAATCGCCACGACCACGCACACGATCCCCATGTGCGCGACGTAGCCGCCGTAGCGATGCCGGTTGCCGCTCACGAGCCGCGCCAGCGCCACCGGCGGCGACTCTCCCTGGGCGCGCATGCGGGCGCGCGCACCGGTCCAGAACTCGCGAACGTTCGATGTCAGCGCGAACGCCGCGAACGCGAACGTCAGCACCGCGAAGATGTCGCGGACGCCGAGCGCGATCGACGTCACGAGCACCACCACCAAAGCGATCGCTGGCGGCATCAGCTGCGACCGAAGCTCCTCGCGCGACGCGCGCTTCCACGGCAGCGCCGGCCCCACGCCCGCGAGGAAGATCAGCGCCATCCCGAGCGGCAGTGTCATCTTGTTGAAGAACGGCGCGCCCACGCTCACTTTCACGCCGCGCAGCGCCTCCGCCACCAGCGGGAAGAGCGTTCCAAGCACGACCGTGAACGTGAATGCGGCGAAGAACAGATTATTGAGCAGGAACACCGACTCGCGCGAGACCACCGCGTCGATCTGGTTCTTCGCGCGGAGCTTTCCGCTCTGCCCGGCGATGAGCACGAGCGAGAAGAGCAGCACGATCGCGATGAAGGCGAGGAAGTAGTAGCCGATCGCCCCCTGCGTGAATGCGTGCACCGAGCTGAGGATGCCGCTGCGCGTGAGGAAGGTGCCGAGGATCGTGAGCACGAACGTGCAAACGACGAGGCACATGTTCCAGAGCTTGAGCATTCCGCGCCGCTGCTGCAGCAGCACCGAGTGCAGAAATGCCGTCGCCGTGAGCCACGGCATGAACGACGCATTTTCGACGGGATCCCACGCCCAGTAGCCGCCCCAGCCAAGCACCTCGTACGACCACCACATGCCGGCAATGATCGCCGCCGAGAGAAATCCCCATGCGATGATCGTCCAGCGCCTCGTCGATACGATCCACGCGTCGTCCTCCAGCTCGCCCGCCAACATCGCGCCGATCGCGAACGCGAAAGGCACGGACATCCCGACGTAGCCCAGATAAAGCAGTGGGGGATGTACGGCCATGAGCGGATGATTCTGCAGCAGCGGATTCGGACCTGGACCATCGAGCGGCGTCGGCACCACGAGGCCGAACGGATTCGCCGGGCCGACGAGCAGGATGCCGAAGAACGTCGCAATGCCCATCAGCGTCGCGGCCGCGTACGGGACGAGCGCGCCGACGCGCTGTCGATTGACGTAGATGACCGCGGCCGCGTAGAGCGAGAGCACCCATCCCCAGAAGAGGATCGAACCCTCGAGCGCTCCCCAGAGCGAAGCAATCGTGTAGAGGGTCGGCGTCGCGCGGCTTCCCACCTGCGACACGTATTTCACACTGAAGTCGTGCGTCAGCAGCGCAGTGAGCATCGACGCCGTCGCCAGCGTGACGAGCAGCGCATTGGCGTACACGGCTGAGTACGCGGCGCGAACGACCTGCGCGTTTCGCCGGCGTACCCCCCACACGGCGAGCACGATCGCGAGCACCGCCATTCCCAGCGCAACGCGCAGCGCGCTCGAGCCGATCGCGTTGCTCACGAGCCTCCCGTCTGCAGGGTGCGATACATGTCCTTCGGCTTCTCCCCTGGTTTTGGCGGATGATATTCGTTGGAGTGCTTCACCATCAGGTTGTGCGACTCGAAGACGCCGCTGGCCCCGTACTTCCCCTCCACCACCACGCCGATGTTGCCGCGGAACATCTGCGGTGGCGCGCCGATCGAGTGGACGAGCACAGTGCCGGCGCCGTCGGTGAGGCGGAAACGGAGGTCGAGCTTGTCGGCATCCCACACCACCGACTTCGGCACGACCATTCCGCCCAGTCGCACCGGCGTGTCGAATCCCTCGGGCCCCTTCGCGAGGAGCTCCGCTGGCGTGAGGAAGTAGACGAGGTTGTCGCCCACGCCGCCGTACGTCAGGTAGCCGAAGCCGCCGACGATCACGACGAGGGCCGCAATCAGCGTGATCCGTCGCGAGCGGCTTACTCGCACGTGCGTGCCTCCGCGCGAACGCGCCGCGTCATCCGCCAGAGATACACCGCGTATCCTGTGAATACGGTCCACGTCACGGCGTACGCCGCGATGACGTACGGAAGCTCATCATGCATGGCTCTGCCGCTCCTCGCTTTCGAACAGCGCGCGATGCTCGGCGCGCAGCTCGATGGCGCTCGCGACGCGACTCGCATGGTAGCGGACTGCGATGAAGAAAATGAGAACCAGCAGGAACGCGATCGCGTTGGAGCGAAGCCCAATCACATAATGCGGGTCCACGGTTGCGGGACTCGACTGGATCTGATGCAACGTCCTCCACCAGCGGACCGACATGTAGACGATCGGCACGTTGAGCGCACCGATGACGCCAACCGTCGCGCTCCATCGCATGCGCCGCTCAGGCTCCTCGGCGAACTCGCGGAGGGCGAGATAGCCGACGAAGATGATGAGGAGCACCGCCGTCGATGTGAGACGTGCGTCCCATGTCCACCAGACACCCCACGTGGGCCGGCCCCAGATCGAGCCGAGCATCAGCGTAAGTGCGGTCAGCACGGCTCCGACCTCGGCTGCGGCGGCAGCGAGCAGATCGGCGCGCTCACTGTCGGTGAAGAGCACCCAGATGCTCGCGCAGGCGACGACGAAGAACGCGATGAAGGCGTTCCACGCGGCGGGCACGTGCACGTACATGATCTTCTGCAGGTCGCCCATGTCGCGATCGGGCGGGGACGTGAGCACCCCGAGTGCCTGCGCGGCGACGAAGGCGACTGCGGCGACGACACCGAGTATTCCGATCCACCGCGGCAACGGAGGAATCGCAGCCGGGGCTGGTGCGCTCCGCGGCGCGAGAGGTTGCTCGAGAAGGGTGGCCATACTCAATCCTCAGACATCGATGATGTGCTCGAAGGCGAGTAGCGACGCGATGAAGAACATCGCGTCGAAGGTGACGAGCAGGCGCATCCATGATGCGAGGTCGCCCATGGCATTGCCGCCAAGGAGCGCGTTCGTGGCTTGCACCGACGCCAGCAGGAGCGGCACGAGCATCGGAAACAGGAGCAGCGGAAGGAGCACCTCGCGCGCGCGCACGCGGCTCGCCATCGCTGCGTAGAAGGTGCCGAGGGTGACGAACCCGAAGGTGCCGAGCAGGAGCACCGCGCAGAGCGAGGGGAGCGTCCGCCAGATGCTTACATGGTAGAGTACGGCGGCCATCGGAACCACGACCAGCTCGACCAGAATCACGAACGCGAGATTGGCGACGAGCTTGCCGATGAAGATCGGCCAGCGCTCACCGGGGTAGAGGAGCAGCGCTTCGAGCGCGTCGCCCTCGAGCTCGATTTGATAGGAGCGATTGAAGGCGAGCACGCCGCTGAAGATCACCGTCAGCCAGAGCACGCCTGCAGCCGACGCACGCAATATCTCGGCGTCGGCGCCGAGTGCGAAGCCGAAGAGCACGAGCATGAGCACGGCGAGAAAGACGACGGCGTTGAAGTTCGCCTTCGAACGGCGCTCGGCCGTGAGATCCTTCCAGGCGACGGCGCGCGCGCGTTTGAGCTCCATTCCGAAAGGGAACCCGACGGCCTCGGTCATCGTACGGCCTCGAGCGGAGCGCTCGTACTGGCGTCGTAGGAAGGCACGTCGTACTCGAGATCGTCGAGCAGTCGACCGTTCTCCATCGTCAGCACGCGGTCCACGATCTCGCCCACGCGTTCGACGTCGTGGGTGACGAGGATGGTGACTCCGCCCGCGTTGCTCGTCTCCAGCATCATGTCGTTCACGAGCGCGACGCCTTCGGCATCGAAGCTGTTGTGCGGCTCATCGAGCAGCAGCAGTGCAGGGGGACGAATCATGAGACGTGCGAGGGCTACGCGGCGCTGCATGCCGGACGACAGGGTGCGCGCGCGCTCGTGCGCCGCGGCCTCGAGGGCCACGCGGCCGATCACAGACGCGATGAGGCGATCGTCGTCGCGAATCCCCATCATGCGAGCCGCGAAGCGCAGATTCTCCGCGACGGTGAGATCCTGGTAGAGTGCCGGCGAGTGGCCCAGAAGTCCGACCAGTTTACGCACAGCGGCCGCTTCGTGAACGACATCGTGACCGAACACGAGGCAGGTGCCGCGGGTGGGCCGAAGGGCACTCGCTACTATTCGTAGCAGCGTGCTCTTGCCGCTCCCGTTGGACCCACGGATCGCGAGCACCTCGCCGCGCCGTACGCGCATCGATGCTCCCCGCAGCGCCCAACGCCCGGCAAAGCGCCGCGCGACTCCGTCGACGAGCACGGCGTCCGAGACCAGCGGGGAGGACTGAGGCTGCAACAGCTGCTCCGGGCCGAGGAAGGCAGCGGAGGAGTGACGATCGCGAGCGTCACTGAACCGGGATGACCCGAAGATGGCCCGTGGAGCACGATGCGGCTGTCAGGCGATCGCCTGACAGCCACATGTAATTTCCGCTCATGTCCCCACACGGCGAAGTTTGATCCACCATGTCCGCCCTCAAGCTCCACTCCGCCGCTGGTCGCTGGGTCGTCGCCGGCTCCGTCCTCGGCTCCGGCGCCGTCTTCCTCGAGAGCTCCGTCGTCAACGTCGCGCTCCCCGCGATCGCGCGCGACTTTCACGTCGGCGTGGTCGGGTTGCAGTGGGTCATCAATGGCTACCTCCTTACCCTCAGCGCGCTCATGCTCCTCGGCGGCGCGCTCGGCGATCGCTTCGGGCGCGCGCGCGTGTTCGCGATTGGATGCGTCGCGTTCGCGATCGCGTCGGGCGGGTGCGCGCTGGCGCCGAGTCTGGTGACGCTGGTGATGCTGCGTGTGGTGCAGGGAGCGGCGGGCGCGCTGCTCGTGCCCAACAGTCTCGCGATGCTCGACACGGCGTTCGATGGTGAGGAGCGCGGCGCGGCGATCGGCCAGTGGGCTGCATGGTCTGCGGTGTCGGCAGCAGCGGGGCCATTCGCGGGTGGATGGCTCGTCGACGCACTTTCGTGGCGATGGGTCTTCTCGGCGGTCATCGTCTTCGCGCTCATCGCGTCGGTGATCGTGGCACGGCACATCACTGAGGACAAGCTTCCGAAAGCCACCTCCGGGAGTGCAGCATCGCGGCGCATCGATTATCTCGGCGCCACGCTGGGCACGCTCTCGCTCGCGGGAGTCGTCGGCGCGCTGATGTCCGGCCCTGCGATCGGCTTCACGAATTGGCGCGTGCTCGCAGCGGGGATCGGCGGCGCCGTCTTCATGGCGGCGTTCATTCTCGTGGAGCGGGGCGTGGAGCGGCCGATTCTCCCTCTCACGATCTTCCGCTCGATGCAATTCAGCGGCGTGAACGCGACGACCTTTCTCGTGTACGGTGCTCTGAGCGGATTGTTCTTTCTGCTGATGCCGCAGCTGCAGGGGAATCTCGGTTACAGTGCGCTGCGCGCGGGAGCCGCGCTCACGCCGACGAATCTGATCATGCTCGTGCTCTCGCCCATTGCGGGACGCATGAGCGCGCGCATCGGCGTGCGGGTATTGATGACGTCCGGCGCATTCGTGGCCGCGGTGGGGATGCTGCTCTTCGCGCGCGTGCACGAGGGATCGACATATCTGACGGCCGTGCTTCCGGCCACCATCGTCTTTGGTGTAGGGCTTTCGATCCTCGTCGCGCCGCTCACGTCGGCGGTGCTCAGTGCGGTGAAGGAGAGCGACACCGGCCTCGCCTCGGGGGTGAACAATGCGGTCGCGCGACTCGCGGGGCTCATCGCGACTGCGGCGCTCCCACTCGCCGCCGGGATCGGTGGGTCGGCGAAGCTCGAGGGCGCAGCGTTTTCTGCCGGCTACGTGCGCGCGATGTTCATTTCCGCGGGGCTGTGCGCGGCGGGAGCGCTGGTGGCGTGGCTCACGGTCCGCAACGATGGAGGGGCGAGGAAGCCTGGAGGAATGAAGGCGCGTGGCAAGACACACGAAGCTCGCTAGCGAATCGGCTCCGGTGCTGGTCGCGCCCGATAGCGCGGAAGATCCGGGTGCCCTCGCGGTGGCCCGCGTCGATTGGCTGATCGACAACGTGGAGACGTACGGGCGTCTGCTCGACTCCCTTCGCGGCGCGCGGCGCTCCGTACACATTGCGCAGCTCGCCTTCGATGCGGATTGCACCGTGTACGCGGATGATTCGCTAACAGGCTTTCTCACCAGCGACGTCGTTATGGCCGAGCTCCTGATCGATCTCGCGAGAGAGCACAGCGTCGCGGTCCGCATCGTGCTCAACGCGACATGGATTTTGAACACCGCACGACCGCTCCGCCGCTTCTTCGCCCGGCGCGGCATCGCGCGGGAGAAGATCGAGGTGCGCGGGCTGAGCCGCTTTCCGCACTTCCTGCACGCGAAAGTCGTGATCATCGATGGGCAAGAGGCGTTTCTGCTCGGCTCCCCCTTGGTGAATTCCTACTGGGACAACGGCAGTCACATTCCGTTCGACGCCCGCCGTCCACTGCGGGAGCTCGGCGGCCGGCCGCTGCACGACGTGTCGATGCGCGTGAGCGGGCCGATCGTCGGTGACCTCGAGCGGATGTTCGCGAACATCTGGCGAGCCGCCGATGAATCGGGATCGAGCGATGCGTCGCCGGCACCCTTTCGCGGCGGCGAGGATCTGACGTGTGGCAGGGGCGCGGGCACTCGCCTCGTGTGCGATGCGCCGGACGGGATCTTCCCCTGCGTGCCAGATCGAGCGGTGCGGATGCTCGACGAGATCCTCGCCGCTATCGCGCGCGCACGGTCGTTGATCTACATCGAGCATCAATACCTGACGTCGCGGCCGATCGTCTCCGCGCTCGGCGACGCACTGCGCCGCGCGGCGGCGCTCGAGATCATCATCGTGCTCAATCAGAACCCCGATCTCACGGCGTACCGCGGATGGCAGAACGCACAGCTGCGCGAGCACGCGCTGTTCACGCATCCGCGCGTGGGCATCTTCTCGCTCTGGAGCACGAATGCCGATTCGGCACGGGCCGGCAGCACGCGGATCAATCAGCTCTTCATCCACAGCAAGGTGATTGTCGTCGATGACGAGTGGGCTGCGGCGGGCACGTCGAACCTCGACGGCGTGTCGCTGGGCGACTATGGCAGCGACTTCGCGAGCGTGCTCGGTCGCCGCGTGTTTCGTGGCGTGCGCAATGTCGAGGTGAATGTCGTTATTGATGGCCTCGCTGCCGGTGAACCGAATGGCGACCACGTAGACTCCATCGTCG
The DNA here is from genome assembly GCA_038237245.1 of Gemmatimonadales bacterium. Taxonomy (GTDB): domain Bacteria; phylum Gemmatimonadota; class Gemmatimonadetes; order Gemmatimonadales; family Gemmatimonadaceae; genus FEN-1250. Next base: position 3,004 of record JBBRYY010000046.1, on the reverse strand, counting down.
CCCTGCGTGAGCGGCTATGGCAGGAGCACCTGGGCGTACCGCGCGGCGAGATGTCCGGGCGTGCGAAGGGCGGGCCGCTCGCCATGTGGAGGGAGACGGCGCGGAGCAATGCGGAGTCGCTCGCTTCACCGACGACCAGCAGTGGCGCGATGCCGGCGATGGTTGGCCGCGTGCTCCCGTACAGCGACCGCGCGCACCCACGCGACCAGCTCGCCGACGCCGGCATCGCGCTCGACCCCGCTCGGCTGACGCTCTGCTACAATCCTACCTGGTTCGGCGTATACGCCAGCGCGCACTGGATCAGAAACATCTTCGGCTGACTACGCCGTGAGCTGATAGAGCAGGTCGTCCTCGACGCGATAGAGCAGCGGGACGATATTGATGCGCGGGTAGATCGCACGCAGGCGCGCGGCTTCGCGCAGCACGAACTCCACCTCGTCGCGAATTCCGAACTTCGGCGCGGACTCTTCGAAGTGCTTCACCGCGCGGCTCTCATCCCAGCCTGCGGCACCCATCAGTCCGGCCACGAACTGCTCGCGACTCTGATCGAGCTTCGCCATGCCGCAATCAGTGTGCGCGATGAGCACGATTGTTCTGATGCCGCCGACCGCGATCGCGTACGAGATGCGGAACTCGTTGTCGCGCATGTTCGCGCCCGCAGTGCGAAGCACGAATGCGAAGTCGTTGGGAATGCGCAGCGACTTGCGACTGTCCATGCACATCCCGATGAGCATCTGCGGGGCCGCCGTCGTCCCGATGGCGCGGCCGAGATTGTGGTATTCGAGCAGCGCTTCGACGGGAGTGCCGCGATACTCGGGGAGAATGTCGTCGCGAAAGTTGACGGGGATGATCTCAGCCATGAGGAAAGCTAAAAGAAGTGGTCGGTCAGCCGCCAGCGTTTGGGGATCGACGATGGCCTCGAGTGTCTCCCGCGCGCCGGGCAGCCGGGCACGCCAAGCACGGTATCACGCCGCGCGAAGTGTCCCCCCCACCTCGTCAATGCGCTCCTTCACACCGGAAGCCGCGCAACGCTCACCACAAATGCGTACCGTCTGGCTGCATTCCTCCCATGAGAAGTGTTAGCCGAACAGTGAGGAGCCTAGTTGCGGCTCAGGAGCGCGTTCATGCTGGCGATCAGGACATCGAAACGAGCCCTCTGCCACGCGATCGTCGCTGCGTCGATGATCGCGTGGCTGTGCGCGTGCGACAATAACAGCCCGACGGATTCGCCCCCCGATCCCGCGCTCGTCGCGCAGGGGAAGGACATCTTCCGCTTCGATACCTTCGGCGACGAGTCGTTCTGGACCGATACGCTGCACATGAATCTCGTGATCATGAGCGCCGTCGATCCAACGACGGCGCTCGCGGTGGGGCTCAAGGTGGACACCGACTCGCTCCCGCCAGCCGTCGTGGCAGGGATCCAGAGTGGCGCCATCAGCCTCACGAACCCCGCGACGACCGTCGCGCTCCTGAAGCTCAACGCGGTGATCGGACTCAAGGGCACCGTCGTGAGCGCTGGCGACCACGACTCGCTCGTCCGCGTCGGCATCACCTGCGCGTTCTGTCACTCCACCGCGGACAACTCCTTCGCGCCCGGCATCGGCAAGCGACTCGACGGATGGCCGAATCGCGATCTCAACCCGGGCGCGATCATCGCCCTCTCCCCCGCGCTCACGCCTGGGCAGAAAGCGGTGTACAACTCGTGGGGCGCGGGAAAGTACGATCCTCGCTACAACTTCGATGGGCAGAACGGGCCGCAGGTCATTCCGCCGGCGTATGGCCTCGAAGGAATTCACAAGATCACCTCGACGGGCGACGGCGATGACGTGGCCTACTGGAACCGCTACGTCGGTGTGACGCAGATGCACGGACACGGCACCTTCAGCGATCCGCGTCTCGTCGGCGTGAACGTGAACAACACGCCGCCGGATCTCATCAGCGACAAGCTTCCGGCGTTGCAGGCGTACCAACTCAGCATCGCCGCGCCACCGCCACCGTCGGGGAGCTTCGATCCCGCAGCGGCCGCACGTGGCCAGGCGGTGTTCGCCGGCGCCGGGAAGTGCGCGCAGTGTCACGTTGGCGCAACCTTCACCGATGCGAACCTCAGGCTGCACGCTCCGTCGGAGATCGTCAGCGAGCCCGAGCCGGGGAACGCCCCGAGCTACGCGTCGCGCAGCGCGACGAAGATGTATCGCACCGCACCGCTGCGCGGAGTGTGGCAACACGCGCCCTACTTCCACAACGGCATCGTCCCGACTCTCGATGCCGTCGTCGAGCTCTACGACACGAAGAAGGCGCTCGGCCTCACCACGCAGCAGAAAGCCGACCTCGTGCAATATCTGAAATCGCTGTAGCGAGGGGTGCCGCGCTGTCGTAATCTGGGGAACGAAGGTCATTCGTCTCCCCGGATTCCGACGCATGCAGATCGACCGTTCTCATCTCGAACAGACTCTCGCGGCACTCGTCAGGATCAACTCCGTCAATCCGAAGTTCAGCGATGGATCGACGAACGAAGCGGCCATCGCTCTGCATCTCGCTGGCGAACTGCGCGCGCTCGGGATGGAGGTGTCGCTCCACGATGCCGCGCCGCAGCGCACGAGCGTCGTGGGGCGATTGCGTGGCACCGGGGGCGGGCGCTCGCTCATGCTCTATGGCCACATCGACACGGTCGGCATCGACGGGATGAAGGCTCCGCTGAGCGGCCGCGTGAAGGACGGCCGGATGTTCGGGCGTGGAACGTACGACATGAAGGGCGGTGTCGCCGCGTGCATCGCGGCGGTGAAGGCCATCGTCGACTCCGGTGACCCGCTCGCCGGCGACATCGTGCTCGTTGGCGCGGCGGACGAGGAGGTCGCCAGCATCGGGATGAGCGAGGTGCTGCGCCACGTCCGCACCGACGCCGCCATCGTCACCGAGGCGACCGAGCTCCAGCTGTGCCTCGCGCACAAGGGTTTCTGCTGGATGGAGGTCGAGGTCGAAGGGCGCGCGGCGCATGGCAGCCGCT
>JBBRYY010000045.1:0-21315 GCA_038237245.1 Gemmatimonadales bacterium | reverse complement strand
TGCGCTCGGTGAGGACGCCGAGTTCCCGGAAGCGCGCAAGGGTGAGCTGCGGAGTGCGCTCAAGCAGCTCGAGAAGAGCCGCGGTCGCGACAGCGCGGATCTGTTGCAGTCGCAGGAGCTGCCGGCGCTTGCGGCGATGCTCGGGCCGAAGTCGGAGGCGGATGTGGATGCGGCGGCGGTCGAGTTGATGCGGCTCGCCGGGCTGACGCTCGCCGGCAAGGTGTGGCTGCGTGATGGTCGTACGGGCGAGCGGTTCGCGAACCCGGTAACCGTCGGTGCGATCTACATGCTCAAGCTCTCGCACCTCGTGGACGACAAGATTCACGCGCGAAGCATCGGACCGTATTCGCTGGTCACGCAACAGCCGCTCGCCGGCAAGGCGCAGTTCGGCGGCCAGCGTTTCGGAGAAATGGAAGTGTGGGCGCTGGAAGCGTATGGCGCCGCGCACACGCTGCAGGAGATCCTCACGGTCAAGTCGGATGACGTGAACGGTCGAAGCCGCGTGTACGAGGCGATCGTGAAGGGCCAGAATCTGCCAGAGCCGGGGATTCCGGAGTCGTTCAACGTGCTCGTGAAGGAGCTACAGGCCCTCGGCATCTGGGTGCATTTGGGTGCGACGGGCGAGAACGGGCACGGCAACGGCAATGGCAACGGGGAGGATTAGTAGATGATTGACTTTCGCAGCGTGCGCGAGCAGAGAAGCTCGGCATTCGATTTCATTCAGATCCGCATCGCTTCTCCGGAAGAGATCCGCGGCCCGAAAGACCCGAAGGAGCGCGAGCGCCACGAGATGCAGGGGCTGCGCAACTGGTGGTCGTGGGGCGAGGTCACCAAGCCGGAGACGATCAACTACCGCTCGTTCAAGCCCGAAAAGGATGGCTTGTTCTGCGAGCGCATTTTCGGTCCCGTAAAGGACTGGGAATGCCATTGCGGGAAGTACAAGCGCATTCGTTATCGCGGCGTGATCTGCGATCGTTGCGGCGTCGAGGTCACCCTGTCGCGCGTCCGTCGCGAGCGCATGGGGCACATCGAGCTCGCCGTACCCGTCGCGCACATCTGGTTCTTCAAGACGCTGCCCAGTCCGATGGGCAATCTCCTCGACATCACGCTCCGTGATCTCGAGAAGATCATCTACTACTCGAATTACGTCGTCATCGAGCCGGGGGCTCAGGAAGTCGAGCACAACCAGCTCCTCGACGAAGATGAATTTTTGAATTTGCGCGAGAAGGCGAGGTCGGAGAACGACGACGCCTTCAAGGCCGACATCGGCGCGCCCGCGGTTCGCGAGCTGCTCAAGCGGCTCGACATCGACAGAATCTCCGAGGAGCTGCGCACGCAGGTCGCGGTGGAGACGTCGCAGCATCGGAAGAAGCAGATGCTGAAGCGTCTCAAAATCGTCGATGCCTTCCGTGGGTCCGGTGATGCGGGCGGCGTTCGCAACAAGCCGGAGTGGATGATCCTGGATGTCATCCCGGTCATTCCGCCGGATCTGCGTCCGCTGGTTCCGCTGGATGGTGGCCGTTTCGCGACGTCCGATCTGAACGATCTGTACCGCCGGGTAATCAACCGGAACAACCGTCTGCAGAAGCTGATCCTGCACCGGGCGCCGGAAGTCATCCTGCGCAACGAGAAGCGCATGCTGCAGGAAGCGGTCGACGCGCTGTTCGACAACGGCCGCCGCTCGAAGGCGATCCGTGGTCGCGGCAAGCGTCCGCTCAAGTCGCTCTCGGACATGCTGAAGGGCAAGCAGGGACGGTTCCGTCAGAATCTGCTCGGCAAGCGAGTGGACTATTCGGGCCGTTCGGTGATCGTCGTCGGCCCGGAGCTCCGCCTGCACCAGTGCGGACTGCCGAAGGCGATGGCGCTCGAGCTGTTCAAGCCGTTCATCATCCACAAGCTCGTCGACAAGGGAATCGCCGAGACGGTGAAGCGCGCGAAGAAGATCGTGGAGCGCGAGTCGCCGGAGGTGTTCGAGATTCTCGAGGAGATCATCAAGGATCATCCGGTGATGCTCAACCGCGCGCCGACGCTCCATCGCCTGGGCATCCAGGCGTTCGAGCCCGTGCTCGTGGAAGGGAAGGCGATTCGAATTCACCCGCTCGTCTGCGCGGCGTTCAACGCCGACTTCGATGGTGATCAGATGGCGGTGCACGTGCCGCTCTCGTTCGAGGCGCAGCTCGAGTGCCGCTTGCTAATGCTGTCCTCGAACAACATTCTGAAGCCGTCGGACGGTCGTCCGGTGGCGGAGCCGAGCCAGGACATCGTGCTGGGCTGCTATTTCCTGACGAAGGCGCCGTACGATTTCGAGGCGAAGGTCAAGAACGCGCCGCGATTCACGACGGTGGCCGAGGCGGAGGTGGCGATCGCGCTCAACCGCGCGACGTTCCACACGCCGGTGCGCTACCTGGTCGACGATGCGCAGGGCAAGCGGTGGGAGAACACGACGGTGGGTCGCGTGGTGTTCAACTCCATCGTTCCGCCGGCGCTCGGCTATCAGAACCGCGAGATGAAGAAGAAGGCGCTCAGTGAGCTCGTGTTCGAGGCGTATCGGCAGGAAGGGCTGTCGAGCACCGTGCAGTTCCTCGACCGGCTCAAGGAGTTCGGGTTCAGGTACGCCACGATGGGCGGCGTGTCGATCGGAATCGAGGATCTCGAGATTCCCGTCGAGAAGGAGACGCTGCTCGAGGAGGCGGAAGAGCGCGTCGAGCGTTTCCAGCGCGCGTACAACACCGGTAACATCACGAACGGTGAGCGCTACAATAAGGTAATCGACACGTGGACGCATGCGAACAACGACGTTGCGGACGCGATGGTGAAGGCGATGCGGGAGTCGAAGAACGGCTTCAACCCCGTCTTCATGATGTTCGATTCCGGCTCACGAGGCAGCCGCGATCAGATCCGCCAGCTGGCGGGGATGCGCGGACTGATGGCGAAGCCGCAGAAGAAGCTGACAGGTGGAATCGGCGAGATCATCGAAAGCCCGATCAAGTCGAATTTCCGTGAAGGATTGTCGGTGCTCGAGTACTTCATCTCGACGCACGGCGCGCGAAAGGGACTGGCGGATACGGCGCTCAAGACGGCGGACGCTGGGTACCTCACGCGTCGTCTGGTGGATGTCGCGCAGGATGTGACGATCACCGAAGAGGATTGCGGCACGATTCTCGGTCTCGAGGTCGGCGCGCTGAAGGAAGGGGAAGATGTGATCGAGCCCCTCTCGGAGCGCATTGTCGGCAACGTGGCCGCAGAGGATGTCGAGGATCCGCACGAGGTCGACGAGTCGGGACGCCGCACGCTGCTGGTCGAGGCGGGCGAGCTGATCGACGAGGAGACGTCGAGTGCGATCGAGAACTCGGGGATCGAGACGGTTCGTATTCGCTCCGTGCTCACGTGCGAAGCGAAGCGTGGTCTCTGCCAGATGTGCTACGGCAGAAATCTCGCGACGATGGCGATGGTCGATCTCGGCGAGGCGGTGGGAATCATCGCGGCGCAGTCGATCGGCGAGCCGGGCACGCAGCTGACGCTTCGTACCTTCCACATCGGCGGCACCGCGGCGCGTATTGCGGAGCAGACGGCGCGGAAGTCGAAGGTTGCGGGCACGATCGAGTATGGTGAGCGGCTGGTGTTCGTGACCAACCCCGAGGGACAGCGCATCGTCACCTCGTACGAGGGCGACATCATGATTCGGGCGAGTGCCGATGAGAATGCGGCGATCGTCTCGCGCTTCCAGGTTCCGCTCGGCGCGTTCCTGATGGTCGAGGATCGTGCGGAGCTCAAGAAGGACGGAGTGGTGTTCTCGTGGGATCCGTATACCACGCCGATCATCGCGGACGTCGAAGGTACGATTCGCTTCGTCGATCTCGTCGAGGAAGAGTCGCTCTCCGAGGAGCTCGATGAGCTCACCGGTCTGCGTCAGCGGGTCGTGATCGAGGATCGTGAGAAGAAGCTCCACCCGCACATCGAGATCGTGCAGGAGAAGGGCGGGAAGGAGAAGCGTCTGCGCGACTTCGTCGTGCCGGTCGGCGCTCAGCTGATCGTGCAGGATGGGGCGAAGATCTCGGCCGGAACTATTCTGGCGAAGATCGGGCGTGAGGCGTACAAGACGCGCGACATTACGGGCGGTCTCCCGCGAGTCGCGGAGCTGTTCGAGGCACGCAGGCCGAAGGATCCGGCGACGATTTCGGAGATCGACGGCGTCGTGCGCTTCGGCGAGATCAAGCGCGGCAAGCGCGAGATCTTCGTGCAGCCGCTGATGGAAACTGGCGACGGCGTGTTTGCGGTCGACGAGACGCAGCCGGCGCAGCTATACGAGGTGCCTGCGGGTAAGCACCTGCGCGTACACGAGGGTGACCGCGTGCGAGCTGGAGATCGTCTGTCCGAGGGGCCGGTGAATCCGCACGACATTCTGCGGATCAAGGGGCCGAGGGCGGTGCAGGAATATCTGTTGAACGAGGTGCAGGAGGTCTATCGCCTGCAGGGTGTGAAGATCAACGACAAGCACATCGGCGTGATCGTGCGTCAGATGCTGCAGAAGGTTCGGGTGCTCGAGCCTGGGGAGACCCAGATGCTCGAGGGCGAGCACGTCGACAAGGCGGTGTTCCGGGATACGAACGAGCGCTCGAAGCAGGGCGACGAGAGTCCCGCCACTTCCGAGCCGCTGCTGCTCGGCATCACGAAGGCGAGTCTCACGACGCAGTCGTTCATTTCGGCGGCTTCGTTCCAGGAGACGACGCGCGTGCTCACCGACGCTGCGATCCGCGGCGCGAAGGACGATCTGCTTGGCTTGAAGGAGAACATCATCATCGGTCACCTCATTCCGGCGGGTACCGGGTTGTATCGGTACCAGGAAGTGGACATCGAGGGGATCGACATTCCCGTGGCACCGGAGCCGATCGTGGAGCCGCTGCCCGAGGCGACGTTCGCGGCGCTGCTCACGGGTGGAGTTGGTGTGCTCGGCGCTGGCGGCGCACTGCCGTTCGGCGACGACGAGGAGTAGCAGGGATTTAGGGCGTCCGTACGCCGGTGGCATTGCCGCTGGCGTGCGGGTCGCTCGTTTCAACTTGACTCTCTCGGACGGCCCGCCTAATTTTGGGGGCTATCCGTCTATCTTCGCGTATTACCTAAGGTTATGCCGACTATCAACCAGCTCGTCCGGCGCAGTCGCCAGGACGTTGAAAAGAAGGAGAAGGCTCCGGCGCTCAAGGGGAATCCCCAGAAGCGCGGCGTCTGCACGCGAGTGTACACCACCACGCCGAAGAAGCCGAACTCCGCGCTCCGCAAGGTTGCGCGTGTTCGTTTGACGAACGGCTTCGAGGTGACGGCGTACATTCCGGGCGAGGGGCATAACCTGCAGGAGCATTCGATCGTGCTCATTCGCGGCGGCCGAGTGAAGGATCTGCCGGGCGTTCGTTATCACATTGTGCGCGGGACGCTGGATGCATCGGGCGTCAACGGCCGCAACCAGAGTCGCTCCAAGTACGGCACGAAGAAGCCGAAGGCTGGCGGTGCTGCTGGAGCTGCAGGAGGTAAGAAGAAGTGAGCCGTCGCTCTAAAGCGGTAAAGCGTACGATTCTCCCCGACGCCCGCTACGATAGTCAGACCGTTTCGAAGTTCATCAACACGCTGATGCTGCAGGGCAAGAAGTCCACGGCCGAGGGAATTTTCTACGGCGCGATGGATCTCGTGGAGTCCCGCACGGGTCAGCCGGGCGTGAACGTATTCAAGGCGGCGCTGCAGAACATCAAGCCGGTGGTGGAAGTGAAGAGCCGGCGAGTTGGTGGCGCGACGTACCAGGTGCCTGTCGAAGTTCGGCCGGAGCGTCGGACGGCGTTGGGGATGCGGTGGCTCATGCAGTATTCGCGTGAGCGCAGCGAGAAGAGCATGGCGGAGAAGTTGGCTGCCGAGGTGATTGCGGCGAGCAAGGGGGAAGGGAATAGTGTGAAGAAGAAGGACGATACGCACCGCATGGCGGATGCGAATAAGGCGTTTGCGCATTATCGCTGGTAGGATGTAGCGAAGGGTGCGATGCTGGATAGAGAACCCCGCCTGGTGCCGAGCACCGGGCGGGGTTTTTGATTTTGTCGAGCAATTCTGGAAAGCGCAGATGCCGTCGACAGGCCACGAGACGCGGCTGATGACTGCCTACGATTGGCTGTAATCGAAAGGAGAGGCGCGACGATGGGGCAACAGGGATCGACTCCGCGATAGTCGACCTCGGTTTCGGCGACCTCCGCGGCGCGATGCAGGACGTCGCCGGGAGAAAGCTCCCGGCGGGCCCGGTCGCCGATAGAGGAGAGAGTCCTTTCGAGCTACTGCTTGACCTTCACCTGGCAGCATCCCGACGGACACGATATCCACATCGTCTCGTCATCCTTCTGCCAACGCCAACGAACGACTGCCGGCGCCTGGGGCCCGGGATACGAGCGGTACTCCACGCAGGTGATCGTGGGAGCTCTAGCGACGCCGACCGGGGGCGTCTCCCTGGCATACCATGTTCCTTGGTTCGAGGAATCCTCCGCGCAGTTTTTCGGGAGGGGTTGTCCAATAGCTTCGCACCCGTTCTTGCCTGCGGGCACGAAGCACAATTCCACCTCGTTCAGGCGCCCCGAGTACTCTCTGGCCGCCAGTTCGGCCAAGGGAATGGTGAGCGGCGACGCGGGGTCGAAATTGAGCTTTTGCTGGTACCAGCTGGAAGCGGTTCGCAGCGCCACCCAGGCGACTGGCTGCCAGCTCCTGTAAGTGACCACCGTCTGATTTGCGAGTTGCGGGTCCGGATAGACAGTGCCGAAAGTGGTGTTGTCGTGCACTAATTTGCCGGAGGCATAGGTGGCGAGATACTGCTCGTCGTACCATCCCTTGGTGATCGGACTGTGATCACCACCATAAACTGGCGACGAACGATACGACCCGGGAGAGTGCACTTCACACCAGCCAGTCGGGCAAGCAATTCCTATGTACTGCATCGAATTCATTGCATCCCAATCCCACCGGGATACTGGTGGGACCACTCCAACGGTGAGCACCAGTGCGACGTCCAACCGCCTCGCGTTCGGGCGCTCAATCAGACGAATTGGCTCATCTGTCTTGCATTGGTCGCCGTCGTCGTCGACTGCCACCATCCACGCCTTGTAGTTGGTCTTGATGCTATCGGTGTTCCAGCTCAAGACCAGACAGTCGCTACCCGTCTTGATTCCCAGCGGGGCGTAGTCACCATACGAGAGCACCTGGCCCACGACTTCCAATCCATTGGGCTTGAAGGCTGAGACGGATGGAATAGCTTCCCGGTCGTCCTCGTCTCGGCTGCCCCGGAAAATTCCGTAGACCGAGTCGAGGTGATACCGAACGAAGATCGCTTCCAGCGAGTCGTACTTCAGTCCGCCTTTCTCATCTTTGACTAGGAAGCGCTGGCAGTCGTGGTATTCGGCGACGTTCGTGATCAAGTCGGGAATCAGAAAATGATTCGTGTGGGAGGAGTCTGCAGCGGCCCAGTCGTGAGGGCACTCCGGCCGGTCTGCGGGATGTTTGAGCCAGATCATGCCTGCGACGATCACCGCTCCCAAGCCCACTAACCAAGCGACAAAACTCAGTGGCTTCTTCATCTCGACCCCCTGCCTAGGAGACACCCGCATTGGCGCTGCCCGCTCGGACACTGCCATCCATCGTCACTCCAGCTGAGCTCAGCGCTCGCATTCGATCGACCAATGGTTGGAGAAACGGATCAGCGCCTGACCAGAGCGCGAGGACTGCCTCGGCCCACTGCGCCGCGCCGCGCCGGTCCCCCGTTGCCGCTGCCAGCTCGGCGCGAAATGCCATGGCGCGCACGAGCATCGCCGCGCACACAGGATCCACCAGCGACGACGAGAGCCGAACGCGCGCCAACATCGGATCGAGCCACGCGATCGCGCCGAGCGTGTCGCCGGTGGCCGCCAAGAGCCACGCCTCAGGGTAGAGCGCATCGACCGTCAACTCCGGGAGGACGAAGGCCCCTCTCATATTTCGAACACTCGCCAGCACGGCGCGCGCCCGTGCGGTATCCCCTCGGGACAACGCCACATCCGCATCGAGGAAGGAGGGCTGGCTCTTGCCGAAGCTCTGAATGGAATGCATTTGCAGATCCGGCATCGCGAGCGCGTCGGCTCGACTCAGTGCTTCGCGTCTGGCCGCGGCGCGCTGATCGGGCGCGACGACGGCGTCGATGAGAGAATCCGTCCGACGCTCGAGCGCGAGCAGGGAATCCGCGGGGCCGCCGAACGCAGCGAAGTACAGAAGGGTGCGTGATAGCGCTCTGATTGGAATCGAACCCGGCACGACCACATGCGTGGGCAGATCGCGTTGCAGCCGGATCACCTCGAACGCGTGGCCCGTGAGTGCGGCGATGCTCGCCAATGTCGTGGGATCCACCGGATCTTCGGAGCGCGACCGCAAGAGCGAATCCGCCAGCTCTCGGGCGCGGCGAAGCGCCGCTACATCGCCGGGAAGAGCGAACTGTACGCGCATCCAGACTTCGCTCGTGGCAATGCGTTGCCGCTCGGCCTGATCGGTGGCGAGCGACTTGGCGCGCATGAGCGTGTCGATTGCTGATGGCTCTCCGAGCAGGAAAAGCGCCAAAGCCAGCGCGTGGGCCGCCTCAGCGCTCTCGCGATCCGACGCCGACCATCCGGCTGCGATCTCCCGGAAGAGCTGCCTCTGCTGCCGCACGGCGATGCCCACGGTGCGAGGAAGCCGACGGAGCACCTGCGCGTTCGAGCTGCCAATGACCGCGAACGAAAACGGAACGAAGCACAGCGTGTCACCCTCCCATGATGGGTATGCCGCGAAGCTCGCGGAGCTAGACCCAAGTGACACGCCCATGCGCAGATCGTTGCCACTCGTCTTGAGCAACGCTCGTGCGTCGCCGAAGGCGTCGTAGCGAAGCGCGCGAAGCACCGCGGGCCGCAGCGCCAAGGCCCGCTGGTAGCGCAGGAGCGCCGCATGATAGCCGCTCCGGAATTTCCATCCAGAGGGACTGGTCGCATCAGGTAGCACGACATCGTCCGAGAGCAAGCAGGCGGCTGCACCGTACCATACGGCGAAATCGAACGGCGCGTGACGCGTCTGCGCGTCCCATAGCCGGCAAGCCCTTGATTGATCGCCGTGCACCAACTCGACAAGCGCATCGAGCTTCGATTGATCGCTTGCCGAGAGTTCGGCGCGGCGAGAGGCCGCGGCTTCCGCGGCGTAGAACCAGGTTGCCGTGTCCTTTTCGGCCCAGTTGCGCGCGAGCGCCAGCCATAGCGCCGCCGCCGCGTAATGGGCGTCCAGTCGCAGTGCGACGGCGAGGTTGGAGTCGGCCGCTTGCAGATCCCACTTCTCGAGATCCTTCTTGCCTCGGAGGTAGGATTGGCGAGCGCCGAGCGACGTGGTACCGTTGGCGCCGTCGGCGAGTTCGGTGGAATCGCGAGTGCGGAGGAGCAGGCGATCCGCGAGCGACGCGAACATTGCCCGATTCGCCGCGGAAGTCGGCGACATCGTGCCGGAGCTCTCGAACAGCGGTCGCTCACCGAGCGAGACGTCGAAGAGCATCGCCTGCACGCGTGTGCTGTCGCCATCTCTCCACACGCGACCGCGAACGAATCGCCCCGCATGTAGACGTAGCGCGAGAGAACGCATGCCGGATGCGGTGACGGCGGTGTCACCCGCCCCCATCGCTTCCGACAACACGTTCGGATCCACCACGTCCGTGCCCTTCCACCGCAGCATGGCCAGGCGGATAGATTGTACTACATCGAGCGCCGGTGCGACGGTGGCTTCCCGATCGAAAGGGAATACCACCACTCTCGATGAATCCGCCGCCGCGACCGCGCGCGCGTCGGCCGCGCGCTCATACGAAGGCCAGCCGACGGCCACGACTGCCACGAGCGCGGCCACCGCAATGGCCGCGAGCGCCGCGCGCCGCGCCTTGCGCGGCGACTGCGCCACGGAAACGTGCGGATCCTTCGCCACCGCCTCGAGCACCCGCGCGAACTCCGCGGCGGAGCCGAACCGATCCGCCGGCGACTTGGCGAGCGCACGGTACACCACCGCCTCCACCGACTTTGGCAGGGAGCTCCGTACGGTCGCGAGCCGCGGCACCGGATCGAAGACGTGCCTGGCCATGAGCGCGCTCGCCGAAGAGCCGCTGAAAGGTTTCTCGCCCGCAAGCATCTCGTACAGCACGCAACCCGTCGAGTAGATGTCCGAACGCCCGTCGATCGTCGCTTCGGCGGCAACCTGCTCGGGACTCATGTACCCCGGCGTGCCGATCTGGAAGCCCGACGAGGATTTCCATTCATCTCTCGCCGCACCGCTGATCGCGCGCGCGATGCCGAAGTCGGCCACGTAGACGCGGCCGTCCTGCAGCAGGATGTTTCCCGGCTTGACGTCGCGGTGTACGACGCCCGCCGCATGCGCATGCGCGAGTGCGACGGCCACTTCGCGCGCGATGTTGAGCGCGTCGACGATCGGCAGCGGCTTCTCTCGGACGAGCCGCTCCTGCAGCGACTCTCCGCGCACGTACGACATCGCATACCAAGGGGCGCCGTCGATCTCACCCGAATCGTAGAATGCGACGATGTTGGGATGATCGAGCCGCGCGAGGATTGCAATCTCGCGCCGGAAGCGCTCGGCGCTGGCTGATCCGGCGAACTCGACGCGGAGGATCTTCAGCGCGACCTCGCGATCGTTCCGCGTGTCGATTGCACGGTACACGATTCCCCAAGCGCCCGAGCCAAGCACCTCGCTCACCCGGTACCGGTCGGCCACTACAGTCGGTGCGCCGTCACCTGCCTCGCCCATCAGCTGCGCTGGCCCGAATGAGAAGCTCTAGCATACGGGTCACCGCGCGCGACGCAAGGTGCGCAAGTTGCGGCAGCAGCCGGAGCGTGGCGGTGGCGGTCGTCACGATGCGGGGATCGCGAACGCTTACACGAGTTTCACGTCTGGAATGATGTCCGCTGGCGAGTCACTCGGGTGTCGAGAAGTACACTCGAACACTCACGGAAACTCATCGAGATCCTTCGCTACCACCACGCGCCCCTTGTAGTCCGCCGTTAGAAATCGCAGCGCCTCGTCGTTCGGGCCCGACCGCTGATGGTAGAGCACGAGCAGTTTCGGTCGCGATCGCTTCGCGATGTCGAGCACATCCTCCATCGACGAATGAAAGTGCCGCTGGTACTCGCTCTCCGTCGCGCGATGAAAGATGCCGCCCTCATGAATCAGGATGTCGCACTGCCTGCACTGCGCCGGTATCGCCGACGGCGGCGCGGCGTCGCCGGAGATCACGATGTCCTTGTCCGGCGTCTGAAACCGAAAACCGAATGCATTCGCCCACGTCCCGTGGTGCACGCGAAACGCCGTGACCGTCACCAGCGAATCTCGATAAACGACTCCGGGTTGAATCTCGTGCACCTGGAGCTTCGGAGCTGCAGATCCGGCACGCTCGCCGCCCTCGCTCGTTCTCACGAGGATGTCTTCGGAGTACGCCGCGATCAGCCCATCGGTCATCGCCACGGTCCCAACAGGGCCGTACACTTGCAACGGCTCCTTCTGCACGTTTTCGAGTGTCCACGATGACAGGATGAGATCGGGATAGCCGAGCGTGTGATCCGAATGCAGATGCGTGATGAACAGCCGCCGCATGTCCCACACGTTGAAGCGCAGCTGGTGCGCCAGAATCGCCCCCGACCAGCGCCGTACGACGCCGACGCCAGCGTCGACGAGATACACGCTGCTGTCCACGATGATCGCCGTCGCGGGACCAAAGCGCTCCGGGTCGGCGTTCGGGTTGCCCGTGCCGAGCATGACGACGTGCGTGCGCGAGGGAACGGAAGTGGGCGCTTGTGCCGCCGCCCGGGCGCTGGCGATTAGCACAGCGAGCGAAGCGATCACCGCGCGAGCGCGCACCGCCATTCGCCAGCGCTTCCCCCGCAATCTCGACGCCCGCTCCCTCGCATCCATCAGGTCGTCCATGAATCGGAATGTAGGGGTGACAGGGGCGTGTCGTTACCTGGCGGACGCGGGCACCGATCTCCGCTCGGGGAGTCGCCCGCCTGTGTGATGCCGCCGGCTGGATCTGCGCCGCAAGCGCCGCGCTCGAGCGCGTCCGACCGCGAATCAGGGACTTCCCTGCGAAGCGTCCCTCTGTAGCACCCACGCATCGCCCGTGGCGCCACTCCACCCTCCACCACCACTTTCGCCCACTTCACCAGTCATTTCGTTCATTGGTCCGGCCAGTTACGCCTCGCGCCGCCCACTCCAGACGCTATTATTCCGTATGGGAGGTGGCACGTTCGGTGCGCCTGCGCCCCCCATAAGTGGCCTAACGCACCAGAGCCGAACAATCCGCTTCGGCTCTGACGTCGCGGCCCTTTCGGTCGTCGTCGTACTGTCCGTTTCAGGGGAGTAGATGCTGCCAGTTCCCAACCCGAAAGTCCTCTTCAAATCCATGTCCGACGGAGCCGTTCTGTTCTCCACGGATAACGAGGTCTATTTCGGTCTCAACAGCGTCGGCGCGCGCGTCTGGGAGCTCCTGCCGCCGGTCTGCTCGACCTTCGACGAACTGTGTACTCGGCTCGCCGCCGAGTATTCGGACGTCGAACGTTCCATCATCGAGACCGACGTGAAAGAGCTGCTCGCGGATCTCACCTCGCACAAGCTCGTCGCCGTTCGCGTGGAGGGGCAGAATGACCAGTCGAGCGCGACCCGCGTTCCTGCGCAGGTTGGCAAGGCTTAGCGCTCGCGAATGGCTCGACATCGCTGAAGCGCAGATCGAGCTCCTCGTCTCCAGGACAATCGTCGCCACCCGCCGCACCGGACAGCTCGTCTCGCGCGCGGCACTCGACCCGTTCGGCGACGACACCCCCGCCATCGCATCGCCAGACGCGAACGTCGACTCGCGCCCCGAACAGCTCGCGCTCGCCGTCATGCGCGCCGCCGAGAACGGTGTCTTCCGGCCGCTCTGCCTCGTGCGCTCTGTCGCGCTCAAGCGCCTCCTCGATCGCCACGGCTTCGACGGAAGCATCGTCAAGATCGGCGTGCGCATGAGTCGCGGCCGCTTCGCCGCCCACGCCTGGGTCGCCTACAACGACCAGATACTCGGCGACCAGGAATGGCACGTGAAGTCGTTCGCCGAACTCGATGAGGTGAACGTCATGGATCACGCGTGAGCGTCATCTTCGCGGCTGTCGGAGACACGAGCGCCGCCCTCGACGACGCGGCCATTCGTCGCGCGCTCACGGCCATGCACTCGCGCGAGGATGATCGCGTCGCGATCTGGCGCGGTGCGGGCGCGACGCTCGCCGTCGCGCGCCAACCATGGGAGCTTGCGCGCTCGATGTCGGGCGACGCGCTCATCGTTACGGATGGCGAGATCGCCGTCGTCGCCGACGCGAGCATTTACTACCGCGACGATCTCCACGCGGCGCTCGCGCGCGCGCGCGTGTCCGCGAATGGGAGCACCGCGAGTCATCTCATCCTCGCCGCGTATCGCGCGTGGGGCGCGGACTGCGCGGCGCAGCTCGAGGGCGACTTCGCCTTCGTGATCTGGGATGGCGACGCCAACCGCGTCGTCGCCGCGCGCGACTTCTCGGGGAAGCGCACGCTCTTTTACTCGACCGTCAACGCCTCGCTGATGTTTGCGTCGACTCCAGCGGGGGTGCTCGCCCTTCCCGGGGCGAATGCCTCGCTGAACATTGTGGCGATCGCCGAGACGGCTGGAGGGATGTGGGGCGGGAGCACGGAGACCGCGTACGAATCCGTGCGAGCCGTGTTGGGCGCGCAGACGCTGACCCAGGAGCACGGCGCGCCGATGCGACTGCATCAGCACTGGAGCCCGCCGCATCCGTCCACGCGCAACTCGCCGCCGTTCGAGGAAGCCGCGATCGAGCTTCGCAAGCTGCTCACGCGCGCGGTCACCGAGCGGCTGGATGCCGATGCGGACACGACGATCTGGCTGAGCGGCGGTTGGGACTCGCCGGCGGTATTCGCTGCGGGCGCGAGTGCGCTCGACGCGAGCCGTTCGACGCTCAAGCTGAATCCGGTGTCGATCAGCTATCCGGAGGGCGATCCGGGGCGCGAGGACGAGCTGATCCGCGATGTCGCGGCGCGTTGGAATGCTCCTGTTCACTGGCTCGATATTCAGAATATCCCCTTCTTCGACCACCCGGCAGAGGGCGCCGCGGCGCGGGCAGAACCCTTCGCGCACCCATTCGAGATGTGGCATCGTTCCCTCGCGCGTGGCACCCGCGCAACGCATTCGCGCGTCGCATTAGAGGGCGTTGGCGGCGATCAGCTCTTCCAGGTGTCCGAAGTCTTCCTTGCCGACCTCCTCCGTGCGGGGCGATTCTCCGAGCTCGCGCGCGAGTGGAAGGCCAAGGGAATGTCTGGGTCCGGCTTCCGCACATTCTTTCGATGGGCGATCCAGCCGAATCTCCCGCGTCCCGCGCTCGCGCTGGCGTCGATGCTGCGCGGCGGGCGTCCGCTGATCGGCTATCTCGAGCGCGCGCTGCCACCGTGGATCGATACGAGCCTCGTGCGCGCGCACGGGCTCGAGCGTCGCGATGCGCTCTACGCCCCTCGCGTCGCGCATCGCAGTCGTGCCGACCGGGAAACGGCCTGGTATCTGTCGCATCAATATTTCGCTCGCGTCTTCGGCGTGACGTCGACATTTGCGAGCGAGGAAGGCGTCGAGATCCGGTCGCCGCTGTATGATCGGCGGGTCATCGAGTTCGCGTTGACGCGTCCGCGTGCGGAGCGCTCGCAGGGCACGGAGACCAAACGGTTGCTTCGTGCCTCGATGCGGGGGCTGCTCCCGGACGCCATTCTGCAGCCCCGTGCGAAGCGAACGGGGACCACCGGAGGCTATTTCACGCGGTCAATGCGTGAGTTCCTGCCGGCGATTGTCGACGCAGTTTTCGAACAGTCGGTGTTGGAACGTGCTGGCGTGATCGATGCACAGCAATACAGGCAGTCGGTGCACGAGTACGCGCGCGGGGTGCAAAGTAATTTTGCAGCTGCCCTGTACTTCACGTTGCAGGCCGAATTGTGGCTCCGGTCACATATCGATTCTGGAACGTCGTCTGCACTACATGGATCGTCGTCGAACGAGACGACTGTCGGTGCGGGATGATAAATTCCGGAACGGCAAGAAATTGTTGGAAAACTAAAACGGTCATGTCGGCCGTACTTTCGCCGGGCAAGCAGCGCGGCATCACACGACTTTAGGAGGGTCGAGTGTATCAGAAACCACGTGTGGAACGGTTCGGTACGTTCCGCGAGTTGACCCAGGTCGGCTTCAACGGGACCACGGATGGCTTCACCATCTGCGGCGACAACGGTGGAACGGGCGACAATCTTTGCGGAGGCCCAGGCGGTCCCCCATGTCGCGATGGTTCGCCGGTCAGCATCGGTTAAGCGATCGCTGGTTGAGCAAGTGGGAGGTTGTCGAGATCACCCGGCAGCCTCCCATTCGCTTTCCCCCCCCATGCGAAACTATCAGCTGTTCGGCGGCGCACTGCGCTCCGACATCGAATTCCCCGAGCTTCGACCCATCGAAAGTGGCGCGCCCAGCTGGACGCTTCGCTCCGTTGCGCACGTTCCCGAGATGCGCTCCGCCGTGACTCTGGGCGAGGCCGAGGTCATTCCGGGATGCATGGTCCGCCTCATCCGGCATGAGAAGGGCTTTCGTTTCGTCTTCGACGACACGGGAAGCTTCGACATCACGGATGACGGTCGCGATATCGCGTGGAGCAAGGGGCCCAACGCCGAAGATGCGTGGGTGCGCGCAGACGTCACGGGCCGCGTGCTCGCCGTCGCGATGCACGCATCGGGATATCTCTGTCTGCACGGAAGCGCGGTGGCGACAGGCGGCGGCGCTATCTGCTTTCTCGCCCCGAAGTTTCACGGCAAGTCGACGCTGGCGCTCGCACTGACGCGCGCGGGCGCGAGGCTTCTCACCGACGATGTCGTGCCTGTCGACCCGCGCACTCCCATCCAGGCCGTTCCTGGTGTACATCAAGTGAAGCTCTGGCAGGACTCGGCCACTCATTTCGGCGTCGATGCCGATCGCCCGGCACCGCGCCCGGGAAGCAAGCATCTGCTCCACGACTTCGACGACACCATGCTTTCGAACGACCGCACACCGCTCGCCGCCATCTATCTCCTCTCGCCCGTCCTCGTGGAGGAGGGCGCGGTCGCGCCTGCGCTCTCTCGAGCGCGAATGCACGCGGTGCCGTCGGCGCTCGCGCTCGTGCGTCATTCGATCATGGGGAGCATGCTCAGTGGAACCGAGGCGCAGCACGTCATCGATCGAGCGACGACGATCGCCGAGTCGGTGCCGGTGTATCAGCTCACGGTGGCGGCGGGGATGGAGCGCATCGGCGACACGGTCGAGCAGCTGCTCGCATGGCACGGCGGTGCCGCCGTCGCGAGTGTGCACGCGTGAGCGGAGTAGCTGCCCGTGACGATGCGTCGCCTCTCACCACGTTGAGCGACGCGCGCGCGACCGCCGGCGATCCCGCGCGGTACGCCGTGGTGCTCGACGGGATCTCGAAGTCCTTCCCGGTGCGCCGCACATGGGGCGAGATGGCGCGTCATCCGCTGCTGCGCCCGCGCGCGCCGGTGCTGCAGAACGTCAGCCTCGCTGTCGCGCAGGGCGAGTTCTTCGGACTACTCGGGCCGAACGGCGCGGGAAAGACGACACTCTTCAAGATGCTCGCGACGCTCGTGCTTCCCGACGAAGGCACTGCGACCGTCGGCGGTTTTGATGTGGTGGCAGAGTCGTCGAAGGTGCGTTCGGTGCTCGCGCCGGTGATCGCGGATGAGCGGTCGCTCTATTGGAGACTGACCGCGTTCCAGAATCTCGAGCTCTTCGCGAAGCTGCAGGGGCTGCGCGGCGCGGCGATCAGGACGCGCGTCAACGAGGTGCTCGAGGTCGTGGGGTTGAGCGATACGAAGGTGAAGATCGTGGCGGCTTTCTCGTCGGGGATGAAGCAGCGGCTGCTCATCGCACGCGCGCTCGTGGCGCAGCCACGCGTGCTCCTGCTCGACGAGCCGACGCGTTCCCTCGATCCGATCTCCGCGCGGGGCTTCCGCACCTTTCTTCGCGATGAGATATCGGGGCGCCAGGGATGCACGGTGCTCCTCGCGACGCACAGCGCCGACGAGGTGCTCGAGCTCTGCAACCGCGTCGCGGTGCTCGATCATGGACGACTCCTCGCGACGGGCACCACCACTTCACTCGCGCGAGACCTCGGCGAGGAGCGCTATGCGCTGTTCACTCGCGATGCGGCTCATCCGGCGCTCGCGGCGATGGTGCAGCGCGGCGTCGTCGGCGCGCTCACGGTGCGCGGCGACGAGGATGGATGGTCGCGCATCGATATGGAGCTCTCGGGGGGGATGGAGCGCGCCGCGCAGGTCGTCGCGACGCTGGTGGAGCAGGGCGTCATCGTCGCCCGCTTCGAAAAGGTGCCGCTGCCGCTGGCGGATCTCATCGATCGTATCGTGCGCCGCGGCGCGGAGGGAGCGTCCAATGCGTGAGGCACTCGCACTCGTGCAGGCGAGCTGGCGCACGCAGCGCAGCTATCGCGTGTCGATGATCCTCTCCGTGCTCTCGCTCGGCATCACGGTGCTGCCGGTGTACTTCGTGTCGAAGGCGCTGCAGCCGAGCATGGCGAGCTCGATCGCGAGTCAGGCGCCAAATTACTTCGGCTTCCTGGTGATCGGTTTCATCGCGCTGATCTTCGTGAGCACGACGGTCAGCTCGATCCCTGACGCGATCGGCGGCGGCATCGCGACCGGCACGCTCGAGGCGCTGCTGTCGACGCGCGCGGCGATTCCGTCGTTGCTTGCGGGAATGGTCGGCTACAGCTTCGTTTGGAGCGCGGTGAAGGCGATGCTCTTTCTAGTGCTGGCGATGGTGCTCGGGCTGCATCTGTCCCTTGCGGCGTCGTTCAGCGGGATACTGATTCTCATCATGATCGTGATGGCGCACATCCCATTCGCGCTGATGGCGGCGTCGCTCGTGCTCGCCTTTCGGACCTCGGGACAGATTCCAAGTGTCGTCATGATCGCATCCGGGCTGCTCGGCGGTGTCTACTGGTCCATGACGGCGAAGATCATCCCGCCGTGGGTGCACGCGCTCGGAAGCTACGTGCCCCTCGCGCCGGGGCTTCGCGCGCTGCGGCAGACGCTGCTCAACGGCGCATCGCTCTCGGCCGTTTCGTCCGATCTGATGCTCTTGCTCGGATTCATCGTGCTGCTCAACGCGATCGGCTTTCTCATGCTCACCGAGGCCCTTCGCTACGCGCGGCGTACCGGCACGCTCGCGCAGTATTGACACTCGCGCGATGAGCCTCGCCTCGCTCTCTCCCGAAGCGCAGCTCCTTCTGCTCACCGCAGGCGGCGAGAAGAACGACGGCGCAATCCGGGCGCTGCTCGCGAAGCCGCTCGACTGGGCGAAGCTCAGCTGGCTCGCGGAGCAGGAGCGCGCGACGCCGGTGCTCTGGCGACGTCTGAGCGCGATCGGAACGCTGTCGGCGGAGTCGGAGGCGCTGCACCGGATGGCGATGGTGTCCGAGTTCCGCATGTCGCATCTGGAAGCGAGACTGCTTTCGGCGCTCGACACACTGGCGGCGGCGAACGCCGAGGTGGTGCTGCTCAAGGGAGCTGCGCTCGCGCTGACAGTGTACGGGTCGTTCGTGGCGCGGCCGATGTCGGACGTCGACCTCCTCGTGCAGCGGGACGACGCGATTCGCGCGCGCGATGCGCTGCTCGCGGCGGGATGGACGAGCGGCGCGGCGCCGTCGGAGTTTTACGAGGGGCATCACCATCTTCCGCCTATCGTCGACGGGATGGGCACGGGCACGAGCCTCGAGCTGCACACGTCGCTCTTCTTCGAGGGGCATCCGTTCGCATTCACGAGCGACGACATCCGCGCGCGCGCGGAGTGGGTGACGGTGCATGGACGAACGGTGCTGGTGCCGAGCGTGCATGACCAGCTGCTGCATCTCTGCCTGCACTTCGCGTGGTCGCACATGATGGCGACGGGATCGTGGCGGGCCTTTCGTGATCTCGACGCACTGCTGCGCACGGAGCGCGTGGAGTGGAAGTCGTTCACGAAGCTCGCGCGCGAATCGCGTGGCGGGAGCGCGTGCTACTGGACCTTCCGCCTCGCGCGCGTGCTCGCGGGGATCTCGGTGCCGGCGTGGGTGGAGCGCGCCCTGTCGCCACCGGATCCCGAATTCGCGCTCAGGCGGCTGGAGCAGCACTTCACATATGACCTGCTGCCGACGGAAAACATCTCGCCGTCGCTCTGGCTGACGTACACGATGTGGCGCGCCGGGCTGCGCCCGCAGTGGAGCGGCCACGGGAACGTGCGCCCGTGGGATCGCGCGGACGCGCTACTGCAGACGCAACGTCCGGCGCTGGGGAGGCGATTCACGATGCACATCCGAAATGCGAAGAGCTGGGCCCGCTACGCGAGGCTGGTGTTGCTTCGGACGTGAGCGGTGCGCCTGGAATACAAGCCTCAACTACTGGAGATACGGACAAAAAACGGATGACCGCACGGACCAAAACGGAAAAGTGCGATGCCGTATCCGTTCGTTGTCCGTGCTTCTTTCCGTTTTTGTCCGTATCCAACCTGTTAGTGCATGAGTTGCAGAGACTCGCAATCCGACCGCAGTTCGGAGGTCCTTCTCGATGCCTGCGACCCCTCGAAATACTCAAACGCGCGGGCATTGACATCGCCCCCAAATCGCCTACATTTCCCAGGCTAACCCCCGCCGGTAGCTGAGTTTGGGCTGGTAGTCGAGCCTTAAGTCGCGGCAAAGGTTAAAAAAAGAACGTCGCCTCCCAGCCACACCGGGATCAGCGACGCGCCCTTGGGTCCCCCTTCGCGCAGCAGTGGCGATCGCACCCGGCGGCAGCGGATGGATACCGGTCCCGGCATACGGGACGCCCGGTCCACCCGCGTTTTTGTTGGCGTTTTTTCAATCGTTAAATACCACGCGAGCAGTCGCGACAGCTGAGAGATATGGCACGCACAACCCCGATCGATCGCTACCGGAACATCGGCATCATGGCGCACATCGATGCCGGCAAGACCACCACCACCGAGCGCATTCTCTATTACACGGGGAAGAGCCACAAAATCGGTGAAGTCCACGATGGCGCCGCCACCATGGACTGGATGGAGCAGGAGCAGGAGCGCGGCATCACGATCACGTCCGCCGCCACCACCTGCTTCTGGACCCGTGATGGCATTGAGTACCGGATCAACATCATCGATACCCCGGGACACGTCGACTTTACCGTCGAAGTGGAACGGTCGCTTCGCGTACTCGATAGCGCCGTCACCCTTCTCGATTCCGTCGCCGGTGTAGAGCCGCAGACCGAGACCGTCTGGCGCCAGGCCGACCGCTACGGCGTACCGCGCTTGATCTTCTCGAACAAGATGGACCGCACCGGCGCGAACTTCGATCGCTGCCTCGAGATGATCCGGAGCCGCCTCACGCGCAACTCCTTCCCGATCCAGCTTCCCGTCGGCAATGGCGAGACGTTTACCGGACACATCGACGTCATCGAGCGCAAGCAGTACATCTTCGACGACGAGTCGCTCGGCAAGACCTTCACGGTCACCGAGGTCCCCGCGGAGTTCCACGAGGCCACGGAGAAGGCGCGCCGCGAAGTGATCGATGCCGCCGTCGCGCACGATGAGACGGTGATCGAGAAGTATCTGGGCGGAGAGGAGTTGACGATCGCCGAGATCAAGCATGCGATCCGGACCGCGACCGTCGGCAATCACATCGTTCCCGTGCTCTGCGGCGCCTCGTTCAAGAACAAGGGCGTGCAGGCGCTGCTCGATGCGGTCATCGACTATCTCCCGTCGCCGGTGGACATCGCGCCGATGAAGGGACACGTCATGGGCGACGACGAGACGTTCGAGGAGCGTCCGGCCGATGACGCGACGCCGTTTGCGGGACTCGCGTTCAAGATTGCGACCGATCCGTTCGTCGGGAAGCTGACCTACGTGCGCGTCTACTCGGGCACGCTGGGCGCCGGCTCGTACGTGTTCAACTCGACCAAGGACAAGCGCGAGCGCGTCGGACGTCTGCTCCAGATGCACGCCAACAAGCGCGAGGAAATTCAGGAAGTGCGCGCCGGCGACATCTGTGCGGTGATCGGGCTCAAGGACACGCGCACGGGCGACACGCTGAGCGATGATGCGCACCCCGTCATTCTCGAGGCGATGAAGTTCCCGGCGCCGGTCATCGACGTCGCGATCGAGCCGAAGACGAAGGCCGA
>JBBRYY010000044.1:0-21964 GCA_038237245.1 Gemmatimonadales bacterium | reverse complement strand
CTCCGTGCGCTCGGCTCATCCGGCACGAAGCAGTCGAGCGCGCCAGACTCCGCGAGCGCACGCAGCGCCTGCCGCTCGAGCCCTGAGCGTTGCACGACATCACCGATCGATGCGAAGGTGCCGCCCGCTTCGACGGCGCGCTGCAGCCGCTCGCGCGACTTGCCGCCGATCCCGCGCACGAGACGCAGCCCGAGCCGCACCGCGAAGCCGTCGCCCACCGGCTCGAGCGTCGAGTCGTAGCGCGAGCGCGAGGCATCCACCGGGAGCACGCTCACGCCGTGGCGCTTCGCATCCTCGATGAGTGTGCCCGGCGAGTAGAAGCCCATCGGCTGCGCATTCAGGATCGCCGCAAGAAATTCCGGCGCGTAGTAGTGCTTGAGATACGCGCTCGCGTACACGAGCAGCGCGAAGCTCGCCGCGTGCGACTCGGGAAAGCCGTAGTCGGCGAAGGCGTTGATCTGGTTGTAGATCCGCTGCGCGACATCCATCGCGAAGCCGTTTCTGATCATCCCGTCGATCATCTTCTGGCAGATGTCGGCCATCCGCTCGCGGCTCCGCTTGTGCCCCATCGCGCGACGCAGCGTATCCGCTTCGCCCGCGGTAAAGCCCGCCGCGGCGATCGCGACCTGCATCCCCTGCTCCTGAAAGAGCGGAACGCCGAGCGTGCGTTTGAGGATCGGCTCGAGCGACGGATGCGGATACGTCACCTCCTCCTCCCCCGCCTTTCTGCGCAGATACGGATGCACCATCTCGCCCTGGATCGGCCCCGGACGAATGAGCGCGACCTCGACCACGAGATCGTAAAAGCAACGCGGTTTCAGTCGCGGCAGCGTGTTCATCTGCGCGCGACTCTCCACCTGGAACACGCCGATGGTATCCGCCGCGCAGAGGTCGTCGTATACGGCCTGGTCCGCGAAGTCGAGCGTCCACAAGTCGATCGTGTGGCCGCGCATCGTGCGCACGTATTTCAGACAATCCTGAATCAGCGTGAGCATGCCGAGACCGAGGAGGTCGATCTTGACGAGCCCGATAGCCTCGACGTCGTCCTTCTCCCACTGAATCACCGTGCGATTCTCCATCGACGCCGGCTCGATCGGCACGACGGTGGCGAGCGGCTCCTTCGTGAGCACGAAGCCGCCCACGTGGATCGAGCGATGCCGCGGGATGTTGTGCATCCCCTGCACGATGAGCGGGAGCGCCTTCACGCGTGCGTCGTCCGGATCGAGTCCCGCGCGCTTCAGGAGTGTGCCGGGCTCCGTCGGACGGATCGCCGTGCTCGGATTCCGTCGCTCGGTGTGGTCATCGCTGCCGTGCGGGTCCACCCACGCCGGCAGCTCACGACTGGTCGACCGCGCGTTCGGGCTGCTGTACGGCTCGTACGCCGCCATCGGCTTGGGACGATCCGCCTTCGATGTGGGGTTCGCCTTCCGCCGCTCCTCGCGTTCGCTCTCGCGCACGTTGCGCTCCTTCTCCTCGAGCGCACGCGTGCGGTTGACCACCTCCGTCCCGCGCACGAGATGACTCCCGATCCGCTCGGCGTGCTCGGCGTCGCTGTTGCGATCGACAGCTACTATGCCGTCTTGACGGCCCTGGCCGTCATACGCCACGTCCGTCTCGACCTGCATCGCCTCGGCCGTCGCGCGCGCGGAGAAGCGGTCGCTCATCGCGGCGAGCGTGTCCGCCTGCTCCACCGAGAAGCCGAGCACGCGGCAGGCGTCGCGTACGGCGGAGCGGCCGCGATAGGTGATCTGCTCGCATACCATCGCCGCGTGCTCGCGGCCGTAGCGCTCGTAGACGTATTGCAGCACCTGCTCGCGATCGCGGTGCGCGAAGTCGATGTCGATGTCCGGTGCCTCGCGGCGATCGTCGCTCAGAAATCTTTCGAAGAGGAGATTGAGCTTGATCGGATCGACGGCGGTGATGCCGATGCAGAAGCACACCGCGGAGTTCGCCGCGGAGCCGCGTCCCTGACAGAGCACGCCCGCGCGATTCGCGAAGCGCACGATGTCCCAGACGATGAGAAAAAATCCGGCGAGGCCAAGCCGCTTGATGAGCGCGAGCTCGTGCGTGAGCTGCGCGCGCTGTCGCTCGTTGATCATCCCCCATCGCTCGGCCGCGCCCTGCGCGACGAGGCGCTCGAGATATTCATCGGCGCCGACGCCGAGTGGGAGCGGGAAGGCGGGGAGCGTGGGATGGAGATCGTGGAGGCGGAAGGCGCAGCGCTCGGCAATTGCGAGGGTCGCCTGCACACCCTCGGGATGATGACTCCATCGCTGCACCATGCGCGCGGGGCTCTGCAGCCGCCACTCGGCGTTGGGGCGCAGCCGCGTGCCCATCTCGTCGAGCGTGCGCTTGTGGCGCAGCGAGGAGAGCACGTCGTGCACGACGCGTCCGCCCGTGCGCGCGTAGTGGACGTTGTTGGTGACGACCCATGGAACGCCCGTGAAGCGCGCGATGTCGATGAGCGGCTCGAGCAGCGCGCGCTCCTCCTCGAGGCCGTGATCCCAGCACTCGATGGCGAGTCGGCCATCGAAGATCTCGTGCAGACGCGCGGCCGCCTCGCGCGCGCCCGCGAGGTCGCCGGCGATGATGCGTCGCGGCACGAGGCCGCGCGGGCAGCCGGTGAGGGCGAACAATCCCTTCGCGTGCGCGGCGACGGTGTCGAGGGAGATCGACGGGCGCCCGCGCGGCGTGTCCATGCGCGCGCGCGTGATCATCGTCGAGAGATTGCCGTAGCCCTCGCGATCTTCGGCGAGAAGGACGAGGTGATGCGGAATGCCGCCGTCGCCGCGCACAGTGATCTCCGCGCCGATGATGCACTCGAGCGCGTCGCCTTCGCCCGCCTGCGCGAAGGCGACGATGCCGCCCAGCTCATCGTGGTCGGTAATCGCGAGCGCGTGGTAGCCGAGCTCCACGGCGCGATCAACCAGTTCAGCTGGATGCGACGCGCCGTCGAGCAACGAGAATGCTGAGTGGCAATGAAGCTCGACGTATGGTGCTCGCGGCCGCGATACGAGTTCAGTCATACCACCCCTGCACGAACCAGCGTTCGCGTTCGCGGAAGGCGAGGAGCTCGCCCGAGTCGGAATCGCACCGCCAGTAGTCGCGCGCGTAGCCGTCCTTCCACCAGTCGCCGGAGAGTCGCTCGGGGCCAGCCGCGCGCTCGATCGTGACGCGTCGCTCGCGCCACCAAAGTGCGCACGGGCGGTCGCCGTCCCATTCGACGTCGACGGTCTCCGGCGTCTCGAGCAGGCGGAGCGCGGGTGCGCGCGGCGGCTCGACCTTCGCTGTAGCTGCCACTCGTGCATCGGCGCGCGCAGCATCACTCTCGCACCACGCGCCGTTGCGCTCCACGCGATGCTCGTCGCGCAGTGCCGGGCGCACGACGGCCTGCGCGCCGAGCTCCGCGCGCAGTCGCGCGAAGGCCGCGTCGGCGGCGGCGGGGTCGTGCCAGCCGAGCGCGAGGAGGTCGCCCTGCTCGCTCGAGGCGGGCGCCGTGGATGTGATCGCGACGGCGAGGCCGCACACCGGCGCGGTGAGCGTCCACGTGTCGAGGAGCGCGCGGCACTGCTCGACGAGCGGCGCCGCGCGCGCGACGGGGCGCGGGAGATGCACCTGACGCGTGACCGTGTGCGCTGCGACGCCCGACGGCAGCGCGCTACGACGATCGTCGAGTGTGAGTGTGATCGCGATCGTCGCCGCCGCGCGTCCCTCGGCCGCGAGTGTCGATGCGAGACGGTCGATGGCGGGGCGCAGAAGAAACAGTACCGGCTCCATCGTCGCGGCCGGCGATGCAAGCTCCACCTCGGCCGCGTGGCGTGCGGTGACCGATGCGAGCACGGGGCGCCGCACATCCTCGCCGCGTGCGAGTCGCCACGCGGCGAGTCCGATCGGCCCCCAGCGGCGCTCCACATCCTCGCTGTCGAGCGCGGCGAAGGCGCCGGCGGATCCGATGCCGAGTGCGGCGAGCGTTGCGCGGAGCTCGCCCTCCATCGGGATGAGGGCGAGCGGCGCGGGCGCGAGATACGCCGCGTCGCCGCCGGCGGGGACGATGAACGATGCTTCGATGCTCGTGCGACGGCCGGGTGCAGCCCACGTGGCCGCGCGCGCCGCGACGCACGAGCTCGCGACCGCGACGCGCGCGCGCGGATGCCACGCGCCCGCGATCTCGGCGAGCGCGCGCACGAGCATCCGCTCGCCGCCCATCGCCTCGAGCCCGTGCGCACCGATCCACCAGAGTCCCGGCTCGTGGGCAGCCGGCGTCACCTGCGGACTCGCGATGAGGAAGTGCGCCGAGAGCTCGGCGATCGCGGCGGCGAGTGCGGTGTCGTCCCAGTCGAGGATCGTGAGCGCGGCGCAGCGGGCGCGCGCTTCGAGCGCCGTCATGCCGCTGCGCACGCCGGCGCGCGCGGCGGCGCCGGAGACGGCGCGCAAACGGCCGTCGCTGAGGAGTGCTACGAGCTCGTCATCCCACGAAGGCGGTGCTGCGCTTACGGCGTGGAGCTGCGGGTGCGACGGCGTGTTGCGCGGCGGATTTTGTCGCAGCGGATTTTGCTGCGACGGATTTGTCCGGGTAGGAGGTGATGATGGGAGTGGACGGAGCGGGGACGTATGGGCGCTCCGGGTGCGCCACACCGCGGCGATCGGGAACCTCGGGATGCGCACACAGGCGACGCGCCACTGCTCGGCCATAACACACCTCAATCGTCCGGCGTTTTCCACCCTTTTCCAGCGTGATCGTAGACGTGCGTTCGGAGCGCGCGTTGCTCTGGGCGAGTCGTATTCGAACCGAGCTTCCTGTCGCGTCGCCACCGCGTTCGCCGGTGACGACGAAGGCGGCGCCGACATCGTGCGCGAGCCGAGTGAGGCGCACCGCGAGCACGCGCGAGAGATGCGGCGCGCCGTCCATCACCACGAGCGCGAAGGCGCCGGAGCGAAGGAGGAGATCGGCGCACCATGTTGCGCGTGCTGCGGTGGTGGGACGGATGATCCAGAGCGGCGCGCGCTCGCTGCCGACGTGCGCCCAGTCGCGCGGCGCGAGTGTGCGCGTCGCGTCGATGTAGGCGACCCAGCGGCCGCCGCTCGCGGCCGCGGTGACGAGCGTGCGGAGCATCGAGGTGCGTCCGCTGCCACTCGCGCCCGTGATCTCCGTGAGGCGCCCGCGCGGGATGCCGCGTCCGACGAGCATCGCATCGAGCTCGGCGATGCCGGTGGGGAGCGGCGCGCGGTCGAGGCGGACGCTCTCCTGGATGGCGCCGAGCTGGAGCTTCAGCTCCCGAACAGAAGCCGAAAGCCCGGGAGACGCGAGGACGCGCGCGGGGGCACGCATCGGACGATCAGCGCTCGCTTACGAGGTCGTTCGCAGTCGCGAACGGGAGTGCGTCGTTCGCGAAACCAAAGGTCCCGTGGTCGTGAAGCTCCTCTGCCGCGCGGACGAAGGCACCGAGTGCGGCGCGGCTGAGCGTGGAGCCGACGCTGATGCGCTTGACGCCGAGCGCTGCGAGCGCGGAGACGGATGGCGCATCCTTCGGGGCCATGAGGACGTTCACCGGCTTGCTCACGGATGAGCACACGGTGCGGATCTGCTCCGCGGTCGCGAGCCCCGGCGCGTAGAGGACGTCGGCGCCGGCGGCTTCGAAGGCCTGCAGACGGCGGATCGTGTCGTCGAGGTCGGGTTTGCCGTGCAGAAAATTTTCGGCGCGCGCGACGAACATGAACGGGAAGGGAAGGGCGTGCGCGGCTTCGGCCGCGGCGGTGACGCGCTCGACGGCGTGTGCGAGATCGTAGATCGGATTGCGTGGATCGCCGGTGGCATCCTCGATCGATGCGCCGACGAGGCCGACCAGCGCTGCGAGGCGGATGGTTTCCGCCGCGGACTCGGGCGCGTCGCCGTAGCCGTTCTCGAGATCGGCGGCGACGGGGAGATCGGTGGCGTCGACGATCGTCTTGGCGTTGATGAGCGCGTCGTCGCGCGTGACGGAGCCATCGCCGTCGCGGCGGCCGAGGACGAAGGCGAGGCCCGCGCTGGTGGTGGTGAGCGCGGCGAAGCCGAGCTTCGCGAGGATGCGCGCGGTGCCCGCGTCCCACGGATTCGGGATGACGAACGCGCCCGCGCGGGCGTGCAGCGCCTGAAATTGTTTTCCTTTCTCGGCTTGTGTCGCGCGCATGGTCATCCGGTGGTGAAGGAGAGGTCGAGCTGCGGGCTTGCGGGTGTGGATTCGAGCATTGCGGGATCATCGTCTGCGTCGTCGCGCATGCTGCGGCTTCCGGAGTCTATACCGTAGCGCTTGCAGAGCATGTCGAAGAATCGCGCGAGTCCCGCGCGATAGCGATCGCCTGCGTGATTGCCGCGCGAATAAGTGGCGCGATAGCGGCCGGCGAGGTGCGGAAACTCCTGCTCGATGAACGGGAGGTATCGCTTGCGCGCCTCGTGCTGGAGGCGGAGTGCGCACGCGCCGACGTAGGTGGCGCCGGCTTCGGAGACGCGCTTCACGAGTGCCTCGAGATCCGACGGATTGTCGGTGATGCCGGGGAGCACCGGCATGCAGTTGATCCCCGCATCGATGCCGGCTTCGCGGAGGCGCGCGAGCGCACGGACGCGCGCCTCGGGGGTGGGTGCGCGCGGTTCGATGCGGCGCGCGAGGGCGCGGTCGAGGGTGATGAGCGAGAGGTGGACCGAGAGATCGGAGATGCGCGCGATCCGTGCGAGCAGCGGGATGTCGCGCGTGATGAGCGCGCTCTTCGTGATGATGATGACGCGCATTCCCGGATGCTCGGCGAGCACCTCGAGGACGCCGTGCGTCACCCTGAAGTGTCGCTCGGCCGGCTGGTACGGATCGGTGGCGGTGCCGATGACGACGGACTCGCCCTTGATGAGCGCGAGATGTTTGTCGCTGCCGTGGCGGAGTGTGCGCGCGAGCACGTCGGCGGCGTTGCGCTTGACGAAGATGTGTCGCTCGAAGGCGAGCCAGGGCGGGATGCGCTCGACTTGGACGGCGGTGTCATCGACGAGACGATCGGCGGCGGATGCGCGCTCCATGACGTAGCGATGTGCATAGCGTGCGTAGCAGTACGCGCATCCGAAGGCGCAGCCGATGTAGGGATTGATCGACCAGTAGGCCATCCCCGTTGCGCGGGTGTCGTTGAGGATGGTGCGCGCGTGGGTGGAGTAGTAGGTGATGTCGCTCTGGGCGCCGATGACGGGGAGCTGGCGGAGCGAGCGCTGGACCGCTTCGGGGAAGAGGGGGAGAGTGTGGGCAGCGGCGAGCGAAGGGGGCATTGGATCGGTAGCGGCGGGGACAGAAGGGGGCGGGGGATTGAGAATACCGAATAGATACCGAACATGCAAGGCAAACACTTCGTTTCGGACGGGGCCTTTCGAGCGCCGTCAGGGGAGAATCTCGCGTTGGTGGAGACGCGCTTAACTACTTATTAGATAAAGTGTTATCAGCTTCCTCACTCCCCAGCACCAACCGATACCCCAACTTCGGTATCGTCAGAATATGCCGCGGCCGATGCGGCTCCCGCTCGAGCTTTCGGCGGAGCTCGGCCAAGTGCGTATCGAGCGTCCGGCTCACCACGCCCGGATCGTAGCCCCACACCTCGCGCAGCAGCTCGTCGCGCTCGACCACCGCGCTGTTCCGCGCGATCAGCGCCGCGAGCAGCGCGTATTCCTTCGGCGTCAGCTGCACCACCACGCTCGCGCGCGTCACCTTGCGGTGATCGCGGTCCACCTGCACGTCGCCGAAGCGCACGGGAGGCAGCCGCACCACCGCGAAGCTGCCGCTCGCTGATCTGCGCAACAGCGTCTCGACGCGCGCGAGGAGCTCGAGCAATCCGAACGGCTTCGTGACGTAGTCGTCCGCGCCCAGGCGAAAGCCGCGCACCTTGTGCGCCTCCTCGGCCAGCGCCGTGAGGAGCAACACCGGCGTCACCGAATCGCGCTCGCGAACCGTGCGCAACACATCGTAGCCGTTGCCGTCGGGGAGCATGAGGTCGAGGATGATGAGATCGGGCGGATCCGATGCGAGCGCGCGCGCGGATGCGGCAACGTCTCCCGCGACGGTCACTCGATATCCATCGAATTCGAGATTCTGGCGCAGCCCCTCCGCGAAGCCGGGGTTGTCCTCGATCAGTAGAATGTGCGTCACGAATCATCCGCTGCTGGAAGGTCGAGCACGATACGCGCGCCGCCGCTACTCGCTGCTTCGGCGCGCACGCAGCCGCCCGCCTGTACCACGATATCGCGCACGACCCACAGTCCGATGCCAGCGCCCTCTGCGCTGGCGAGATCGCTCGCGCGGAAATATCTGTCGAACACCTGCTCGCGGAACGCGGGCGGGATGCCCGGACCTTCATCCTCCACGGCGATGCGCACGAGCGCACCCTCGCGTGCGGCCGAGACGAGCACCGTCTGCGTGAGCGGCCCGAACTTGAGCGCGTTGTCGAGCACGTTGGTGAGCGCCTGCAGCAGCACCGACTCGGCGACGCGCACCCGCGGCGCGCCCGACACGCTCACCGCGATCTTCGCGCGCGCATCGCTGAGCGCCCGCCCGCGCGTGATGGCGGTCTCGATCACCGAGGCTACCGGCGTCACGGGCGCCGGCGTGACACGCGACGCGCGCTCCGGACGCGTGAGCCCGACGACGTTGCTCACCGTCTCGATGAGGCGACGCGCCTCGTCCACGATGCGCTGCGCGGCTGCGCGCTTCGCCTCGTCACCGCGCACACGGTCGAGGGCGAGCGTCTCGGAGTAGAGCAGAATCTGAGCGAGCGGCGTGCGCAGCTCGTGCGAGATGGTCATGATGAGCTCCGCCTGCCGCCGCACGGCGCGCCGGTCGCGCACGAGCTGCAGCATCGCGATCGACGCGAGCGCGATGGTGCCGAGGAGCATCAGGGCGAGCGCGATCGACGGAACACCGTCGCGCTCGATCACGACGCCGGAGAATGGGCGCGCGAGGGCGGGGTAGGCGGTGAGCTGGATGCTTCCGACATCCTCGCGCGCGAGGATGCCATGCCCGGTCGACGACGAGGCGACGAGCGTGTCGCCTCCGATCGTGGCGCCGAGCGCGATGACGGAGTCGGCGGCGCCGCGCGCGTGGGCCGATGACATCAGCGCGGCGAGCGCACGCGCGCAGGTGACGAGTCCATAGACAGCAACGGGCGCGTTGTACGGCGCGTACTTCACACCGTAGATCACGGCGCGCCCGTGTGACAGCGCCGTCGCGAACGTTCCCGCGGCGAGGGGAGCCGATCGCATCTCGGTCGCGACGATGTCGCGCACCCACGCGCCGGCGCTGCTATCGACGCCGGCAGACGATAGAAATGCCTGATTGCGGAGATCGAGACGGAAGTACGACGGCGTGATGCCGGGCGCATCCGGACAGCGCAGCGCATCGCTCGATGACTCGCGCGGGGCTGGTGGTGGAAGCTCCTCGTACACGGAGCCCATCGTCCCGCTCACCTGCGCGCCGAGCCCGCTCGCGCTCGCCGAGCGCAGCGCCCCCGCGGCGGCGCCAATGCGCTCGCGTGCAAGGAGCGACAGGTAGTCTTCCGTCACGCGCTCCGCCGTGCGCCGCTGGAAGCGCAGCTCGACGACCACCGCCCACGCGAGTGCGGCGCCGAGCACGACCGCGAGTACGATCGTGATCCGCGAGAGCGCCGACGGCGGACGTGGTGTGAGGAGAGGGATGGATCGCATCGAGAGGATATAACTCCGATTCCGCGCGCGCGCGCGTGGCGAGCCGTCAGGAAAGCCTTGCCTTCTCCTGACGCGCCCCGAAGCGCCCGTCGGCCGGCGTTACGCTATGCTCGGCTCATGAATCTCTTCACGAAAAAATCGCTCGCGCAGCTCGACCAGGACGCCGAGCGAAATCCGCTGCGCCGGTCGCTCGGCCGAGTGCAGCTCATGGCGCTCGGCGTCGGCTCGATCATTGGCACGGGCATCTTCGTGATGACGGGGACGGCCGCGTCGCAGAACGCCGGGCCAGCGCTCGTGCTCTCGATGATCCTGACGACGATCGGCTGCGCGTTCTCCGGGCTGTGCTACGCCGAATTCGCGGCGATGGTGCCGATCGCCGGGAGCGCGTACACGTATGCGTACGCGACGATCGGCGAGTTCATCGCGTGGATCATCGGGTGGGATCTGATTCTCGAGTATGCGCTGAGCGTTTCGACCGTCGCGGTGGGATGGAGCGGCTACTTCGTGAGCTTCGCACACGATCTCGGCATCAACATCCCGCTCGCGCTCACGATGCCGTACGGACGCGTGGTGACGGACCAGAGCGGCGCGATGGTGACCGGTGTGTTCAATCTTCCCGCGGCCTGCATCGTCGTCTTCGTGTCCGCGCTGCTGATCAGCGGGATCAGGCAAAGTGCGAATGCGAACACGGTGCTGGTGTTCATCAAGGCGATGGTGCTCGTGGTCTTCGTCGTCGCAGGGGCGGCGTACGTGAAGCGCGCGAATCTCACGCCGTTCATCCCGCCGAATACGGGAGAGTTCGGGCACTTCGGATTGAGCGGCATCCTGCGCGGTGCCGGCGTCATGTTCTTCGCGTACATCGGCTTCGACGCGGTGACGACGGCCGCGCAGGAGTCGAAGGATCCGCAGCGCGACATGCCGTGGGGAATTCTCGGCTCCCTCGCGATCTGCACGGTGCTCTACATTGCCGTGGCGATCGTGCTCACGGGGATCGTGCACTACTCGAAGCTCAACGTCGCCGATCCACTCGCGGTGGGGATCGATGCGACGGGGCTGCGCTGGCTGAGCCCCGTGATCAAGGTGAGCGCGCTGTTCGGTCTCTTCAGTACGATGCTCGTGCAGCTGCTCGGCCAGACGCGAATCTTTTTTTCAATGGCACGCGACGGGCTGCTGCCGCGGGTATTCGGGCGGGTGCATTCGCGTTATCAGACTCCGCACGTGAGCACGCTCGTGACGGGAACCGTGTGCTTGCTCGTCGCGGGGCTGACGCCGATCGAGGTGCTCGGGCAGCTCGTGAGCATTGGGACGCTGCTTGCGTTCGTGCTGGTGTGTGCAGGCGTCGTGATTCTGCGGAAGACGGCGCCCAGGAATCGTCGCCCATTTCGCACGCCCTGGGTGCCGCTCGTGCCGATCCTCGGCGCGCTGATCTGTCTCGCGCAGATGCTCGGGCTGCCGGGGGAGACGTGGATCCGCCTCGTGATCTGGCTCGTGGTGGGGCTGGTGATCTATTTCGCGTACGGGCACTCGCACGCGCAGGCGGCGCGGGTGGAGGCGGGGGAAGTTACCTCGTGATCGCGACCTCCCATCTGTCGTATTTGCCGCCGAGCGATGTGGCGATCGCCGAAAACCGCATCGTCGCGTCGAGGATGGCGGCACGCTCTAGGATCATCGTTTTCGTGGCCTGACAGGTCCAGCCGGACCGTCCGCGCAAGACCTCCGCCTCCCACTTCTCGGCGCGAGCGGAATCCGCCGCCTTCGCGGCCGTGACGCTGTCGGAGAAATAGAGGTAGTAGTTGATCTCGGTCGGCTTCGAGAGATCGACGCCCGATTTCTCCAGCCGATCGAGCGCAGGGATCTCGCCCTTGTCCGAGCTCACCCAATCATCGTTGCTGGTCGACGCACTCGGGCGCCGCAGCACGATTGCAGCGACACACGCGACGAGAACGATGAACAGCGCGCCTCTCCCTGCGATGCTCATGCGGTGAGGCTACAACTTCCCGAGAATTTGCCCCAGTACTCCGCCGACTTGCGACGAGCCGCCATTGTTCTGCTGCGCGGCGGCCGCGGCTTGCTGCAGGATGCCTCCGAGCCCGCCACTGCTCCCCGACGATGACGATGGCTGTGTCGCGGCGTGCTGCGCGAGCGCGGCCATCACGATCGGCGCGAGGATCGCGAGCAGCGATTTTACCTTCGATGCATCGAGTCCCGATGCGGTCTGCACGCCGTTCTGCACCGTGTCGGTGTGCTGCCCGAGGATGCTGCCGAGGATACCGCCGACTCCGCCTCCGCTGCCGTTGCCGCTGGTCGACGCGCCGCCGAGCATTCCGGCGAGCCCGCCGAGTCCACCGAGGCTGCCGAGGATTCCGCCGGCGCTGTGATCCTCGACCGCGCTCTGAATCGCTGACGCGCCGCCGGGCTGCTGCGCGGTGTGCGCCATGCCGCCGACCATCATCGGGAGCGCAGCGTTGATCGCGTTGCTCGCGGTCGCCGGATCCACGCCCAGGTGCTGGCTGATCCGCTGAATCTGATCGGGACCGAGGTTCTGCTGGATTATGTCGAGGAGGGACATGAATCGCCTTCGTTTGGGGTAAGTCGTGCGCGTGCGAAGCTCAACCGTTCTTCAGTCTCGACACGTGACCGGCGACGAGGCGCCACCGTCCGTTGATCTTCACCACCGTGTCGGTGAACTGCACGATGACGTCGACCTTCGAGCCGTCCCTGGCCGTGCCCTGCACGATGGTCTTGCCGCGGACGACGGCGGTATTGCCGTACATCTTCACCCGCATGTCCTCGTTGCGAAAGGCGGAGAATGCTACGGCGCCGCTCTTCGCATCGCGAATGTCGTCGGCCTTCGTGGTGAGCGCGCCACTGCTTTCCGTGAGCACGTAGTCATCGACTATGAGGCTGTCGATCGCAGCGGCATCGTTGCGTTGGTACGCCGCGCACGTCGCGCGCTCGTAGGCGAGGACGTCGTCGACCGAGTTGGAGCGCGCGATCGCGGTGTGCGCGAGGACGAGCAGGGTGACGAACGCGATCGCAAGGGCGAGCGTCGCGGAGAGATACCGATTTACCATGAACTGTCTCCGTATGGTGGAAATACCGCCACGTTGGTCACTGCTACTGCGTCCCGCCGATCTTGCAGCAGCGTCCACCGCAGTACGTCCAAACCGACTCGTCGTCGTCTTCC
The DNA here is from genome assembly GCA_038237245.1 of Gemmatimonadales bacterium. Lineage (GTDB taxonomy): Bacteria > Gemmatimonadota > Gemmatimonadetes > Gemmatimonadales > Gemmatimonadaceae > FEN-1250. Next base: position 9,077 of record JBBRYY010000044.1, on the reverse strand, counting down.
CAGTTGAAGCGGGCGCCGATCACGGGCTCGAGGTTGTCGCCCCGGGCAATCGAAATCGGCAGCGGCTCCTGCTCGACCTTCCCATCGACGAGCCGTACGAGCGCTGCCTCCCACTTCGACGGCGACGCTTCGCGCACGTACACCCAGCTCGTTCCGCCATGCAGCTTGAGCTTCGGATAGACGACCGCGTCGCGGTTGGACGAATCCGGCAGCACGACGATCGCGACCGGGAGCCATCCCTTCTGGAAGTGCGCCTCGCTCTTGTATTCGATTCCCTTCACGAGCGTGACCTGCGCAACCACGCCGGAGGAGACGATGGTCTTTCGCTCACCCATTACCGACAGGATACGCTTGTCCGTCGCGCCGTGACGGTCGCTTTCGTGCAGCGACATGAGCGTCGCGCGCGCGTCGCCGGGAAATGGCACCGCAGACGGCTGCTTGTCATCCGGCGGGATCGGCGCAATGCGATCGCCTTCTGCCTGCACCAGGCGCTCACTCGCATCCCAGCGGGCGGCGGTCTCGCGGCCGACGTGAATGCGGCCGTGCACGTACAGCAGCTCGTTGACATTGTTCGGGCCGGCGTGCGCGCACCCCCAGGCGGTCGTGCTCAACGTCGCGATGAGTGCCAGACGCTGCGTCGTCTCTCGGAGCCGCGTCGCTTTTGCAATGATCATCCCCTGCTCCTGTTCGAAAGTATTCTCTCCGCGGCCGATCGCGCGATCACTGCGCACCGCCCGATATTCGCCCGCGCATGCGCACGACTTCGCTCTGCAGCGACGCGTCGGTGCCGGACCAGAGCTCCGACACCGCAGACGCCCAGTGCTGGGCCGTGCGCTGATCTCCTGCTTTCGCCGCGAGATCGCTGCGCAGCGCCATTGCCCGCACGAGGAACGCGGGATCCTGCACGAAGTCCAACAGATACGGCCCGAGCGACGGGAGTGCCGTGAGCGATCCGTCGAGCTCGCGCGTCGCCGCTGCGCTGTCGCCGACCTGCAGGAGGAGCCATGCCTCCTGATAGGTCAGATAGATCGAGAGCTCACCGGGCGCGTCGAGCGCGCGCAGCCGCCCGATCGCGCGCAGCTGCGCGTGCACCGACGTCGCGTCGTGGTTCGCGGCCGCGCGCTGAATGTCGAGGAGGTAGTCGCCATTGCCGCCCCCGCGCGCGAGGGAGAGCTCCGGCGTAATGGGATACGAAAGCGTGAGGGGCATGTTGAGGACTGCCTCCCGCACCGCCGTACGATTGGCGGCGGGCACGTAGCTGACGACGGCGCGCTCCACACGCTGTTTTGCTGCGGTGATGCTATCTGCCGATGCGCCGAGCGATGCGTAGCCGAGCATCGTCTCGGCGGACTCCGCGACGGGAAGTGGCGGTTGCACGATCTGATTCGCGGGCGACAGAAAGCGAGCGAGCGGAGCCGCGATGCGCAGCAACGCGACCATGCGAGTCAGATGGCCGGTCAGCGCGGCGAGCGCCTTCAGTGCATCCGCATCGGCCGGTGTCGGTGCGGTTGCGGCGGCGAGAATCGAATCAGCGAGCGCTCGAGCGCCGGCGAAGTCGCCTGAATAGAGGAGCAGCCGGGTACGCAGCACTCCGAGCCGGCGCCTGTCTCCCGCGTCGCTGGCGAGCTCGCGTGCACGCTCGAGCGCAGCGATTGCCGAGCTGTTCGGCGCACCAGCGCCCGTGATGTGCCCCTCGAGCTCCAGCGCGTGCGCAAGCGCCTCGAAGGCAGCGGAGCTGCGAGGAAATTCCTGCACCCACTCCGCGGCGAGCTTCTCGAGCCGCACGCGATTCCGGGCGATCGCTGCCGCGGACGACGCTGGGCGCGGCGTCGCGCCCGTGGCGATCTGCGAATTCGGATACGGGACGAATGCGAGCGTGTCGTTGGCGAGCGCAGGAAAGGCGGACCAGAGCGTGCTGTCGCCATCGACCGCGCCATTTCGCAGCTGGTTGCTCTGCGTATAGAGTCGGCTCGAGAGCCGCTCGAATCCCACACCGGCGAACGCCAGATGCGACGACGGCACCAGCGTCAGCGCCTTCATGTACGCCTTGATCGCACTCTCGTATCCGCTTCGAAATCGCCACCCCGATGGACTCGCCGCCGATTTGACCACCACCGTGTCGCGGGCGCGGCAATCACCGAGCCCGTACCACACCGTGAAGTCGAGCGAGTCACGCATCGAGCGCAGGCGCTCGTACTTCCCGCACGCATCGGGGAATCGTCCCTCCGACATGTCGAGCAGCGCGGCCGCGAGCGTGCTGTCACGCATCGAGAGACGCGATGCCTTGTCGACCGCTCGCTGTGCGCTGGCTTGCCACTCCGACGGATCCGCATCGCCCCGCCACGACATTACCTGTGCGAGCCAGTAGTTCGCGTGCGGATAGTCGGGATCGAGGTCGATCGCCTCGCGGAACAGCGTCTCCGCGCTGTCGAGCTTCCACGCGGCGAGCGCCTCGTGCGCGCGGAAGTACGTCGTGAGCGCGGGGATCGAGCGCGAGCCTCGCACCCCCTCGGCGCTCGCCGGGAGCGTCGCGCGGCCTGCGGCCGCGACAGGGACGAGCAGCGTGTCGGCGAGCTCGTCGAACTTGCGCTCCGCATCGCCGAGGTCGGAGCGCAGAGTGACGGTATACTGCCGCATCGGCTGCTCGGTTTGCACATTATAGATGAGCCCGCGCACGGCGATCTCGCCGCCCGCCTGCCACACCTCGCCCCACGCCATTCGTCCCGCGCGCAGTGAGCGCGCGGTGCGCAGCGCATCGTTGAGCGAGAGCGGTGCGCGATTCACGCGCGCGCGGGCGTCGTGCGCGCGCATGTCGTCGACGAGCGTGATGCCGTTCCACCGTCCGAACGCCTCGTACAAGAGCTGCTGGCAGTTGTCGCCGTCGAGTAGCTGCGGCGCGGCGTTCGCGCGGTGCACGAACGGCAGCACCACGTAGAGCTCCGGATCGAGCGGGGCGGGGCGAAAGGCGAAGAAGAGGGCGACGAGCGCGCCGAGCCCGAGGACGGCGGCTGTCCAGCGCCAGACCGGCGCAATCTGAATTCCCACGCGAGCGCCGGCCGTTTCCTCGGCGCGACCGAGCGCGCGCGAGAATTCCGTCATGTTCTGAAATCGATTCGCAGGCACCGGCGCGATTGCCTTCTGCACCGCGGCATCCACCGCTTGCGGCACCTCCGGGCGCTTCTGCCTGATCGGCGCTGCCGGGTCCCCGAAGCGCTGCGCGAGAATCGCAAGCGCGCTCGGCCCGCTGAACGGCACCTTCCCGCTCAGCATCTCGTAGACGACGCAGCCGAGGCTGTACAAGTCGCTGCGCGCGTCGATGGGATCGGCGGAGCCCTGCTCCGGACTCATGTAGGAGATCGTGCCGATGGCGAATCCGGCGTCGGTGAGACGACGGCCGCCGGCGCGGCTCACCGCGTGCGCGATGCCGAAGTCACCGACGAGCGCGTGCCCTTCGGAGAGGAGGATGTTTTCAGGCTTGATGTCGCGATGGATGACGTCGTGCACGTGCGCGTATGCGAGCGCGTCCGCGACCTCTCGCGCGAGGCGAATCGCCTCGTCGACGGGCAGACGGCCCTCGCGCTTGATGCGGCCGCGGAGCGACTCGCCGGCGATGTACGGCATCACGTAGAAGAGCGCGCCGTCCCACTCGCCGGAGTCGTACAGTGGAAGAATGTGCGGATGCTGCAGCCGCGCGAGCAGCGCGATCTCGCGGCGAAAGCGCTCGGTCGCCTGCCCGTCGGCGACTTCGGCGTGAATGAACTTGAGCGCGACCTGGCGGTCGTGCCGGATGTCGTGAGCGAGATACACGGTCGCCATTCCGCCACGACCGATCTCGCGCTCTATCTGATAGCGTCCGGCGATGACTGCTCCACTCTCGCGTGACGAGGAGAGCTGGTCACCCGGCTCCGCATCGTCGGACATGTGGCCAGGCCTTGCGAGAGACGTAGAGTTAGTTCGCTATCATAGGCCCGGCGACGGAAGGCGGCAAGCGTTCCGGCGAGATTCAAACGTAGGCAATGCGACTGTGACGGTGCCATTCGTCTCGCGTATCATTAGCGAATGCGGATGAGCCGGACTTTCCCTGCGCTGGCGCTGGGCGCCCTCGCCTTTGCGGCTGTGCTCGGAATCACATCCGGGGCGGGGCCGGGGCTCGATCCGGACAGCATGTCGTATCTGCATGCGGCGACGTCGCTCGCGCGCGACGGCACGCTGCGCGACGTCAATCGCGAGTGGGCGAGTGCCGACAGCACGATGCCGCTCGCGCACTGGCCACCCGGATTTCCCGTCTCGATTGCAGGAGCGGAGCGCGCGGGCTTCGGCGCGGTGCAGGGCGCACGATACATCGCCGCGCTGGCGGCGCTGGTCTCGATCGGCATGATCACCTGGCTGGTCGGAGGCATCGCGGGCGCGGGTGCCGGGATCGTCGCGGGGCTGCTGGTGATGGCGACGCCCGCTGTGGTGCAGGTGCACGAGAGCGTGTTGAGCGAGCCGCTCTTCATCGCCTTCATGGTGCTCGCGCTCGCGGCGATGATCCGTACGCCCGGGAGGCCGCTCGTGTCGGGAACGCTCGCCGGCATCGCGAGCGTCGTGCGCTACGCGGGGATCTCGGTGGTTGGCGCTGTAATTCTCTGGCAGCTCGCGCGCGCGGGAACGCTGCGGCAGCGCATGACTCGCGCGGTACTCGCGACAAGTCCCGCGATCGTGCTGCAGGGCGCGTGGGTGCTCCGCACGATGCACAGCGCGGGGCCGAGCGCGATCAGGAAGATCAGTCTCTACGGGGAGCTCACTTCGACGCTGCGCGAGGGATGGCGCACGACGTCCGCGTGGCTCGTGCCGGGGATGGGTGAGGTGTTCGGGATCTTCGCTGCGGCGGGAGTCGCGGTTTTGCTCGTGATCGCGATCTGGGAATCGCGGCCGCTGCGTGCGCGACAGCTCCCGGCGCTCGCAGCCGCGCTGCTCGCCGCGTGCTACCTCGGTCTCGTGCTCGCGTCGCGCCTGTTCGCCGATCCGGGCATTCCGCTGGATGACAGGATGATGGCGCCGTTGCTCGTGCTGTTCGAGGTGACGATGGTGATGCTCGTCGCACCGGCGTGGCGCCGCTGGCCTGTGATCGCGCGCATCGGCGTGGCAATGCTCGTCGCGCTCTGGTGGGGGGCCGCGCTGCGCGTGAGTGGCGCGAGCGCGCGCTACGCCGTGCAGACCGGGAACGACTTCGCCGAGGACTGCTGGCGGGACTCGCCGCTTGCCGCGTGGGTGCGGGCGAACGGAAGCGGACACGCGTTGTACACGAATGCACCAGAGGCGCTGTACTTCCACTCGCACCGGCTCTCGCACGAGTTTCCCAACGAGACCGATGCGCGCACGGTGCGCGCGTTCACCGACACGCTCGTGCGCCGGAGTGCGCTTTTGATCGATTTCGACCAGAGCTGCGGTGCCGTCAACAACTCCGATTCGGTGCTGACGCGCCTGCCGCTCCGAGTCGTGGCCGCGATGCCCACCGGACGCGTGCTCGAGGGAATTCCGGAAAGCGAGCGGCTCACGACGCTCCCGGCGCACTGAAGGCGCGCCGCCGACACCTTCCGGCTTCGGCCGACGTATGAGAGCTTAGACCGAGAGCGCAGCCCACTATTTCATTCGTTCCGAGACCCCACGCATGTTCATCCCCGTCGAAGCCGTCATCGTCCCCATCGTCTTTGGCATTCCGGGGGTGGTGATCATCACGAAGATGTGGTTCAGCCACAAGGAGAAAATGGCTGGGCTGGGGGGGCCGAAGCAGGGAACGGCGCTGCTCGATGCGCGGCTCGCGCGTGTGGAGCAGGCGGTGGAGTCGATCGCGATCGAGATGGAGCGCGTGAGCGAGGGACAGCGCTTCGTCACGAAGCTCCTCATCGACCGCGCGCCGGCCGCGCCCGGGCAGCTGCCTGCGGGCGGACAGCAGGGTGCGACTTCGCGCTAGCGGCTAGTCCGGCGCGAGACTCATCCCGATGCGTAGCTGTCCGCTCCCGTCGGGAACGGTGAAGAAGTGTGCGTAGCGATCCTTATAGTGGATGCGCACGGCGTGCAGCACCGCCATTCCTCCATAGATCAGCGAGATCTGCGTCTTGCTGAGCGATGACGTGTTCGCCATGAAGGTCACGTCGCTCACGGTTCCCGTGCGCCCGAGCGTGATGTAGAAGAGCACCGTGCCGATTCCGCCGGCGAGGAGCCCGCGCTCGAAGGGACCCGCGATGCTCCCGCGCGCGTGCGGAACGTCGAGGAGCGTCTCGTCGAGGAGCGTCTGCACGGTGAGCCCCGCGCTCGAGAAGATGAACTGCTTGTGCGGATTGATGCGCGAGTCGATGCCGGAGTAGATCGTCGGGCGCCACTTGTTGAATCCGAACGATGGATGCCCGCCGGCCGCGAACGATGCGATGATGTGTCCGCTCTCGTGCGCGACGATGCTCGAGACGAAGCCGAGCGCGAAGCGGAGCTTGTAGTGCGGCTGTGGAACCGGCGCGCGCGACGCGCGCGGTGCGTGCGCACTATCCGCGGAAATGCTCTGCGCGACGGCTTGCGATCCGGGGAGCGAGACGACGAACGCGGCCGTGAATCCGACCAGCCAGCTCGATCCGAGGCGAAAGCGCATCGGCGAGAGATAATCGGCTGCGCTCGCGCACGTAACCCGATCCGCCGGTTGCGGAGACGTCCTGCGAGAGTGGGTGCGAACGATGGACCAGCGCGAGGGCTAGCCTCAGTTCTTGACCGAGACCGACACGGCCGGGACGGTGGCAGGCTTCACGTATCTCGTCAGGTTCACCGAGCCGTTGACCGTCTCCAGATGCACGCGACGCGTGCCCTCGTCGAGCGTGATGCGCATGTGGTGCTTGTCTCCGCTGTCCGATACCGCATTCGGATAGTTCGCGATAAGTGCCCCGTTGACGTTTTCGAGGTTGATGCGACCGCCGATCCCTTCCGGGATCACCGACGTGATCGACCCATTCACCGTCTCGAGATGCACGTTGCCGGAATCCGGCAGCTGCGCCATGCTCGCGATGATGGAACCGTTCACCGTCTCGGCGTTGATCGTACCGTTCGTGGTGGACACCACGACGTCTCCATTCACCGTCTGGGCCTTCACGTTCGCGGCGATGTCCTGCGCCGCGATCTTCCCGTTGACGGTTTCGACGTCGACCTTCACCCCGGCCGGCACGTGCAAGGTGTAACGGACCGTGATGGTGTGACGGTGGCTGAAAATCTTCCACGGTGAGTACGTCGTGGTGTGCACGCCGCTCGCGTTGCACGGAGTTCCGCTCTTGGATGCGATTTCCGTGCAGAAGAGCACATCGTTGCCGATCGTCGCCTGCTTCACCTGCACGGCGCTCGGAGCAGCATTCATGATGACCGCGTCGACAGTGAGCTTGTTGTCGGCGGCGGCGAGTATCGCGATGCTCCCGTCGACGTTGCGGATCTTTGCGGTGCCGCCCGGAGCGACGTCACCGGTCCAGGTGAAGTGACGCTCCGGGTAGGTCCGGTTGTTCGAGCACGCTACCGTGAGAGCGACGACGGCGAGAACACAGAAAAGATTGCGCATGATGAGCTCCGGGACGGGCAAGGCGGGATGGCCTTTCTCGTCCCTACGGCACAATGCTCAGCCGAGTTTCCGCAGTCGTACGGAGCCGTTGGTGGTATGGAGCTCGACCTTCCTTCCGCCCTGGCCGACCGTACCATGTACGTGCTTGCCGACGAGCCCCTTGTTGATCGTGAGCGGGAAATCGGTCTCGATGCCGCCATTCGTCGTCTCGGCGTCGACATCCGCGCTGAGATCGGCCGGCGCCTCGAGCTCCACTGAGCCGTTCGTCGTTTCGAGCTCGAGCGGCTCGTCCGACTTCACGAGATGCGCAATGGTCGCACGAACTTCGCCGTTCACCGTTCGCGCCGTGACCGGGCCGCCCAGCGTCGCAACCTCGACGCGGCCGTTGACCGTCTCCGCGTCGACCGCCGCCGTGGCGCCATCCACGTGAATCGAGCCGTTGACCGTGTTCATATCCACTTTGACGCCCTTCGCGACGTGCACGGTAAAGCGGACCGAGACGTCGTTGTGACGATTGCGATCGTCGTCGGAATCGTGATGGTTGTGGCGATCGCGATCGTCGCAGCTCTTGGCGTTCTCGTTCCACAGTGCGCAGACCGTCACTCCGTTGTTCCCCGGCTCGACCAGAATCCGGACCATCGATGGGTCGCCGCGACGCCACTGCTTGACGGCCGTGACGGTCGTCGTCGGATTGTCGGAGGCGACGACGTCGATGCTGCCGTTGAGGTCCTCGACGTGGATCGTGCCGCCCGCTGCGATCGAATTCTTCGATGAGAAGGTGCTGTCGTACGAGTAGCTGCGGTCGTGGTCGCGCTGTGCGGAGGCAGGCGTGGCGGCCGCGAAGAGCGCGGCCGCTGCGAGCGAGGTGGAAAGGAGGCGACGCATTTAGTTATCTCCGTGTGAGCGGCAGCCCGTGATGCGCACGTCGCCACTGAAGGTCTTGAGAATGAAGTGGGCACCGCCGCCATGCCCCATCGTGAAAGTGCCGCGCTTTCCCGAGCGGATCGATCTCCCGTTCGGCTGCATCGTGAGCGCGCAGCCGGAGTCGAGATCGCCGCTGTACGTCTCGACCTCGAGCGATGCGTCGCCGGAGCCGCCCGTGAGATCGACTTCGACGTCCCCCGAGTGCGAGTGGAACTCGTAGCGCCCCTTCGGATCGACCGCCCCGGTGAACTTCGTGTCACCCGAGACTGTTTCGGACCGCACGAACGAGGAGGTCACGCCTTCGAGGATGATGTCGCCGCTTACGCTTTGCGCCGTCACGTCGCCAGTGATCTGACGAGCATGGATCTCGCCGCTCACCGAGTTGGCGCGCACTCCCGCAGAGATGTGTTCTGCCGTGACGTCGCCGGAGACGCTCTCGAGCGTCGCATGGCTCGCGACGTTGGTGGCCTCGACGCTGCCGCTCACCGAGTGCGCTTCCACATCCGCGACGTCGCGCATCTTCACATCGCCCGATACCGAGCGCACGAGCAGCCGGGCCGTCTTCGGCATGCTGATCTCGATT
>JBBRYY010000043.1:0-23205 GCA_038237245.1 Gemmatimonadales bacterium | reverse complement strand
GTGAAGCGCGACACGGCCGACTTGCGAAGCATGTCGCCAAGCACCGGCACCTTCAGCAGGATCTTGTCGATGTTGAGCTGGCCGTTCGACGTCTTGTAGTAGCGCTTGAGCGACACGACGGTGAACCACGCGCCGCCGCCGACCGCCCACCAGTAGTGCTTCAGGAAGCTCGACAGCATGATCACGATTCGTGTCGGCAGCGGCAGCGCCAGATTCACGGACGCGAACATGTTTTCGAACACGGGAATAACGAAGATCAGCAGCGTCACGATGGCGATGAAGGCCACGCTCATGATGACGGCCGGATAGATCATCGCGCTCTTCACTTTCCCCACGAGGGCATCGTTCTTTTCGAGGAACGTCGCCAGTCGCATCAGAATCGTGTCGAGAATACCACCCGCCTCACCGGCGGCCACCATGTTCACGTACAGATCCGTGAACGCCTTCGGATGCCGGCGTAGCGCGTCGGCCACGGTGTGTCCGGACTCGACGTCGTACACCACCTGGTGCGTCACGTCCTGCAGCGCCTTGTTCTCACTCTGGCGAGAGAGAATATCGAGCGCCTGCACGAGTGGCAGACCGGAGTTGATCATCGTCGAGAACTGACGCGTGAAAATAACGATGTCGCGCGTCTTGACCTTCCCGCCCTTCTTCTTCTTCGTCTCTTCGTCGACCTTGACGACGATGAGCTTTTGGCGCCGCAGGTTCGCTACGACCTCGTCGCGCGTCGCAGCTTCCATCGTGGCGTTCTTGAGCTCACCGCTCAGCGTGCGTGCCGTGTAGGCAAAAGTTGGCATGTACTCTCCTCAGACGATTCTGATTACCGCTTGCCAGCCGCGGCGTACTTCGCATGCTGCCCCGCGAGCTTCGGCGCGTCGCCATTGCCGACGTCCTCCAGCGGTGCCTCGCCGATCATTCGCAGGAACTCGTTCTGGTCGCCTGACACACGTAGGCACTCGTCCAGCACGACCTCTCGCGACATGTACAGATTGTACAGCGAGTCGTTCAGCGTCTGCATGCCGAACTTCTTACCGGCCTGCATCGACGAATTGATCTGGTGGATCTTGTTGTCGCGGATCAGCGCGCGGATCGCCGGCGTCACGACCAGGATTTCGGCCGCCATCGCACGACCGCGTCCCTTCGCACGCGGCAGCAGCGTCTGCGTCACAATCCCTTCGAGCACGAACGCGAGTTGCGCGCGGACCTGCCCCTGCTGGTGACTCGGGAAGACGTCGATCATTCGGTTGATCGCTTCAGCCGCCGAATTCGTGTGCAGCGTGGCGAAGCACAGGTGTCCCGTCTCGGCGATCGTCAGCGCGGCCTGCATCGTTTCCAGATCGCGCATTTCGCCGACGAGAATGACGTCGGGGTCTTCACGAAGCGAGTACTTGAGCGCGTTCGAGAAGCTCTTCGTGTCCGTGCCGACTTCGCGCTGGTTGACGATGCAGCTCTGGTGACGGTGAATGAACTCGATCGGGTCTTCCACCGTGATGATGTGGCCGCGACGCTCGCGATTGATCTTGTCGATCATCGCGGCGAGTGTCGTCGACTTTCCGGAGCCTGTCGGTCCCGTCACCAGCACGAGCCCGCGAGGACGATCCGCCATCTTCGATACGGCGTTCGGCAGGCCGAGCTCTTCGAACGTGCGGATGTTGAACGGGATCTGTCGAATGACGAGCGACACGCAGCCGCGCTGCTTGAAGCAGTTGCCTCGGAAGCGCGCGAGATTCTGAATGCCGAATGAAAAGTCGAGCTCGTCCTCGGTCTCGAACCGCTTCTTCTGATTCTCGGTAAGAATCGAGTAGGCGAGCTGCAGCGTGTCCTTCGGGGTCAGCACCACATCGACGTTCGCGTCGGTAATGTCGCCGTCGATGCGCATCTTCGGCTTGTCACCCGCTGTGATGTGCAAGTCGGACGCGTCACGCTCGATCATTTCCTCGAGCAACGCGCGCAGGTTGACGGTGTTGGCGACTGGGGCGGTCATGTAGCTCCTGCTGAGGTGGCGGTATCCGGGGAACGGGATACCCCCTATAGACGAGGGAATGGGGCGAGCGTTGCAGGGTGGTACCGGCGGGCGCCAAACCGGCGCCCACCCCTGCCCTTCGACAGCCTATGCGGCGGTCTCGCGAATGACCTGATCCAGGGTACAAATCCCCTTCATGACCTTAAGCAGCCCGTCCATGCGCAGCGTCAACATCCCCTCCTCGACCGCGCCCTTCTGAATCTCGGCCGCGCCGACGCTCTGCATGACCAGCTTCCGGAGCTTCGGCGTCATCATCATGACCTCGTAGAGCCCCTGGCGGCCCTTAAGTCCCGTTCCGGCGCACGCATCGCAGCCGCGCCCGCGGAAGAAGGGCATTTCGGCGATCGTGGTGTCGAGGTTGAAGTCCTTCACGATCGGCGCGGCCTCCTTTGTGGCCATGCGCTTCATGTTCTGGATCGCCTCCTCCGTGTACGCCAGATCGCGGAATGTCATCTCCGGCTTGAGCTTCGCGGCCTTCATCTCGACGATGTCCGGCTGATACTGCGCCCGACACGTGTTGCAGATCTTTCGCACGAGTCGCTGCGCCAGCACGAGGTTGAGCGCGGATGCCACGTTGAAAGGCTCGAGCCCCATGTCCATGAGACGCGTGACCGTTTCGGGCGCCGAGTTCGTGTGCAGCGTGGACATCACCAGGTGACCCGTGAGCGCCGCCTTGATGGCGATACCACCGGTCTCCAGGTCTCGAATCTCTCCGATCATGATGATGTTCGGGTCCTGACGAAGGAACGCCTTCAGCGATGCGGCGAAGGAAAGTCCGATGTCGGTGCGCACGAGCACCTGGTTGATCCCGAAGATGTTGTACTCGACGGGATCTTCCGCCGTCATGATGTTGACGTCGATATTGTTGACCTTCGACAGCGCCGAGTAGAGCGTGGTCGTTTTTCCGGACCCCGTCGGGCCGGTGACGAGCACCATGCCGTACGGGTTCGCGACCGCCTCCATCAGATCCGCTTCCGCGCGCGGCTCGATGCCGAACTTCTCGAGGTCGAGCGTCAGATTCCCCTTGTCGAGGATTCGGAGCACGATCTTCTCGCCGAACAGCGTTGGCAGCGTCGACACGCGATAGTCGATGACCTTCTTGCCGATCTTCAGCTTGATGCGCCCATCCTGCGGCACGCGGCGCTCGGCGATGTTCAGATTCGACATGATCTTGAAGCGCGAGATCAGCGCCGCCTTGAGCTTCATCGGCGGCTTCATCACTTCCTGCAGCGCGCCGTCAATGCGGTAGCGCACACGCATCTCGTGCTCGAAGCATTCGAAGTGGATATCCGACGCGCCCTTCTTCACGGCGTCCGTCAGAATTCCGTTGATCAGCTTCACGACCGGCGCGTCGTCGATCGCGGCCGCGAGCACGCTCGCGTTGACTTCCTCTTCGCGCTCTTCGACGACTTCGACATCACCATCATCGTCGATGTCGTCGAGAATATTCTGGAGCGCGTCGTCGGTATTCTCGCCGTAGTGCTTGTCGACGGCATTGCGCAGCGTGTATTCGCCCGCGATGACCGGGAAGATGTCGTAGCGGGTGATGAACTTCAGGTCGTCGATGACACCGAGGTCGGACGGATCGGCCATCGCGACGGTGAGCGTGCGTCCTTCGCGCTTGAGCGGAAGCACCAGGTGTCGCTGCGCCAGCTCGGCTGGAATCAGCTTCGCGATGCGTGCATCGACCTCGAAGTTCGTGAGGTCGACGGCGGGCATGCGGAACTGCCTCGCGAGCATGCGCGTGAGCTCGACCTCGTTGATGAAGCCGAGCTTCACGAGGTTGTAGCCGACGCGCATGCCGGTTGTTTTCTGTTCCTGCAGAGCGCGGTCCAACGCCTCACGCGAAATGAGCCCCTCACGCATGAGGAGATCACCGATGCGTTCACCCGCGGCTTGAACTGCTGGAGCTACGGCCATGTGTCTCGGAGCGGGGAACAGCGCCCGAGCGACGTCGGCGACGCCACCCGCGGGCGGGGGTCGTGAACTGCGGCCTTCATACTATTGTGATGGTGTCTGACGCTTACGCCGCTTCACGCCGCGTTTAGCCGCTACCCCATCACCCTCTTTCTCACGGGATTGACGCGGTTGCTGGGAGAAGGTCACGTAGGGCGTGATCGCATCAACCACCGCTTCCCCGACCCCCTTTACGCGCCGCAACTCGTCGATCGAGCCGAACGGGCCGAGTGAGTCCCGGTCTACCCGAATCCTGTGCGCGAGCGTGGGTCCGATCTTCGGGAGCGCGAGTAGCTCCCACTCCTGGGCCCGGTCGAGATCGACGGGGCCTGCAGATGAGACCCCGATATCGCGAGGTTGTTCAGCCGATTGCGGAAGGATTTTAGTGGCCTTCTTCCGCTTTCTGCTCGAGGAAATCCGCGCGCTATCGACGCGAGCGGCATCGGAGCCGTCGCTCGTCGAAATCCCGAACTGCTTCGGTCGCTTCGACCGATGTCGCTTCCCCCCGCCACTCCGCTCTACGGAGTCTGCCGAATCGACGGCGACGATCTGGCGGTGCAGCTCTGCCCGCGCGACGGCGCTAGGCGGCGGCGGTTCGGCGCTGAGCGCCTTCGTTGCGCGGACCCCGGCGCCGAGCGTGAGCAGGGCGGTGAGAAACACGAGGGCGCGCTTTTCGGCTGGTGTCGGCATGCGCGAAGATCGTGAGATCTCCGCTGGCGCCGGTCATCGAACGATTCCGAGAGTCGCCAAAAACGCGGCCCGCGTTTCGATCAGCGTCGTCAACGCGATTCGAGTCGTAACAGCTGGAGATACCGACAACTAACGGATGAGACGGACAAGAACGGAGACTGCGAAACCCGAGCGCAGTTGTCCGTTGTTTGTCCGTGCCGTTATCCGTTTTTGTCGCTTTTCAAAATTGCAGTTCACGACGCCCCGCAAGTGCCAGCGACGAGGGCAGCTACTTCGACGTCAGCAACCCCACCGCCACATCGCCCACGATCTGCAGCGACCTTGCCGAGATCTTGTCGAAGGTGTCGTCTGGCGTGTGGTGCGCCGGGTAGTCGAAGTCGATCACGTCGATCGTGTGAATCCCCGCATCGAGCAGCGGGATGTGATCGTCGATCACCCCCTGGTTCGATGGGCTGTTGATGAAGTAGCGCGAGTAGCCGAGCGATTGCGCCTCGTTCCAGACGAGAGCGACGACTTCCGGCGCGCGCTGGAGCGAGTTCGGCTCCTGGTAGATGTCGAGATCCTTGTCGCCGATCATGTCCCAGAGTACCGCGTACAGCGGCTTGTAGCCCGGCGACGGTAAATGTGTCGCGAAGTATTTCGAGCCCAGCAGAACATCGGGACCGCTGAAGTCCAAGCCATAGTCCTCGCCGTCGACGAAGAGCAGATCGACGCCGACCGTCGCCGGCGTCTTCTTCAGCGCGTCGGCCACTCCGATGAGAAGTGCGACGCCGGACGCACCGTCGTTCGCTCCGGGCATCGGCAGGCTTCGACGCGCGGGGTCGGAGGCGAGATCCGAGATCGGTCGCGTGTCCCAGTGCGTCAGGTAGAGCACGCGCTGCGCAGCCGCCGGATGGATACGCGCGAGGATGTTGCGAAGATGGAGCGTGTCGCCCTTCACGGTCACGTGATCGAACCGCTGTTCGATCACCGTGTCCGCGCGCGTCTTCATCTGCGCGACGATCCAGTCGCCGGTGCGCTGCGCGCCGATCGTGTTCGGGATCCGCGTGCCGAAGTCGAGCTGCACCTTCGCGTACGCGAGCGCCGTCGTGCCATCGAAGGTGCTCTGCGGGCGGTCGTTGTGGCAGGCCAGGGCCAGCAGCGACGTGGCGAGCAAAACGAGAGTCGAGCGGGATCGGCGCACGGGCGACATGTGGCGGACGTAGAGGGATTCGACTGCAGCTCGCCTTAAGATAGTAGGGGCTGCCACTTCCGGCTCTGGCGCTACGGGCCAGCAAGGCGCTTAGATTTCTCCATTCGGGGCGCCGCGCCCCTGCCGTAACCTTCCGCTATCGAGCCCTTGAAGCTCCTTACCCGCTACATCCTCCGCGAGCACATTGGCCCGCTCGTTTTCGCGCTGTCATCGCTCACCGCGCTGCTGTTGCTGCAGCAGGTGGCGAAGCAGTTCGGAAATCTCGTGGGCAAGGGACTCGGCTGGGGTGTGATCGGGGAGTTTTTTCTCCTCTCGATCCCCTTCATCATAGCGATGACGATGCCGATGGGGGTGCTCGTGGCCGTGCTCTACGCCTTCAGCCGGCTGACGGCGGAAAACGAGATCACAGCGCTGCGCGCGAGCGGGATCTCCGTGATGCGGCTCGTGCGCCCCGCGATCCTCTTCGGCGCGACGCTCGGCCTCCTCATGCTCGTGTTCAACGACCAGGTGCTGCCGCGCAGCAATCACCGCCTCCGCACGCTGCAGACCGACATCGCCCGCAAGAAGCCGACGTTCGCGCTGCGCGAGCAGGTGATCAACGAGGTGATGCCCGGGAAGCTCTTTCTTCGCACGAGCCACATCGACGAGGCGACCGACCGGATGCGCGAGGTCACGATCTACAACTTCGATGACCCCGAACGTCGGAAGACGATCTACTCCGACTCTGGCGTGATGGGGATGACGCCCGACCAGAAGGATCTGCAGATGACGCTGCACGACGGCTACATGCAGCAGATCCCGCGCGACAATCTTGGTGAGCTCACCCGCCTGTACTTCCGCACCGATCTCGTGCGAGTGCGCGGCGTCGGCAATCGCTTCGAGCAGACGGAAAAGGACGACTACAAGTCCGAGCGCGAGATGTCGGTGTGCGAGATGGCGAAGGGGCTCGAGGATGGGACTCAGGATTTCGACCAGGCACGCGCGCAGCTCACCAGCACGCTCGTCTCCGCCACGCATTATCTCGCGACAGGGGAGCAGCTTCCCATGGAGAAGATCCCGAGGCCGAAGGTACGGCTCACGGCGGGTGGACTCTACTGCAGGTTGATGATGCCGATCTTCGGCAACGCGGCGATCGCGGACACGGATTCGACGGCGACGAAGACGCCGTCTCAACTGTTGCCTGGCGGCGCGAAGACGCGCTCGATCGCGGCGGTGCCGAGTCTGGCGCCATCGATGGGCGGCACCGCGAACAGGGCCAACGCGCCCCCTTCGACCGGAGTCGCGGCAAACACGACGATCGTCGCGGCGACGCCGCCTGCCGCGCGGCCGTCGGCGCCCATGCCGCAGTTCGGACAGCCCGGTGCACCCGGAAAGGCAATCATTCGCGGCGGCTTCCGCGCGCCACCCGGTTCTCCGCTCGCTCG
Organism: Gemmatimonadales bacterium; assembly: GCA_038237245.1. Lineage (GTDB taxonomy): Bacteria > Gemmatimonadota > Gemmatimonadetes > Gemmatimonadales > Gemmatimonadaceae > FEN-1250. Next base: position 15,920 of record JBBRYY010000043.1, on the reverse strand, counting down.
GGCTGAGACGCGTGCGCCAGCAGGCGGCGGGAAGTCGAAGAGCGCAGCGCCGAGAACCACTGTGCCGATTACCGCCAGCGGCGCGATGCAGCAGCAACGCATCCCCAACTCGCTCCCGCAGCTTCCGGGCGGGGGCGTCGCCACCGGACACGGTCGCGGTTTCAATGCGCCGCCCGGCGCACCACCGGTCGCGCCGAGCATCGCAACAACGGCGGCGCCGAGCCAGCTGACGAGCCCCGCGTATCTGCTGAGCTCCGCGGCGCAGATCGAGGTGATGAAGGCGCGCGTGCACGACTCCGAGGTCACGATGAGCCGCTACAGCGTCGAGATCCAGAAGAAGTTCGCGCTCTCGACCGCCTGCGTCGTCTTCGTGCTCCTCGGCGCGCCCATCGGGATTCGCTTTCCGCGCGGCGGCGTCGGGCTCGTGATCGGCGTGAGCATCGCGGTGTTCGCGCTCTACTATGTGGGACTCATCGTCGGAGAGGATCTCGCCAACAAGCTCATTCTCGATCCTGTGATCGCGATGTGGATGGCGAACGTCCTGTTGACGATCGTGGGCGTGTTCGGGCTGATTCGCGTGCAGCGCAGCGGCGGCTCCGCGCGCGGCGGGGATTCTTCGGAGTGGTTCGACCGAGCGCGCAGCTGGTTCGGCCAGCGCTTCCGACGTGGTGGCCTCGGCACTGAGCGCGGAACGCGAGTTCACGCGTGAAAATACTTCGCCCGCTCGATCGGTACGTCGCGACCGAGTTTACCAAGATCTTCATCACGACCGCGCTTGGCTTTCCGCTGCTCGTGATCGTGATCGACCTGACGGACCGCCTCGGGAAATATCTCAATCGCCATCTGACCCCCGAGCAGATCGCGATGGCGTACGTCTACTGGTTTCCCGAATCGATCTACATGGTGCTGCCGGCTGCGGTGCTCTTCGCGACGGTGTTCACGATCGGTTCGCTGACGCGACATTCGGAGCTCACCGCAGCGAAGGCGTCGGGGATCAGCTTCTACCGATTATTGGTTCCCATCTTCGGCGGCGCCACGATCGTCATGCTCTTCGCCTTCGCACTCGGCGAGCTCGTTCCCATTTCGGATATCAAGCGCAACGAGTTGCTCGAAGAGGGGCGTTACAAGCCTGGGAACGAGCGGTACAACTTCGCGTACAGCGCGCCGAAGGGACGCGTCTACAAGATCGCCGCGCTCAACGTGGAACGACGGCTGATCGACAATCTCGAGGTCGAGCGGCGCGGACGCGGCCCCGACTATCCGACCTATCTGCTCGCGGCGCGCACGGCCAACTACGACACGACGCACAAGCGGTGGACGTTGAAGGCAGGCGACCTGCACATTCTTCCCGATTCGACGCGCAACTTCGCCATTCAGTTCGACAGCGTACGCGATGCGGATTTTCTCGAAGCGCCGATCGACTTGACGTCCGCCCCCAAGAGCCCCGAACAGATGGGTTTCCGGGAGCTGAAGCGATTCATCCGGTCGCTCGAACGCTCGGGGGCGGACGCGAACGAGATCAAGGTGGAGCTGTCGTTGAAGATCGCGATTCCGGTGGCGTGCGTCATCATCGTGTTTTTCGGCGCGCCCCTTGCCACTAGCACCCAGCGAGGGGGAACTGCGTTCGGCATCGGGGTCAGCCTCGCCACCACTATTATCTACCTCATGCTCATTCAGCTGACCAAGGCAATCGGCGAGGGTGGGGCCATCCCTCCGTATCTGGCGGCGTGGATCCCCAACATGATCTTCGGCGCCATCGGCGTCGTGCTGCTCGCGCGGGTGCGAACCTGATGCGATACGGCTGGCTGGTGCGCGCGTGAGCTCCACTCTCTTTCCCGAAGACACGACCGGAGCGCCACCAGGGTTCGGGTTGGTGCAGCGATTCTTCCGAGCTCTCGGTCGTGTCACGAACGCGATCTTCGGGCAGCTGGGTGAGCGCGTTCTCTTCCATCGCGACTTCTTCCGCGCGCTGATGGAGCCGAGCACATATTTGCCGCTGACCATCACGCAGATGCGGCAGATCGGCGTGGACTCGATCCCGCTCGTGGCGACGGTGTCGGCATTCATCGGCGCGGTCACCGCGTACCAGACGACGTACCAGCTCTTTCCCGGCGTGCAGTTCTCCGTGGTGGGGTGGATCACACGGCAGAGCATCGTGCTCGAGCTCGGGCCGCTGCTCACGGCGCTCGTACTGGCGGGGCGCATCGGCGCGAAGATGACGGCGGAGATCGGGACGATGCGCGTGACCGAGCAGATCGACGCGCTCGAGACGCTCGCGTACGATCCGGTGGCGTATCTCATGGTGCCGCGCGTGATCGCGGGCGTGACGATGGTGCCGCTGCTCACGATCGTCGCGATCGCCATCGGGATCGGCGCCGGCGGGCTCGCCGTGATCGGCGCGACGAATGTGCGGCTTGCCGACTACACCGCCGGGCTGCACCTCACGTTCAATACCTTTCAGATCTGGTACGCGCTGATCAAGGCGACGCTCTTTGGCGGCGCGATCGCCATGACGTGCTCGTACGAAGGCTTCATCACCGGCTCCGGCGCGGAGGGCGTTGGACGCTCGACCGCGCGCGCCGTCGTCATCTCGTCGGTGGTGATCCTGCTGCTGGATGCCCTCACCGCACTCTATCTCGCAAAAGAGATTCAATGACCAAACAACGGGACGAAGTCGTCGTCGGCATTTTCACCTTGATCACGATTCTCGTCGGGATCAGCGGCACGCTCTGGCTCGCGCGACGGGGCTTCAGCAAGTCGTACAACGAGTACACGCGCTTCGCCTGGGGGCAGAACGTGAAGCCTGGGCAGCCCGTGAATCTCGCGGGGGTGCAGGTGGGCTACGTCGACGCGGTGGAGCTCGACGAGACCGGCTACCTGAACGTGCGCCTCAGCATCGACAAGTCGCGCAGGATTCCGTCGGGGACCACTGCCACCGTCACGAATGAAGGATTCTTCGGCGACAAGTCGATCTCGCTGACGCCGTGCACCGCCGCGCCGGCGCCGGTCACCGCCGACACGTCGGTCCCGACGGCTGCCCGTCCGATGACGCCGACGTGCCGCTTCAATGGCTTCCTGGCGGCCAACGACACGATCCCGGCAGGACGCCCTGCGCCCTCGATGGACATGCTGCTAATGCGCGTCGACAGCGTGAGCAGCGCGCTCTCCGACGTCGCGAAGACGGTGAAGATCGAGTTCGTGCAGCAGGGCGGAATTCAGGATCTGCGCAAATCGATCGCCTCGACGAACGCGCTCGTACAGGAGCTCAACACCGTCGCGGCCGAGCCGTCGCGCGGGCTGACGCTCACGATGAACGCCGTGCGAAGCCGGGTGACGGCGATCGACTCGATGGCGCTCGACTCGACCGTCCGCAACATGCAGTCGACGACGCACAACCTGTCGACGCTCACGGCGAGTCTCGACTCCACGACGACGAAGCTCGGCGCGGTGATGACGCAGCTGCAGACGGGGAACGGTACGGCGGCCAAGTTCCTGAACGATCCCGGCGTCTACAACAACCTGCACGAGCTGCTGGGCCGCATGGACTCGCTGGTGACGGACATCAAGGCGAATCCGAAGCGGTACATCAACGTGAAGGTGTTCTAGGACGATCCTGGAAGTGCAATCTGGGGGGGGGCCGGCCTCGCAATTGGCCGGCCCTCTTTGCGTTCGGCCGCGAGTTACCCGGACGATTGTTTGGGTGTCGTTCAGGAAGCGCAGGACTCGAGTCATCGACGCGCCACCGACGGAGGACAGCCGGCATGCGTTCGCTCCTTCTCATCGCTTTCGCCTCCCTATCGCTCGCGGCGCAGGATTCGCCAGCGCACTTGGCGTTGCCGACACGAGCGGCGCTCGACTCGATTTCTGCGCGCGGCGCGAAGCTCGCGGCATACGACCGCGCGGCACATGACGCATCCGATGCATTGATGAAGATCAACCCGGCACCCGGATCGGCGCGCTTCTACATCGCGGCGGGACATAGCGACGACTGGACCGTGTACTTCGGCAATCTCTCGCCGGCCCGCGACACCTTCTACATCATCTACTCGGCCGCAAAGGAGCGTACTGACAGCGTCTACAAGGCCGGTCGTATGCCGTACACGAATGCGAACACTGGAGATCAATTGTTTGCCGCGCGCGCTGTTGCCACTGCGCTCGAATTTTTTGGAAACGGTGCCCATCGTCCTTACAACTACGCGGCGATTCGGGCCGCCCGCGGTGAATGGTGGGTATACCTGTACCCAGCGCAACAGACCAGTAAGACATGGCCGCTGGGCGCGGACGTTCGTTTTCGGGTCAGCTCGGACGGAGGGCACATACTCGAGCGGCACCGAATGCACGTCAGTGTCCTGGAAACTCCGGTTGGCGACTCGATCGAGGTGAATGGCGGTCGGCTCACAGCCTACTACCACTCTGCCGTCGTCGACAATCGACCCGAAGATACCGATGTCCTAGCTGTGCTCGCGCGACAGCCGCGTTATCCGGAGTTCGTCTCCGTCGACGGTGGCTACGTCTACAAGATCGATGTGAACGGAACGATCTCGCTCCCGATGAAGGATCGGCCGAGCACATCGAAGACGGGCAGATAGGCGAATATGCGCATTCTACTTCTGTTTCTGTCCGTGGCAGGGTCGCTCGCCGCCCAGGAACTGCCGTCCCACATTCAGATGCCCACGCGCGCGGAACTCGATTCGATCACTCAACGTGGATCCGATCTGTACGACTACGATCTTGCTCTGACGGAAGGGAGTCGCTCGATGATGAGGCTCGTCGAAAAACCGACGGGTCGCGGGCAGTTCGTGGTCTATCATACGAAGTACGCCTGGATAGTGCGCTTTGGCTATCTGTCCGCCGCGCAAGATACGTTCTTCACGACGTTCCTCGCATCCAAGAGTCCGCAAGACACGATGTGGCTTGCCGACAAGATCCCCTTCGCCATGCCAGCCGTCGAGTATTTCCCTGTCGCCGCGCGCGCCTATGTGACTGCGGCCAAGGTGTTCCAGCCAGTTCAGGCGCGACCGCACAGTCATGTGGTCATCCCTGCTGAAAATGGGGAGTGGCTCGTCTACATCTATCCCGAGCAGACGGATCCTGAGTATTGGCCGCTCGGTGGTGATGAGCGCTTTCGCATCAGCGCGGACGGGTTGCACATCCTCGAGTGCCATCGGATGCATCCGACCATCGTGGATGCGCACAACGACGTCGAACCCGACTCTGGCGGCGTTAAACGAGCAGCAAATTTCCAGGCAGACCGGATGGACAATCGTCCTGAGGATAGCGACGTGTTTGCGGTACTCGCGCGCTATCCCAGCCTTCCGGCGGTCGTCGGCGTGCTCGGAGCCGATTGGGCATACGAGATCTATCGCGACGGCCGCATCTCGATGCCCAAGCTGCTGAAGAAGTAGACGTCCTGGTCGTTCCGCGTTACCCTCCTTCGCACCCGGAGGTAAGAATCGAAATGCGCACCATCCTCCTCGTCGCTCTGGCCGCCGCGACGCTCCGCGCGCAATCCGCTCCCGCGCACACCGCGCCGCCGACGCGCGAAGAGCTGGACGCGATCTCCGTACGCGGCCTCATGCTGGCTGCCTACGATCGAGCGGCTTGGGACGCGGGCGATGCGATCATGGCGGTCAAGCCGGATCCGCGTGAGATCCAGCAGTATCTCGTCGTCTTCGGACGCCCCGGATGGCCTGTTTACTTCGGCACTCTCTCGCCGGCGCGCGATACCTTCTACGTCTATTACGAGGCGGTCAAGCGCGGATCGGATTCCACGTACACGGTTTCGCATCTGGCCGTTCGAGATCCCGACACGGGGCAACGACTTCACGAGGTACGCGCGCTGACGACGGCTCGCACAGCATTCGGGCCGACCACGCGTCCCTACAATCACGCCGTCATTCCCACCGGAACGGGCGACTGGTGGGTGTACGCCTATCCTGCCCAGACGTCGAACAACTCCTGGCCGCTCGGCGGTGACGAGCGCTTTCGTCTCAGCGCCGATGGTAACCACATCCTGGAGCGTCATCGCATGCACGTCAACATCCTCGAGGTACCACTCGGAGATGTAAAAGGGCCGCCTGGCTACGTACGCGAGGGCTATCTACACACCGACGTCGTCGACAATCGACCTGAGGACACCGATGTTTTCGGAGTCATTGCGCGAAAGCCCCGCGATGTAGAGCGCGTCGTCACGAAGCATTGGGAGTATCTCATCCACACCGATGGTCGCATTACCTCGCCCGCGAGCCTCGATACTCCCTGATGCACGACGGGGCGGCCGATCACTCGGCCGCCCCGTCGTCTCTTCCCTCCCCTCGCGCCCTAGAAGCCGAGCCGAGCCGAGAGCTGAATCTGGTAGTACGATGGAATCACGTTCGACGTCCATCGCACCGTATTCACCGGCACGAAGTTGAAGATCGGCTGGGTCTGCAGCAGCGTGTGCGACGAATCCTGCAGCGTCTGACCAACGACGCTCACGAGCGACTGGTCGTTGAAGCTCGGGCTGTTCGACGGAAGCTTGATCTTCCCCCAGTCGTGATCGACCAGGTTCAGGAAGTTGAAGACATCCAGTCGCAGCGACAGCGTCTTTCCCATCACGCTCGGCAGCGACTGCTCTACCGTCACGTTCATGTTGTTCTGCCACGGCGTGCGGCATCCGTTGCGCTGCATGATCTTCCCGCGATTGTCGTTCAGGCACGACTGTCCTTCGATGAACTGCTCGAAGAGCTGCGCCTGCGTCGCCGCGGTGATCAGCTGTCCGTTCACGACCTCGTTCGAGAACCGCATCTCGTTCGGATCGCGGGCGTTCTTCGGGATGTAGATCAGATCGTTCCCGGTGACGCCGTCGCCATTCATGTCGCCGGCTGCACCGCGCCCCGTCGATACATAGTCGAACGGCACTCCCGAAATCCCGACGTAGATCATCGAGAAGTTCGTCGTCCACGTTTTCCACGGCGCGGTGTACGTTCCCGCGATCAGCACCTTGTTCGGAATGTCGAACTGCGAGATCCCCGTATTCTGGTCGAGAATGTTACCAGAGAGCTCCCGGCCGAACTTGAAGTTCGAGGCGGCGGTGCTGCTCGTGATGTCCTGCACCGTGTACGAATGTCCGTGCGTGAACGCGCCGCTCGCCTCGAGTGCATCCGAGAACTTCTTCTTCAGCTGAGCGGTCATCTGATACGAATAATCCTTCGACTGATTCGTCACGTCGTACACACCGCCCGCCTTGAATTGCGTGCTGACGAGATTCGTCGTCGGTGTTCCATTCGCGGCCCACGCCGTCGCGTAGATCACTCGGCCGAATTTATCGACGCCCGTCGGCGCGCCGAGATTCAGATTCTGATAGAAGAAGATGTTCAGCCCGCGAGTGTAGATCCCCTCCAGCGTTCCGACGAAGCCGTTGCCGAACTGGTGGTCGTAACCGAGCGTGGCGCGCAACGTCTGCGGGTACTTCAGATTCTTGCCGAGCAGATCGACCTCGCTGTACTTGCCGGCGCCGATCGGATTCCCAGCTGAGTCGACGCAAGTCTGCGACTGGTTGTTCACGTCCGGGTTGAATGCGGGAGCCCGTCCCAGGCCACCCGCGCCGCACGTGAGCAGTCCCAGCCCGAAGCCGGAGTTCGCGATCGTGTTCTCGAGCCACACCGCCGCGGGTCGCCCCTGGAACACGCCGACGCCGCCTCGCAGCTGGTCCGTCTGCTTGCCGGTCACATCCCAGTTGAAGCCGACGCGTGGCGAAAACTGCACGTTCCCCGTGGGCAGCTCGTGCGTGTCGCGCCCGTAGATGCTGTCGATGAGCCGATTCGTTTCCGGACGCGAGCTGATCGTGGGAATGTCGAGGCGCACACCGTACAGCACGTTGAAGCGCTCGTTGATCGTCCACTGATCCTCGGCATACACCGAGTAGTTCGCGGCGTTGAACTTCGAATGGAAGCCCTGGCCGAGGTTGAGGCCGATCGTGTACGCGTTCGGATTTCCCGCTTCGAGCGAGTCGAGACTCGCAAAGGTGTAGGCCCCCTGCGAGTTGCGCGCGAAGAGGTTGTCCATCTTGTAGAACTCGTTGTGCGTTCCGATGCTCAGCCGGTGCTTCTCTCCGATCGGGATCGTGAAGTTGTCCGTGATCTCGAAAATGTCCTGGTCGAGCGCGTTCCCCTGCGAGTTGGTCTCCGCTCCCGCGATCAGCGTTCCGGTGACGCCGGTGTTCACCGTAATCGAGGGGTAGGCAGCGTTCGGCGGACGGAAATCGCGGATGGTGGTGTAGCCGAGGAACAGCTCGTTGTTCGAGCCGTTGTTCCAGTTGGTGAAGAGCTGGGCTACCGCCGCGTTCTTCTTGTTGTTGAACGAGTACGCATTGGAGCCGAAGCGGAACGACGTCGACGTCCGGAAGAGCGTGTCGAGCTCCGCTTTGCCGTAGTTGTCGCGAATGACGAGACGACTGTTGTACGGCAGAACGAAATCGAGGCGCGCGAAAACATTCGTGAGCGGGTTCTTGTTCGACACCGCTCCCTGCGCGCCGGCATCCAGACCGAAGCTGTTCTGCAGAATGTCGGCCATGCGCTGCACCGTCGCAGCGTCGGCGGCCGACTGCAGCCCCGACGACCCGGGGTAAGGGCCCGGCGCCGGATACGTCTCGGCCTGCCACTCAGGTGCGACGAAGAAATGAATCTTGTCCTTCACGATCGGGCCGCCGATCGAGAAGCCGTACTGCTTCTGCTGAAATTCGCTCGTGCGCAGCAGCGGCACATCCGCCGCGAGGTCCTGATTGCGGAAGTAGTAGTAAAGCGAGCCGTGGACCTCGTTCGTGCCGCTCTTGGTCACCGCGTTGATCAGCGCACCGGTGAAATTTCCCTGGCGCACGTCGAAGGGCGACAGGAGCACCTGGTACTCCTGCACCGCTTCGAGGGAGATAGAGCGGCCGCGGGCCTGGCCACCGGGCTGTCCGGTCGTGCCGAGTCCGAAGAGGTCACTCTCGCTTGCGCCGTCGATCTGGATGTTGTTGAAGCGATTGTTCTGCCCCGCTCCGGAGAGTCCGCCGCTCTGCGCCTGCACGACTTGCGGCGTGAGACTGAGGAAGTCTGTGAAGTTGCGATTCAGCGTAGGCAGGCGGCGGAGCGCGGTGTCGGAGATGTCGGTCTGCACGCCTCGGCGCGACGACGAGATCTGGCTGCTCAACGTGTCGGATGTCGCGCGTACGGTGACGACCGAGAGCTGCGCGGCCTGGGTGACCATCTTGAAGTTCGCGCGAAAGTTTTGACCAAGGCTGAGTCGAACGCCTGTGATGCTGTCGGGAGCAAAGCCGATGCGTCTGACCGAAATGACATAGGGGCCGCCGACCTCGACGCCCTGGAGATAGTAGTTGCCATTGGCGCGGCTGAGCGAACCGGTCTTCACACCAGTCTGTTGATTGACGACCTGAATCTGCGCTGCCTCGACAGGCGCTCCGGTCGAATCGGTGACGGTTCCACTCACCGCGGCGGTGGTGATTCCCTGCGCGGCCAGGGTGGTGACGCCGGACGCTCCCGAGGCCGCGAGGGCCAGGAGAGTGTTGCGGAGCAGACATCTCATTCGCATGAGAAGAATCCTTTTGGTGGACGACGTGTTACGGGCGCGGGCTGCAGGGCAAAAACACCGCGGCGTGCGTGGCAGGGAATCAGAGCAACGCCGTCCCAGCCGCAGCAAAAAAGCTAGAGCGCGCGGCCCGTGAGTCAAGAATCGGCGGAAACGGAATCGTCACGACTCAGATCGTCGCTGACGAGCCCATGCGTCGGGTGATAAACGCGTAGATCGGCATGCCGAGGAGAATTCCTCCGAATACACCCAGGGTGGCGACGCGACTCGTGGGACTAATGAGTGCGTTCGCGAGCAGCGCCACCGTCGAGAGGATGAAGATCGCGGGGACCACAGGATATCCCGGCACCCGGAACGAGGTTGCATAGCCCGGTCGGCGGCGCAGGATGAACACCGCGCCCACCGCGAGCGCGAGAAAGGGCACGATCGCGATGACGAATTGATCGGCAAGCTGTTCGAAGCCTCGTGTCAGCACGAACGCCACGCCGATCGCGGCATTGAGCACGATCGCGATGTACGGCGTCTGGAAACGCGGATGGACCTTCGCGATCTGTCGGAAGAGCAGCTTGTCGTCCGCCATCGCGAAGAAGATGCGCGGAGCGGTCATGATCGAGCCGTTGAGCGTCCCGAAGGTCGACAGCATCACCGTCACCGCGACGAACACCACCCCCGGCGCGCCGATTACCTTGAAGGCCACATCCGCCGCCACGAGTCGCGAATGGCGTATCGTCTCGACATCGAGCACCGAGAGATATGCGAAGTTGGCCAGCGCGTAGATCACGATCACCGCCACCGTCCCGATGATGATCGCACGCGGCAGGTTGCGCCGCCCGTCCTTCACCTCGCCGCCCACGAGGCTCACATCCTCCCACCCGTCGTAAGCCCAGAGCACCGAGATCAACGCGAGTCCGAAGGGGGCGAGCGAGAAGCTTCCGGGCGGAACGGCCGGCGTGAAGTGCCCGCCCGTTTGGGGCAGGCCAATCGCGACGGCGACGATGATGATGAACAGCAGCCCGCCGTACTTCGCGACGGTCGTAAGGTTCTGTACCAGCGACCCCCACTTGAGCCCCACATAGTTGAACGTCGCCGTCAACGCGATGGCGAGCGCCGCCACCCAGTGCACATAGGTCGCGTACGGCTCCAGGCTCGGCTCGTGCCCCAGCACGCGAAAGAGATATTCGGCGAAGGTCGTGGAGATTGCTCCGAGCGATGCCGCGCGGATCAGCAGGAGCTCCGACCATCCGAAGAGAAAGGCGGCCCGTCGTCCCCACGCTTCGCGGATGAACACGTACAGCCCGCCGGTCGCCGGGAGTGCGCTCGCGACCTCGGCCAGCGTCAGCGCGCCGCAGAGCACGAAGATTCCGCCGAAGAGCCACACCGAGAGCAGCGGGAGCGGACCCGGGAGCTTGTCTGCGATGCCCGCCGGTGACCGGAAGATTCCCGAACCGATCGTCGAGCCAATGAGCACGGCGACGGCACTGAACAGCCCGAGGCGGCGCGGGAGCCGGGAAGCCGGCTCGGCGGAGAATGGTGGCTCTTCCATGGCCCATAATACAGCCATGACGGCTCGCCGGCACCATGCCGCTCGCCGTCTTGCCCGCCATCCGTTGCGTAGCCAACTTTCGCGGATTATTCCGACATTCGCTTCCGACGTGATTTTTTGGCTAGCGGCGCTGTGTTGCGCGCTGTCGCAGGTCGCCATCGTGCGCTCTGCGTTGCGGGCGCGTGCGCTGCGCCCCGACGGCACTGCTGCACCGACGCGAGCGATCGAGGTTGCGTGGACGGTCGTCCCCGGGCTCGTCCTCATCGTGGTGCTCCTGTTCACCTGGCGTGCGCTGCATCCGGCGCCGGCAATTTTTATCGTCCCGTGAGGAGCCGCCCGTGAGGTTAATGCGACGACTGGCGTACGCGACGCTCGGGCTGGCGTACGCGCTCATTGTGTTCGGCGCGATCGTGCGCATCTCGGGATCGGGGATGGGGTGCGGCGACCACTGGCCGCGCTGCTACGGCCGCTGGTTCCCACCGATGGATCAGCCGACGCTCGTGATCGAGTGGACTCACCGGCTCCTCGCGGCGATCACCGTGGCGATGGTCGCCGCGCTCGTGCTCGCCGCCGTCCGGATCCGCCGAGAGCCCGCTGGCTCCGGGCGCGGCGGCGTGCTCCGCTCCGCGCTCCTCGCCGGTGCGCTGATCCTGCTTCAGGCGCTCCTCGGCATGGTCACCGTGCGAATGGGCAACACGGCGTGGGCGACGGTCGTGCATCTACTGAATGGCGCGCTGCTTCTCGCCGCGCTCGCGACGACGGTGCTGCGCGCAGGTGGCCTTGGCGGCGCGTCCACAATCGGCGCGCTCTCCGTAAGAAGTCGCGCCGCGCGGGGCTCGGCGGCCGCCGCGGGAATCGCGCTCGTGACGGTGCTCTTCGGTGGACTCACTGCGAAGATCCCGGGCGCGAACAGCGCATGCCAGGGCTTTCCGCTCTGTCGCGGAACGATCCTTCCGCTTCCGTCGCAGCACGTGCAGTTCACGCATCGGGTGTTCGCTTTCCTGCTCTTTTTTCACGTGCTCGGACTCATGATAGGCTTCGCGAAGCGCCGAGAGGCGCCCGTGGTCGTGCGCACGGTGCGCATCGCCTTCGCGCTCATCTGCGTGCAACTCGTGATCGCTGCCGGGATGGTCGAGATGCACCTTCCCCCCGTCATGCGCTCACTGCACGAGGCCGACGGCATCGCGATCTGGCTGACGCTCTTTACGCTCGCGTGGCTCGCGCGGTTCCCGAACCGCAGCGGTACACGGGAACCCGACGGATCGCCCTCACACCCTCCGCTCACTTCGGCCAAGGCGGCATCGTGACGACGGCGGTGTCGGCGAACACGAACTCGTTGGGGCGCGACCTCGTGATGCTGACGAAGCCGCGGATCATCTCACTGCTCCTCGTCACGACCGTCGCCCCGATGTACATCGCCGCGAGCCCGAGCATCACGCTCGTGCTCTGGGTGCTGCTCGGTGGCTATCTCATGGCCGGCGGTGCGAACGCGGTGAACATGTTCATCGACAGCGACATCGACAGCACCATGGCGCGCACGCGGCTGCGCCCGATCCCCAGCGGGCGGATGGATCGACGTGCGGTGCTCGCCTTCGGGACTCTCTGCGCGACGACGGCGACCGCTATCTTCGCGTACGAGGTGAACGTGATCTCGGCGGTGCTCGCCCTCGCGGGTTTCTACTTCTACGTCTTCATCTACACGCGCTGGCTCAAGCGTCGCACGCCGCAGAACATCGTGATCGGCGGCGCTGCGGGCGCGTTTCCGCCCCTCGTTGGTTGGGCAGCCGCGACAGGACATGTCGACCTCGCCGCCGTGTACCTCTTTCTCATCGTGTTTTACTGGACGCCGCCGCACTTCTGGGCGCTCGCGCTCAACAAGCAGGTCGACTACCGGCGCGCGGGGGTGCCCATGGCGCCGCTCGTGTGGGGTGAGCGCGAGACGATGTGGAACATGCTCTGGTACACGTTCATCCTCATCGCGCTTACGCTGCTTCCCGCGCTCTTCGGCGCGTTCGGGCTGTTCTACGTCGTCTCCGCCATCGCGCTCAACGCGCTGATGCTCGGCGGCGTGATCCAGGTGCTGCGCAAGCCCGTGTGGAATGCGGCTGCGTGGTGGCTGTACAAATATTCGCTGCTGTACCTCGCACTCCTCTTCGTGGCGATGGTGATCGATCGCGTCATCGCCCGCTGATGATGGACAGGCCCGTACCGCCCGAGATGGAGAATGGCGAGCTCGCCGTACACATCGTGACCGACGGCGGAGCGCACGACCACGTGCTGCTGTTGGCACGCGATGCGGGTGGCGTACGCGTGCGCGAATGGCATTCGGGAAATTGGTCGAAGGGTCCTGACGAGAGCGTGATCAACGCGAGCGCGCTCATCGCGCGGCTCGAGGGCGTGACGCGCGATCGACAGCGCGTCGAGCCCGACGTGCGGACGGTGCGCAGTTGGCTCGCCGGGACATCGCGCTGAGCGCTTCCGGCGAGCCGGAGAAGGCTCGACGAGCGCTTCCTTCTCCGACTCCACTGCGCCCGCTGCTGGCGCGGCTCAGGCCATACGTCCGCCCGCTCTCGTTCGGTGCGCTCGCGCTGCTCATCAGCTCAGGCATCGGACTCGCCTTCCCGCTGATCGTCCGCGAGCTGCTCGACGCGGCGTTCGTGCGTGGCGACGGAGCGCTGCTCAACAAGCTCGCGATACTGCTCGTGGTGATCTTCGCCGTGCAGGGGCTAATGAGCTTCGTGCAGGTGTGGCTGATCACGTCGGTGGCCGAGCGGGTAATCGCGAAGCTGAGGAGCGAGCTGTTCGCGCATCTGGTACGGCTGTCGCCGGGCTTCTTCGCGGAGCAGCGCACTGGCGAGCTGACGAGCCGCCTGAGCACGGACCTCACGCTGCTGCAGAGCGTGATGACGTACCAGTCGACGGAGCTGATGCGGCAGCTCGTGTATCTGATCGGCGGGATCGCGATGCTGACGATCACGCATCCGCAGCTGACGGTGACGACGCTCGCGGTGGTGCCGGTGGTGGTGGGCGCGGCGTTCATCTTCGGGCGCGCAATGCGCAAGGCGAGCACGGTGGTGCAGGACCGCATCGCCGAGGCGATGGGGACGGCAGATGAGGCATTCTCCCAGATCCGCACGGTACAGAGCTTCACTCGCGAGACGGCGGAGAGCGCGCGCTACGACGCGCAGCTCTCGGACGTGGTCGACGCGGCGATCCACCGCGCGCTCGTGCGTGGCGTCTTCTTCGGCGTCATCACCTTCGCCGGATTCGCTGGAGTGGCGGCGGTGCTCTGGCAGGGCGGGCGGCTCGTGCTCGCGCATCAGCTGACGGGTGGCGCGCTCGTCGAGTTCCTCTTCTATGCCTTCTTCGTGGCAGCGGCTGTCGGCTCGCTGGGCCAACTGTTCGGCGCGTATCAGGAGGCGATCGGCGCGGCGCGCCGCGTCTTCGATCTGCTCGAGACGAAGCCCACCATTGCCGACCCGGTGCACGTGGTGACGCTGCCGAAGCCGGTGCGCGGCGAGGTCAGGCTCGCGGACGTGACGTTTCGATATGGCGACGAGCTGCCCGATGTGCTGCACGATGTGAACTTCACGATCGCGCCGGGAGAGGTGGTGGCGCTGGTCGGACCATCGGGTGCGGGAAAGACGACGATCGCCTCGCTGGTGCCGCGCTTCTGGGATGTGCAGCAGGGCGCGGTGACGCTCGACGGTGTGGACGTGCGCTCGCTCGCGCTCGCGGAGCTGCGCGGCGCGATCGGCATCGTGCCGCAGGAGCCCGCGCTGTTCAGCGGCACCGTGCGCGACAACATCGCGTACGCGCGCGCGGACGCGACGGATGCCGAAGTCGAGAGAGCTGCGCGCGCCGCGCACGCGATGGAGTTCATCGAAAGGCTTCCCGACCGCATGCAGACGCGCGTGGGCGAGCGCGGAGTGAAGCTCTCGGGTGGGCAGCGCCAGCGCATCGCGATCGCGCGCGTGTTCCTCAAGAATCCGGCGGTGGTGATCCTCGACGAGGCGACGTCGAGCCTCGACACGGAGAGCGAGCAGCTCGTCGAGCAGGCGATGGAGGAGCTATTGCGAGGGCGGTCGACGTTGATCATCGCGCACCGGTTGAGCACCGTGCGCCGCGCCGACCGGGTCATCGTGCTGGAGGGCGGCGTCATCGTGGAGGAAGGGAGCCACGAGGAGCTGATCGCGAACGGCGGATTGTACGCACGGCTGCACCGCGCCGCGGGATTGAGTCTCACGGCATAGGGAGCAACTTCGTACGGAGGAGCGCGAGTCCGGCGATCGGTACCACCAATCGACGACGAAGGGACACGGCCGCTCCGGAAGAATGAGATTCCACCATAGCCCAATCTCGCTCCAGTGCAAGAAGCGCCGAGAGCCTCTACACCACGATCAAATCGTGCTGGTAGTCCTCAGGCGTGATGATCACCTCGCCCGGCGCGATGAACGCGTTCACCTCCGCGCGCACGCCGATCTCCCCGCTCAGATACGCGCCCGGCTCGATCGAGAATCCCAGCCCCGGGATCAGCTCGCGCACCTCGCGCGATTCGAAGTTGTCGATGTGCGGTCCCGCGCCGTGCAGCTGCCGCGAGTCGATCGAGTGTCCCGTCCGATGGGTGAACTCTTTTCCGAATCCGCGCGCCGTGAGGACGTTGCGCGCGGCATCATCCACCTCGGCCCCTCGCACCACCTTCCCCGCGGGAATCCTGTCGCGCAAGAGCGCGATCGACGCGTCGCGCGCGTCGCGCACCGCACTCCACACCTCGAGCATGCGCGGCGTGGGCTCCCCGAGCGATCCCATC
>JBBRYY010000042.1:0-24778 GCA_038237245.1 Gemmatimonadales bacterium | reverse complement strand
GTAGTGAAAGCCGATGTCGCACAACTTCGCCGTGCCTTCGAGATGGATGAGCGGCCGCAGCGCGATGACGTAGACGACGAAGGTGACCGTCATCCCGACGAGGGCGGAAACGCGCAGTATCCGCCAGGTGCGGCCGTCGCGGTCCGGACGCGCGATGAGGCTCGCTGCCGTGACGGCGGCGAGCAGGTTGCTCTGGATCGTGAAGTAGCTGAAAAATCGCAACAGCCGCACCGACAGTGGAGCGGAGCTGCCGATCTGGTCGACGAGCACGCCGACATCCTCGCCGATGAGCACGAGCTGGGCGATCACTGAGGCGGCGATCACGGCGACGGTGAGCGAATGCCAACCGCGCACCAGCGATTGCCGGGTGGTCACGCCTTCGCCATGCGCTTCACTACGGCCCGTATGTCGGCGAAGAATTCCTTACGCTTCTGATCGCGCTTGCCATCCGGCGCGCGCCGCACCGACGACGGATGCGCCGTCGCGATCACCGTGCTCGCGAGCTCGGATTGCACCGGCTTGCAACGTTGCTTCGAGACGCGACACTGCTTGCCGAGTAGCGACTGCGCGGCAGTGGCGCCGAGGCCGATGATGACATACGGCTTCGTCACCTTGATCTCCTCTTCGAGCCACGGATGGCATGCGCGGATCTCTGTGTCGATCCGCTTCTTGTGAAGTCGCCGCGCGCCCTTCGCGCCGCGCTCGTATTTGAAGTGCTTGACGGCATTCGTGACATACGGTCTTGCGATCGATTCCTGCCTCTACGAGCGCGGCGTCGAGCAGCTTCCCCGCCGGCCCGACGAGTGCTCATTCGTTCGTCCGCTCCATCGATGAAGAACGGATCGTAGGTGTGAGCGGCACGGAGGGCAAGCGTGGTGCCAACCGCCGGTATCCGCGGAGCGAATCCAGCGAGCTTGTCTCACCGACATGCTCGCTGGATCCTGCTGCACGTCGACTTCGTGCACGCGCTCTGAATCGAAGCAGGCCGAGACCGCGCTAGCGATGCGAGAGTGTAATTCCGGCGCCGAACACGGTCTTACCGCCCTCGATGAACACGTGATGCGCACCGACGGTGAGTCCGAAGCTGCCCCCGGAGCTCATCAGACCGACGCCGCCACTGAGAAGGAATCGTTCGCCGGACTCGGATCCGTCGCCGGCGCTCGCGTGCCCCCATCCGATTGCGGGAGTCACGAACGGCACCACCCGCAATCCACCCGTTCCGATTGCCACGGAAAGTGGCGTGCCGGCGGAAGCCGACCAGACCGTCGCGCCGGTCGGCTTTGCGAAGCCCAGCCGCCCGCTCAGCCCCAGCGTAAACGTGGCGCCACTCATCTGCGACTGCAGCACGCGACCTTCGACCACTCCACTCGCCACGAAGTTGCCGTCGCAGCCTCCACCGTCGCATGAGGGCTTGAAGTAGCCAGCCGACAATCCCGCATCCCCGCGCCCCTCGGCAAAGGGCACCACGACGCCGCCGGTGAACATGTCGAGGCTGCCGCCGTCACCGCTCACGTGCCCCCAATCGATATCGAATCCGATGCCCTTCGCGGGGTCGGTCGTCATCCACTGCCGAGCGAGGGGAGCTTCCCCTGCCGTGGGCGTCGAAATGAGCGCCAGGTACGCGAGGGCGGCCTGGGCCGTCGCTCGCTGCGGCGAGCCGGCGAGCGCACCGGCCATGAGGCACAGCATCACATTGCGCATTTGCATCTCCTGAACGAGAACGCCGCGCTGCATGAGTGCAGCACGTGCAGTGTCAGGATCGCGATTGCGGATCGACGCCGGTATACGCCTCACAGCGTAGCAGCGCTCCCGCGATGACGCAGGGATCAGCGTCCGGCCATGCCATATGCGTCAAACGACGCATGCGCTCGCGCCGCTCGATCGTGCGATGTCGACGACTCTTTCGAACTCCGGCATCGATGTCCACGATGGCGCATCGAACGTACTCATCATGTATGTCGGCTATCCGCCGACAGCAACGAAAAGCGTTGAGGCCCACGAGTGCGTCGTCATCCACGGCGCTCATCGGAAGCACAGTGGCACGTGGCGCACAGCTCGACCGAGGCCTGCTTCGTCTGGTCCCAATAACGCCTCAGCGCCCCTCTTCACTCGAAGGGGTATCCTGCGCGGCACGCAAGTGCCGCGTGCATGAGGCATCTACGCTGCACGTCCGCATGATCTACGTCATCCCGGTACGGTACCGCGTCATCATCGCCCTCAGTCTACGCCGTTTCACGTATGTAGTGGACGATCGGGAACGAGCATTCTGCGACAGATGAAAAACACTCCCCGGTCCCGTGCTCGTGAGGTGTCGTCGTGCATGATTCCACGCAGCGTCATCGGTTGCGGCAACTATCCTTCGCAGCGCTCGCGCTCTGTCTTTTCCTCGTGCTGATCGCAGCCGGCTACACGCGCTACGCTGACGACACAACCGTATTCACACTCGCGGGCACGCTCCGTGGCCTCGCATCGCACTCCCCCATCGCCCGGCATCGCAATGCCACCCGACGCGCCGACTGGCGAGTGAACGGTTCGGAAGGCGGCAGCCACTATTCACCGCTCGATGAGGTCGATGGGTCGAACGTGGACTCGCTGCGAGTAGCGTGGGTCTTCCGCACCGGCGATGTGTCCGAGGGACTCGCGAACGACAGCGCTCCGGCGACCGCCTTCGAGGCGACGCCGCTGATGTTCGACGGCACGTTGTATATCGCCACACCATCGGCACGGGTGTTCGCGATCGATGCGGAACGCGGAACAGCGCGTTGGATGTACGACGCGCACATCGACCGGCGCGCGCTCGCGCACGATGAGGTCACTACTCGTGGTGTCTCAGCATGGGTGGACTCGTCGCGAGGGGAGCAGGCGCCCTGCCGCACGCGACTCTTTCTCGCGACGTTCGACGCACGCCTGATCGCGCTCGATGCGCACAGCGGGCAGCCGTGCGCGGACTTCGGGCAGCGTGGCGCCGTCGAGCTGCGCGCTGGCGTCCGTGGCACCCCTCTGCTCGCGCGCGAGTATCACGTGACATCGCCGCCGGCCATTCTCGATGGACTGGTGATCATCGGCTCCTCCATCTTCGACAATCTGCACGCCGAAGCTCCGAGCGGAGTGGTGCGCGCATTTGATGCGCGCACCGGAGCGCTGCGCTGGTCGTGGGAGCCGCTGCGCGACGAGCCGCAGGACGGCTCGCCCTCTGGCACATCGCGCTTCCACTCCGGCGCCGGCAACGCGTGGGGGCTCTTCGCCGTCGATGTGGAACGCGACCTCGTCTTCATTCCCACGGGGAGTCCGAGTCCGGATCACTTTGGCGGGTTGCGCCCGGGGCCAAACGCGAATGCGAATTCCATTGTCGCGTTGCGTGGCACGACGGGCCGGCTCGTGTGGAGCTTTCAGCTCGTCCACCATGATCTTTGGGACTATGACGTCGCCGCGCAGCCCGTTCTGACGACAGTCGAGCGCGATGGTCGGACCACTGCGGTCGTAATGGAAGCGTCGAAGACCGGCGATGTCTTCGTGCTCGATCGTGACACCGGCGTCCCCGTGTTCCCCGTACGAGAACGTCGCGTTCCGGCGAGCGATGTCGCTGGCGAGGATGCCTCGCCGACGCAGCCCATGCCGGAGATGCCGGCAGCGGTCGTCCCTCAGGGGCTGCGACCGAGCGACGCATGGGGGCTGGCGTCGTTCGACCGAAGCTGGTGTGCGAAGCGCATAGCGGCGTTGCGCTCCGAAGGGCTCTTTACTCCGCCGAGTCTGCAGGGGACCATCGAGTTCCCGGGCTTTCTGGGAGGGGTCAACTGGGGCGGCATGGGCGTCGACAGGCGTCGTGGCGTAGCAATCATGAACACGATTCGCATCGCCACGGTCATCACGCTTCTCCCATCGGACTCCATCGCAGCGGATGCTCGCCTCGCCGGGAGCGATGCAGCGGTCGCGCAGCAGGCAGGCGCACCCTATGGCAGTCGTCGCGAGATGCTTCGCTCACCGCTTGGACTCCCGTGCAATGCGCCGCCCTGGGGCACACTCATCGCGATCGGTCTCGACGACGGCCGCCCGCGCTGGGAAGTCCCGCTCGGCACGATGAGCGACTTCGCCCACTTTCCCGTGCCACGGAGCTGGGGATCTCCATCGTTGGGCGGGCCGCTCGTGACGGCGGGAGGACTCGTGTTCATCGCCGCTGCGATGGATCACCATTTCCGCGCGTTCGACACGGAGAGCGGTCGAGAGGTGTGGGAGACGGAGCTTCCCGCCTCCGCGCAGGCATCGCCGATGGCGTACCGTACTCGCCCCGGCGGCCGTGAGTTCATCGTCATTGCGGCCGGCGGGCACCACCTGATGCGCACCAAGCTCGGTGACTATCTCATTGCCTACGCACTTCCATGATGCGCCGCCCACCAGTCGAAAGCCTCCGGCACACCAGTCTCCGGCCGGATACTCGGCGACCACTGAAGCTCGTCGCGCGCCCGAACGCAGGAGAAGGGGTTGTCGTGCGTCAGCATCTCGAGCGTCCCGTTGGCATGGCTCGCGAGATCGCGTCGACCCACCAAATTGAGCACTCCCTCGAGACTTCGAAAGAGCACTCGGGACGCGCCGAGGGACAACGACGGCGCGCGGATTCGACGATGAAGTCCGAGAGACGCGAGCCCGACGAGCTGCGCCACCGTGAGAGGAAAATCGGTAGTGAGATTGAATGCGCGGCCATTGGCGATCTCCGCGGATGCGGCTCGGATTGCTCCTTCGGCGACGGCGTTTGCGTGTACGACCGGGAGAGTGGTCGTGCCGCCACCGCACAGCGGGAAGATTCCCCGCTTCATCACTACGGCCACACGCGGGATGAACTGGCGATCCCGCGCTCCATACATCACCGGTGGCCGCACGATTGCGCCCCAAATACGCTCCGCACGCTGCGCCTCGAGCACGACGCGCTCGGCTTCCTGTTTGGATCGTCCGTAGGCGTCTGCGTTCGGCAGTACGGGAAGGGTCGCCGTTTCATCCACAGGGGCCATGCGATAGCGAGCGTCGCCGTACACCGCAGTGCTGCTGATGTGCACGAGGCGCGCGCGCGCCAGCGCGCATGCCGCGACTACGTTGCGCGTACCCTCGACGTTCCCTGCGCGGAAGAGCTCCCAGTCGGCCTGCGGTCCGACTGCTGCGGCCGAGTGAAATACTACGTCGCATGCCGCTGCAGCGCGCGCGAGACCGTGCGCATCGGCGAGCTCCCCCTGTACGAGTTCCGCTCCGAGCCCTCGAAGCCAGGCTGCGCGGTCAGGATTGCGCACGAGCGCGCGAACGGAGACGCCGCTCTCCACAAGACGGCAAACGAGATACGAGCCGAGCATTCCTGTCGCACCGGTGACCAGCGCACGTCGCATGCGGAGAATATGCAATGAAATCAAAGACCGCGCGCAGGATTCGCTGGATTGCGATTGCATTGCTGATCGCCGGGTTGAGCGCCTACGTCCGGCGCGTCCCCTGGATGACAGTGCTGACGACGTTGCGCACGGCATCGCCGGGGCTGCTCGTCATGGCCCTGTGCTTTCACTTGCTCGCGCTTGCGGGCAAGGCTGGAATCTGGTGGACCTTTCTCGAGCCGCTTGGCGGGCCTCGATATACGACGGTGGCGCGCGGCACGCTCATGGGAGCAACACTCAACAGTCTCTTTGTCGGAAGCAGCGGGGAGGCGGGGCGCGTGCTCCTGATGTCGCGGCTGACCGGTATTCGGAGCTCGTCCATCGTCGCGACCGTCGTGCTCGAGCGCGTCATTGATCTGTGCGGCTTTACCACGCTGCTCGCGTGCGCCGCTTTCCTCTTTCCCATACCCGCGATGGTACGCGCCGGCGCGGCAGTTGTCGTCGTCGTTGTTGTCGCGACGGTGCTGACACGACGAGCACTCCGACGCCCGGCATCCGGCGCGGCCCCGAGAGCCCCTGTGCCAGCATCGCTGCTCCAGCGATGCACCGACTATACGCGGCACGTGTTGGCGTCGACGCGAAGTATCGCGACTCCCCGCCGCATCGCGATCGCCGTTGCTCTCACTGAAGTCGACTGGTGCTCGGAGCTGGTGTCGTACTCGCTGGTCGCTCGCGCTGCGCATTTTCCGATTGGAGTGCGCGGGACGCTCCTTGCGCTTCTCGCGGTGAACGTCGGCTTTCTCGTTCGCGTGACTCCAGGAAATGTCGGTGTTTTTGAGCTCGTGTACGCGACCGTCGCCCACTCGCTCGGATTTTCCACCGACATCGCGATCAGCGTCGCTCTGCTCCTGCATCTCGTGCAGGACGTCCCGACCGCTATGCTCGGGCTCTCGCTGGGCGCACGCTTTTTCGCGAGCGCCCCTAGCGAGACACACATGCGCCCGTCACAACCCTGCACTCCCACCATCGCCGTGGATCCTTCCTCCCCGGCGCCAGCTCGGAGCATTTCGCCATGCTGATTCTCTTGCTGCTTGCCGCGCTCGACTCGTCCTCCGTCACGCGTGTCGCTGTGGCGCCGCGCGAATCACTGACGGTGCGCGCGACCCCGGCATCGACCACGGCGGGTAGTGCCGCCGGCGCGCCCATCGTGCTCCTCCCCGGACTCCTTGGAGGCACCTTTGCCTTTCGGAAGGTGACGCCGGATCTCGCAGCTGACGGTCACTCGACGTACGCGATCGAGCCGCTCGGCGTAGGATCGTCATCACACCCGAAACGGGGCGACTACTCCCTCGACAGCCAGGCAGACCGCATCGCCGCCGTTCTCGACACGCTTGGCGTGCGAGGAGCGGTGATCGTCGGTTCGAACTTCGGAGCGTCCCTGGCGCTGCGCGTCGCCTACCGCCATCCGCAGCTCGTCGTCGGCGTCGTGCTGCTCGATGGCGGGCCGGTGGATCGATCCTCCGCTGGAGGGGCGTCGATCGCCCTTCGCCTGGCTCCACTTCTCACATTCTTCGGCGCTCGCGGCATCGCGCGTCGCCACATAGCGGAGGCGCTGCGCGAATACTCCGCGAATCCGTCGTGGGTCACCGCAGAGGTGATCGACGCGTACGCGACCCCGATCGTGAACGATCTCGGCAGTGCGGCGACGGTGCTCTCCGCGATGCGACGTGCCGCGGTGGATGTACCACTTGCCGACAACCTTTCGCGGATTTCGCAGCCCGTTCGCCTGCTCATCGGAGCATCGAATCGGCATGGAGGCATTGAAAGCGCGGAAACCGAACTGCTGCGGCAGCGACTGACGGATTTCGCGGTGGACAGCGTCGGCAACTCAGGCGCCTACCTCCATGAGGAGCGCCCGGACGAGGTCGTTCGCGTGACTCTCTCGCTCACTCACGTCCTTCGCCACGCGGTGGCGATCTCCGGCAGCGGCGACATCGTCCATTGATAGGCGCGCTGCCACACCCGGCTTCACGAACTCTTCATCGATGGTGACACCATGCTTTCGGTCATGACATCACGGTACCATGATTCCGGCATTCTCGCGCTCGGCTTCAGCGCCGGCGCCGTTATCGACGGTGGAATCAAGCTGCTTGCCGCTCCGGACTTCGCCGATCATCAGCTGATCATGGATCGCCTCGTGTGCGGCGCACTGGTCGGCCCGCTGATTGCGATCAGTCTGCTGCTGACGTCCACGATCCCCCATCGCATCGTCCTCGTGATGGGATTGGCAGCACTGCTCGCGTTCGTCGTGCTCGGCTTCCGATGAGCCCTCTCCGCTGGGTGCTCAACCGTTCGGCTGCAGCACCACCTTCGCCCACGCGTTATCGCGCCCTGTGAAATGCTCGTACGCGTGGGGTGCCTGTTTGAGCGGAAGGTGGTGCGAGATGATGAACGATGGGCTCGCGCGCCCGGTGGTGATCAGGGTGCGCAGGCGCCTGTTGTCGAGATTCGCATCGGCCACTCCCGTGTCCCTCGATCTCCGCGTCGAGCACGCTCACGACACTGACGTCGCGCGGTCCCCTCTATCTTCGTGTATTCGCAGCTCACTCACGTAGCAAAAAAGATGCTTGGCTGGCGCGACCGCGGATGAAGGATGACCATCTCTCCACCATCGAGGAGCCTCCCAATCAGAAAACCGATTCGCGTGGGATCATAGTGATGGTATAGCCCGGCAGTCCGACGCAGATCGTGATGTCGAAGAAGCTGCAGCAGTGATGATCGTGCAGCCGTTCGCTCAGGCGAGCGGCTGCGCTTTCGCTCCTCCAAGCCTGCTGTCGAGCACACGATACACGGCGCCGATGACGAGCAGCACCGCGGCGACGACGAGGCAGTTGCCGAGCGCGCGCGAGTATCCCATCAACGCCGCATTGAGGAAGGGATACGGATACCATTCGGAGACCGCGCCCAGCGCGAGGATGTAGAGCAGATACGCGACCGGCCACACGAGGTGGCGAAGAAGGCTCGGCGTGTCGATGCGAGGCCAGGGACCGAAGAGGAGCCAGCCGAGCACCGTCAGCACCGGCGCGATGTAGTGAAAGCCGATGTCACAGAGCTTCGCGATGCCCTGCAGCTGCACGATGGGGCGCAGCACCACCATGTAGACGGCGAAAGTCACCGTCATTCCGACGATCGCGGCGATGCGCACCACGCGCCAGCTTCGGCCATCGCGCTGCGGATTCGCGATCAGCGTCGCAGCGGTGCCGAGCGCCAGCAGGTTGCTCTGGATCGTGAAGTAGCTGAAGAAGCGCAGCAGTCGCACGGCGAGCGGTGCGGTGGTTCCGGATTGATCGACGAGCGTGCCGACTCCGCGAACCACGAGCACGAGCTGCGCGATCATCGATGCCGCGATGATGATGATGGTCGCCGCGTGCCAGGCTCGCGCCAGCGCCGGGCTCGCGCGCATCACTTCGACCCGCGACTTGCGACCACCACCGCCTCCTTTTCATCTGTTTGGCCTCCCACCCTCGTCCACCCATCATCGCGCTCACCCAATTGAATGATGGATTGAATAGATGGAAGTGTGAGGGAGAAAGGCAAGCGGGGTGCCAGCTGGCGCTCGCGCGCACGACTTCGCGGCCGAGCACATCACCACCCGCCGACGCGTATTCCGCACTCACCGCACTCGCCGAGTCGGCCGACGACATGGCCGCTCTCAGAGCGAAGTAATCGCAGGGAAGGCGCGGATACCTTGACATCCGACAATAAACCTGTTCATGTTGTCGGGTGTCTAGGTATCGACCCTCACCGGGAGCGCACATGGCCGACCGCGCCGATCTGCTGCAGGGAACGCTCGATCTCTTGATCCTCAAGGCCATCCACCCCGCCCCGCTGCACGGATGGGGGATATCGAAGCGGATCCGCGAGCTCTCCTTCGATGTGTTGCAGGTGAATCAGGGCTCGCTCTACCCCGCCCTCTACCGCCTCGAAGATCGCGGACTCGTGCGCAGCAGCTGGGGAATCTCCCCCGAGGGCAGGCGCGCGAAGTTCTACACGCTCTCGGCCGCGGGAAAGAAGCGCTTCGTCGAGGAGAAGGCGAACTGGCGGCTGTTCATGACGGCGGTGGAGCAGATTCTCCATGCCACGTGAAGTCGGAGGCGGCCTGTCCGGCACGGGACTCGTCGCGCGATGGCGGCGGCGGACCACCGCGCTCTTTCGCGCGCCGACTCTCGAGCGCGAGATGGCCGAGGAGATGCGGATGCACATCGAGCTGGAGGCGGGAGAGCTCGCGCGCACGCGCGGACTCTCTGCGGACGATGCGCTGCACCAGGCGCGCCTCGCCTTCGGCGGCACCCAGCGCTTCATGGAGGAGGGGCGCGATGCGCGGGGTACGCGCTGGCTCGAGGATCTGGCTGGCGACGCGCGCTACGCGGTGCGCACGCTCCGCCGCGCGCCGGGCTTCGCTGCGGCAGCGGCGCTCACGCTCGCACTCGGCATCGGCGCGACGACCGCACTCTTCAGCGTCGTGCACGCGGCGCTACTCGAGCCGCTGCCGTTCGGCGATGCCGCGCATACGGTGGTGGTGTGGAGCGGCTCGTTCGAGAATCAGGGATCGTGGATGTCGCTGGACGAGTACGAGCTGCTCACGTACGAGCCGCACATCTTCGACGCTACCGGCGTCTACGACATCGAGACGAAGAGCATCACCGGCTACGGCGAGCCCGAACGCGTGCACGCCGCGCAGATCTCGCAGGGGACGCTGCACGCGCTCCGCGTGACACCGATGTTCGGACGCGACTTTCTCCCCGAGGAGGATGTTCCGGGCGCGAACGACGTCGCGCTGCTCGGCTACGCGTACTGGCAACGGCACTTCGCCGGCGATCCGTCGGTGATCGGCAAGCGCATCGAGGTCGCGGGGAAGTCGAGCGTCATTGTCGGGGTGATGCCGTCGAGCTTCCGGATGCCGCTCGATTACGACGAGCGCGGACCGACCGAGCTCCTTACGCCGCTCGCGGCGGCGGACTCGGAGTACGGCGCGCTTCCCGGCCCCGCCGTGGCGCCCGGCGGCGGAAGTCATGGACTGTACTCCGTGGCGCATCTCGCGCCCGGCGTCACCGCGGAGCAGGCGAATCGCGAGCTCGCGCGAGTGACGTCGCGACTCATCGATGAGGGCGTGTACAAGGGCCCGGTGCGCTTCCGCATGACGGCGGTGCCGCTGCGCGACCAGATCAGCGGATCGCTCAGGCTCGCGCTGTTGGTGCTGCTTGGTGCGGTCGCGCTCGTGTTGGTGATTGCGTGCGCGAACGTCGCGGGGCTGCTGTTCGTCCGCGGCGAGCGGCGGCGGCGCGAGACTGCGTTGCGCGCGGTACTCGGCGCCGCGCGGCCACGGCTCGCGCGACAATTTCTCACCGAGGGGATCGTCATCGCGCTGGTGGGTGGCACGCTCGGGATGTTCGTCGCGTGGGCGGGCGTCGTCGCAACTCGCGCGTGGGCGCCGCCGTCGCTGGGCCTCGTGTCGGACGTATCGCTCAACGGCGGCGTGCTGGCTTTCGCGCTCGCGACGACGATCGGCACCGTGCTGCTCTTCGCGCTCGCCCCTGCGATGGCCGCAACGCGTGTGAGTGCGACGGAGACGTTGAAGGATGGCGGGCGCGGCGCGACGACTGGAAGAGCGCGTCTTCGCGCGCGGCAGCTGATGGTCATTGGCGAAATCGCGCTCGCGGTGGTGCTCATCATCGGTGGTGGCCTCATGATCCGTACGGTGCAACGGATCATGTCGATCGACCCTGGATTCAAGAGCGACGGTGTGCTGACACTGGAGCTGTCGGTACCGGAGTCGCGCTATCCAAACGGCGCGCGTGTGTCGGCGTTCTTCGAGGAGCTGCGCCATCGCGTCGAGCGGCTGCCGGGCGTACAGCACGCTGCGGCGGCGCGGCTGCTCCCGCTCGCAGCGCAGATGGGGAACTGGGGAATACGCGTGGAGGGTTACGCGGAATCGCCGGACGAGGATACCCCGGGTGACTGGCAGATCGTGACTCCGGGCTACTTCGAGACGATGGGGCTGCACCTCGTGTCGGGTCGCTGGTTCGACGAGCGCGACCGGACCGGAACGCCACCCGTGTTCGTGATCAGCCAGGCGCTCGCGAACAAGTATTTTGCCGGTCGAAATCCCATTGGCGGCCGTATCCAGCTCAAGAGCGACAGTACACCGTGGGTCACGGTGATCGGCGTCGTGCGCGACGTCGAGCACAACGCGCTCACCGCGGCGCCGAGCCCGATGTTCTACGCGGTGCATTCGCAGTATCAGCAGGTGGGGCGCTTCACGCCGCGGACGATGAGCCTCGCGATGCGCACGTCCGGCAATCCCCTCGCCCTCGCGCCGTCGGTGCGTGAGCAGGTGCGCGCGCTCGACCCGCAGATGCCCGTCGCGCACGTGCGCACGATGGACGACATCGTCGGGGCGTCGATCGCACGTCAGCGCTTCTCGATGATCCTGCTCGGAGCCTTTGGCGCGCTCGCGCTCGTGCTCGCCGTGGTCGGGATCTACGGCGTGGTTGCGCAGCTCGTCGCGGCGCGGCGGCAGGAGCTCGGTGTTCGGGCGGCGCTTGGCGCGTCGCCGGCGACGCTCGTCCGGATAGCGCTGCGCGACGGCATGCGGCAGACGCTCGCAGGGCTCGCGATTGGCACGGTGGTCGCGCTGATGTTGACTCGACTGATGCAGGGGATGCTGTACGGGGTGACGACGAGCGACCCGGTCACCTTCGTGCTCGCGCTGCTCATCACGGGGGCGGTGGCGATGACAGCGAGCTACATCCCCGCTCGGCGCGCGGCGCGAACGAACCCCGCGAGCGCGCTCGGAGCAGACTAGCGGCGCGGGAGTCGAGGGTCATGATCCGGTGAGGCTTTGGGCTGTCGGCCCCGACGGGAGTGGTGCTTGCGTAAATCGCGTTCGATGATTTCACTTGACGGAATCGAGATCGTCAACGCTGTCGCAGGAGTCTGATGTTCGCAACCGGTTGTTCGCTTCCCTCGTCCGGGTTGATCGCTTGGGGGCTGCTCGCGGCGACGTGCGCGCACGAGTACGAGGAGTTCATCTGGCCCGGCGGCTTCCGCGCGTGGTACATCGCGTACAGTCCGCACGTCGAGCGGTCGATGACGACGCGCTTCCTCATCCTTATCAACACGATCGTCCCGCTCGCGGCAGCGATCGCTGCGGTTTTCTTCGTGAGGCCGTGGGCGCGACTGCTCTGGTTGGGAGTGGCAAGCGGCGTCGCGATCAACGCCATCTGGCACGTCCAGGCCACGGTGCGCGCGCGCTGCTATTCACCCGGTGTGGTGACGGGCGCTCTGCTTTACCTTCCGCTCGTCGCGTACGCATTCGCGCATTTCGTCGGATGCGGGCTGGTCTCTCCGCGCAACGCGATCACCGCGGCGACCTTTGGTGCGGCGTACTGGATACTATCCGAAGGGCGCAAGCTGCTGAACCGCTCGCCGCGCCAATCGCATGCACCACATCTCTCAGTACTGAGATAATTCCACTTTTCGCGTTACGAGAGCAACGGCGTCACTCCTTTCGTGATCCGTGCGCTCGAGCCGAGGTTCGTTCCCGGGCTCCCAGCGGGGGACGTGATGCGAGACACGATAGACGAGGGCGCCTCCGTCGCTCCCCGTCGCGCGCTCGACGGGCCGTGCGATGCAGACGAACTCAACGTCCAGCGCATCCGGCGCCGCGCGCACCACCGCGTAGCCGTGCCCGCCGAGGTCCGCGAAGGAGAGATGCGGCGCGACATCAGGATTGCTCGCCGCGAGCGCCTACGCTGCATCGTCGGTCTCCCGTAGCACGAGACAGCTCTTCACGCCGTGGCGTAGCGCGGCGTTGATGGTCGAGCGCGCGCCCGCCGGCGTGTCGTGGAAATAGATCGCGCGATGCGGGTGGTCCTTCGGGATGTTGTACTCGCTCGACTCCACGAGCCCCGGCGCCGAAATCGAGCCGGCGATGAACTCGACGCCAACAGGCTCGAACTTCTCCGGCGGCAGACCGTTCGACACTCGTCCAGCGGTGAACGCGTGCCGGTCGCCGCACAGCGACACGAGTCCCGCGACTCGATGCGTGCGCACGCTGTTGAAGATCTCGTTGCGCTCCGCGCGATACGCCGACCAGTCTTCCTCCGTGCTTAGCCCGTACCCCGGCGACGGCTGATCGTCGCTGGCGGATGTCCGCCGCGGTACGTGCGCCCCGCATCGAGCGCGCCGAACGCTTCGTCGAGATCGAAGTACGGAAAGCCCTTCGGCCTGAACTGCTTCATCTCGGAGCGGTCGTTCACGGGCTCCGAACGATATGAGCGGTCCGTGAGAATGAGATCGACGTTGCTCCCATAGCGCATTGCGCGGTACAGCGTGAGCGCGCGGATCGCGCGAGTTTGCTCGGTTCCTCCCCCAGTCCGTCCTTATCGACGCCCTCATACCAACGCGCTTGCCTGCGTGGCGCGCCGAAGTAAGTATTGCGAAACCATTGGACCGAACACATGACCGACCTCGTTCTCGCGATCGTAAACGGCGCAGACGGCGGATCTGCACGACCCATTCCGATCGTGGATAGATGAGCACGACCGTCTTCGTCGCAGGCGCGACCGGCGTCATCGGCATTCGCCTCGTGCGACTCCTGCGCGATGCCGGTTATCGCGTGTTCGGGACCACGCGAGACGCAGCGAAGAGTGAGGCGCTGGAGGCGGCGGGCGCGACACCCGTGATCGTGGATGTGTACGACGCGGATGCGCTTCTCGCGCAGGCAATGTCGATTCGCCCCGCAATCGTCGTGCATCAGCTCACCGATCTGCCGCGCGCGCTCGATCCCTCGCGCCTGGCGAAAGCAATTGTCGCGAACGCGCATCTCCGTCGCGTGGGAACGCGCAACCTCCTCGACGCGGTGCGCGCGGCGGGTGCGCAGCGAGTGATCGCGCAGAGCATCGCGTGGATGTACGCACCGGGCTCGCTCCCGCATGCGGAGAGCGACCCACTCGACGTGCATGCCGACGGCGCGCGCGGAATCTCGATGGGCGGCGTAATCGCGCTCGAGCAGCTCGTGACGGGCTCACCGCCGCTCCAGGGCACCGTGCTGCGCTACGGCCGCCTTTACGGTGGCGACACCGGTGCCGACCGCGCGGACGCGCCAGCCGTGCACGTCGATGCCGCCGCGCACGCCGCGCTGCTCGCCGTCACGCAGCTGCGTGCCGGCCTCTTCAACATCGCGGACGATAACGACATCGTGGCAACGGACAAGGCGCGCCGGGAATTGGGCTGGCGACCGGAATTCCGGCTTGGATGATTGGTCTCGTGTGTATCAAAGAATGGTCGACCGCATGCAGCACGGCCCACAGCACAATCGCTTCACCGTGCGATGACGCGCGACGCGCGAGCATCACCGCTCGAGCGAGGATGCGATCAACAGCGCGCTCCCGCACATCGCGAGGGCGATCAGCATGCTCGTCCACTCGTCCGCAGACTGCGCGTGCGCAGCGACGCGTGGAAGGTGGACGATGAGGAACCAGCTTCCGAACATCGCCGCCGTGCAGAGCGCGGCGAGTCGCGCGAGCACGCCGCTGAGAATGCCCAGCCCGGCGGAGACGTGCGCGACACCCGTCGCGTAGGCGAAGAAGACATGCGCTGGAATCCAGCTCGGGATGACGAAGGCGACGTACGTGATGTAGATGAAGTGCAGCGCCCCAAAGCCAAGCATCGAGATACCGAAGCAGATACGTCCGATCAGAAGGGAGCGCGAGACGGTCGCATCGGGCGCCCCCCGCCACGCGGCTGAGAGCCGCGTCATCCCGAAGAGCACGAGCGCCGCGCCCGCCAGCGCGAACGTCTCGGCCGCGCCGGTCCACTCGCCACCGTTCGCAGGCGCCGCGGCGAGCGCGGGCGCGTGCAGCAGCGCGTCCCAGAGAAGGAGCAGCGCCGCGAGCATCGCGGCGCCGTAGCTTGCGGTGGGACGCAGCATCGTGGCGATCGCAGCGGCGATGAGCACGACGCCAGTGATCCAGCCGATCACCGGGAGCCCCGTCGTGCTGTGCACCGGTTCGAGCGCGGGAACGGCGCTGATGCGAATCAGGCATTGCGCGCCGAGCGCTGCCATCGCCGTCGCGAAGATCGCTCGTCCGAGCTCGAAGCTCTTCGTCATGGTCTGCTCTTCGACTTCGACGACCACGCGATGCCGGAGGCGCGCATGCGGGTGCGGGTGCGCGCCCGCGTACGTATCACTCCTTGACACTGATCGGCACGCTCCACACGAACGCGTCCCAGCTGATGCGCAACGCGCCCACAGTCCCCGCGTTCGTGATGCTGATCGCGAAATTTTCCTGCGGCAATGGGGCGGTGCTCGCCTGCATCGGGATGTGCGCGACATCCTTCGACGGGTCGTACTCGGTGCCCCACTGCCCGTGCTGCCTGTTCACGATGAGCTGCACCGTGCCATCGGCCTTCGGGATGGTCCAGAGACTGTACACGCCAGCCGGCACCGGCGCACCGCCGATCACGAGATTCTTGTCGAACACGATCGTCGTCGCCTCATTGGCGCCGGTGCGCCAGACCCGATCGTACGGAACGACGGTGCCGAGTATCGTGCGTCCGCGCCGGCGCGGGCTCCCGTAGGCAACGATGACGGCCTCACCGCCGATCGTTCCCTTCTCGATCTGATTCGGCGATGCGAGTCCGACTCCCTTCCCCGAGTGATCCGCCTGCGCGAAGCGCTTCGCGAATTCGGACACGTCGACCCACGACGTGCGCTGCGTCTCTGTCTGCTCCGTCGTAGCGCGCGCGTCGGCCGCGGTGATGTTCCCGCTCGCGTCGATCGTGAGATGCGTCCACATGATTCCGAAGTAGTCGACATCGACGACCGTCGCCGAGCGCGCGACGAATTTGCGGCGGGCGAGCGCGCCGGTCGCGATGTCGACGCCGGGAACGGAGAGTGTGTCGTTCGTGGCGGGACGCGTGCGCTGCAGCGTGAGCTCGTAGAGCGCCATTGAGCTGTACAATCCGTACGACGCGCCGAACCCCGTCATGAAGGTCGGGATGGCGCCCTTCGGAATCGCGCGAGCGACCTTGCGCTTCGTGCCGGCCGAATCGATCGACGCGTGGATGGAGTCGGCGTCGAAGTCAATGACGATGTGACGTGCGGCCATGTTCTTCGCGCCCATCGGATCCGTGTCGACCGCCGAGCGGGCGACGGAGCCGTCCGCTCGGAGCTCTACCCCAAAGTGCAGACGGACCGTGACGGGGATGCGAACCACTATATCGCCAGTGATGCGATTGCCAGCGCGGACAGCGCTTTCGACGACGACGGTGTCGCGTCCGAGAGTGGTGATCCAGCTGCTCTTGCCGTCCCCGGCGGCGGGCGCGAGTTGCAGCGCGGCGAGCGCAGCGAGCGAAACAATCATGATCTGCATGCGTAGCTCAGAGAAAGAGACGGTTTCGCGAGCGGCCGGTGCGGAACCCCGGGCGATGCGCTAAACTGCCCCTTGGATGGCATTACCTGTAGGGCCATTAGTTGGAAGTATGATCAGACCATTATCATCGGTTCAGCCATGGCTCGTGCCCGTGTCGCGGATGCCCTGACGCCCCACCTCGCGCTGCAGCGTGATGGCGGAGAGGCGATGCATCGTCAGCTCTACTCGACCTTTCGCAGCGCGATTCTCGATGGCGTCTTCGCGCCGGGGACGCGCCTCCCGTCGACGCGTGCGCTGTCGCAGGACCTCGGCGTCTCGCGCACCACGGTGCTGCAGGCGTTCGAGCGGCTCGTGAGCGAGGGATATGCGACGGCGCGCTCCGGTGCGGGAACGCGCGTCGCGACGACGCTGACCACCACGGCGCAGCGCAGATCGACGATTCGGGTGGAGCGCAGCGAGCCGCGCGCGCCTGACCGCCCGCCGCGGCTCTCGCGCGCGATGCACGCGATCCTGGACGAGTTCAAGAAGCCGCATCCGCCCGCGCGCATGGTGCCGTTCTCGCTGGGGCTTCCCGCGATCGACGACTTTCCCGTGGAGCTCTGGTCGCGATTGATCGGACGGCTCTGGCGCACACGCGCGCGCGACATGCTCGGCTTCGCCGACCTGCGCGGCTATCCGCCATTTCGCGAGGCGGTCGCGCAGTACGTGATGACCGCGCGCGGGGTGCGATGCACGGCGGACCAGATCGTCGTCGTGAACGGCACGCTGCACGGAGTGTCGCTGATGGCGCAGGTGCTGCTCGATCCCGGCGATGCGGTGTGGGTGGAAGAGCCCGGGTGGCGTCCCGTGCGCGCGGCGCTGCGGGCGACGGAGGCGCAACTCGTGCGCGTCCCCGTCGACGAGCACGGGCTGGATGTGTGCGAGGCTGAGCGACGCGCACCGCACGCACGCCTCGCGTTCGTGACGCCATCGTATCAGGCGCCGCTCGGCGTCGCGCTCACGCTCGAGCGACGACTCGCGCTGCTCGACTGGGCCGCGCGCGAGGATGCGTGGATCCTGGAGGACGACTACAACGGCGAGTACAGGTACGACACCGATCCGATCCCTGCGGTGCACTCGCTCGATCGCGAGAGACGCGTGATCTACATCGGGAGCTTCAGCAAGTCGCTCGCGCCGGGGCTGCGGGTGGGCTACCTGGTGCTGCCGCCGTCGCTCGTGGAGCCGGTGATGCGTGCACGGCTCGCGAGCGACATGAATACGCCGGTGGCGGGACAGGCCGTGCTGGCGGAGTTCATCGCGGGCGGACATTTCGCGCGGCACATCAGGCGCACGCGCGATCTGTATCGCGAGCGACAGAAGGATCTGCTCGAGCTCGCACCGGAGATTCTGGGCGAC
The DNA here is from genome assembly GCA_038237245.1 of Gemmatimonadales bacterium. Taxonomy (GTDB): domain Bacteria; phylum Gemmatimonadota; class Gemmatimonadetes; order Gemmatimonadales; family Gemmatimonadaceae; genus FEN-1250. The sequence continues at coordinate 6,597 of JBBRYY010000042.1, read as the reverse complement.
CTGCTCGAGGTTCGACCGGCGCCGGCGGGGATGCGGCTGGTGGGGTTGCTCCCGCGCGGTGTGGACTCGCGCGCGATCGGCTGGGCAGCCGCGGAGCAGGGGCTCTCGGTCACGCCGCTCTCTCCCTCCGCGCCAGCATCGATGACGGATGGGCGTGAGGGGCTGCTGCTCGGGTATGGCGCGTTCGATCGTGAAACGACGGCAGCGGCGCTGCGGGTGCTGGGAGATGTGATCAGAGCGAATCTGCCCGGGGCAGCGCGGAGTGGGCGGGTGGCGGGAATGCGGTAGGGTTATTTGACCTTGGGCGCGCTCTGATTCTGTCCGTTCTGATGTAAGACGAGCCCCGTCACCGTTCCATGCGCGTCGCGCACGAAGGTGACTTGCGCGTCGACTTCCTTGAGAAAGAACTCCGTTTCGCTTTCAGGCCAGAGGCGAAGCTCTCCCTGCCCCGTTGCGCGAGCGTGGAGCTCAACGCCCTTGAGCGACATCTCGATCGAGAAGGTGGGCGCCAGCTGATACACGCCGACGTATCGGGCAAGCGCCGATGCGGGGAGCGCGATCGCCGTTCGTGTCTTGGGCGGCTCCGGCTTCGACGCGAGCAGAAGCGCAGGGTGAAGCAGGTGCATCCCGATGTCATCGGCTCCTTCTCCGGTGGAGTTCGTCATGACGACGACGGCCACTTTTCTCGATGGCACGAGCCCGAGGTACGTGCGATAGCCGCCGGTTCCACCATTGTGCCACACGATCGTATCCGTGCCGGCGCTGAGCACGATCCAGTTCAGTCCGATTTGCGCACTGGCATTATCCGTCGGCGCGCGCGCCTGGTGTGCGAACGCCATCGCGCGCTCGAGTGCGCCGCGTTCGGGGTGCAGATTGGCGTCCGCGAACTTCAGCATGTCGATCGTCGTCGAGCGGATCGCGCCCGCGCCCGCGAAAGTCGGCAGATCCCAATTGGCGGCGACAGCACCACTCTCATCGTGTCCGAGCGCGAGGTGCGCGCGCATCCAGGGCGTGAAGGTGATGGCGGTATGCGTCATGCCCGGCGGATTCCAAATGCGCTCACGCACCAGTGTTTCGTATGGCTTCCCGGTAGCGAGCGACAGGATGTGGCCGAGGAGGCCGACGCCGAGATTCGAGTACTCGAACTGCGCACCGGGATCCCGCGTGAGCTCGTAGTGGGATAGGAAGTCGTAGAGCTGCGCGACGGTGTAGTCCGCGTATGGATTCGCATGATCCGCCGGATAAAAGTTCGTCGGCATGCGCGGCAGTCCCGAGTTCTGCTCGGAGAGCGTGCCGAGTGTGATCTGCTTTCCGTTGTGTGTCGGGAGGTGCACGGTGGGCGGAAGGAATTTCTGCGCAGGATCGTCGAGGTGTAGCGTCCCCTCCTGCACGAGTTGCGCGAGCACGGTTGCGGTAAAGACCTTGGTGATGGAGCCGATTTCGAAGACGGTGTTGCCGTCGAGCGGAGGTTGGCCGGCTCCAGGATCACCGAAGCCAACGATGCGAGTGTTGCCATCGGATTCGAGCATCCCGACGACGATTCCAGCGCTGCGCTTCTCGGCGACGCGCTGGCGAATGATCGCGAGGACGGCGGAGTCGGAGGGGAAGTCGGATGCGCGAGTGGCCGGCGCGGAAGAGTGCTGGGCATGAGCGCCGGAGGCGGCTGCGATGGCGGCCAGGACGACCGCCAAGGTTCTGCGTGGGGGCATTCGATACGCTACGTACGCGCGCGTTGGCCGGCAATGTGCGTAAGGGACGGTGAGAGCACACGCGCGGCCGGAACTCGCCGCCACGAATAGATCGATACTTCGAGGAGAGCGACATGAGCAAAGTGCTACGCGGTCTCGCGGCCGGATACGGCGCCAAGAAGTTGGGCGGCGGCTGCTTCAGTACCGTTTTGATCTTCATTCTGCTGTGGTGGCTGCTCGGGCACTTTGGCGTGTTCAAGTAACAGCGATCAGGCAAGCTCCACGTGTCACATCCGCTTTCCCTTCGCTGCTGCGTCGGAGAGAGTGATGCGATAGCGCGTGGAGTCCGCGCGCACGTCGATCGCGAGCAGCCGACGCGATCGCTCACTGATCCGATAGGTGCTCTCGAGCCGCCGATCGCGCGAGTGCACGACCCATGTGCTTTCGGAGTCGGGCTCCTTCGCGGGATCGAGCTGAACGACGTTGACGCTGTCAGGGCGAGAACCGCCGAACTCGGGATCGTAGATCTGCAGCACCGTCGTTATTCCGAAGCGCAAATCGAGCGAGCGAACGACGAGCTCGAGATCGGTGGAGTTGAACGAAGGCGTCGCGAGCGTGTCGTGGATCGCGCGGGTCGCGCCCGCGCGCGTCATGCTGCCGCGGACCAGCCTGCCCGAGAAGTCGAGTACAATGTCGCCGGAGCTCTTGCGCGTGCGCTCGGAGATGGGTGCGAGCGTCGCGGCCATCGACAGCGTCGTGTCGACGACGTGGCCCGCGCTTCCATAGTCGTACACGATCACCCGCATGATCACGTCGCTCGAGCCGCAGCTGCTGGTCTTCTGCGTGACGGTCATCGTGCCGAGTGGCTTGGCCGTGGAGTCGCGCGCCTGCTGCACGGTCATGTCGTAGCGCGTGGTGCCATCAGCGGGGCGATCACGCTGCAGAGGTGTCAGAGGCGCCGGGTGCCTGGCGTCGACGCCTGTGCAGAGCGGCGACTGCGCGGAGATCGTGTGTGAGACGACACCAGCCGCCAGAACAACTGTCGCGGCACGCGAGGCGAGGCGAAGTAAGCGTTGCATGATCGCGAAAGTTGCCGTGTGTTTCGCTCGCAGGGTAGGACCAACGGGAGCGCGAGCGGGATACCATTCGCGCGACGCACCGGACTCGCGGGCACCGTGCCACGTTCCATTGGCAGCGGCGCAATCGCGTCGATGGATGAACATGGCTATCTTCAGAGTGTCCAGACGGAGGAGCCATGACGGCACCGACATCGATGCGCGAGCGGGATTTGCGCGATGCTGATCTCTACCCGTTGCTGCTCACGTTCTACGACACGCTGAGTCGCGACGAGCTCCTGGCGTCGTACTTCGAGGGGCTCGACATGCGCGAGCACATGCCGCGCATCACCACATTTTGGTCGACACTCCTCTTCCACACGCGGAGCTACTCCGGGAGCGCCTTTCGGCCGCATCTCTTGATGCGCGGGCTCACTCCCGCGCACTTCGCGCGCTGGGTGGCGACACTCGAAGCTGCCGTCGACGCGCAGTACGTTGGGCCGGCGGCGAGCACAATGAAGGAGCTCGCGCATCGCATCGCGTTCAGCATGCAGATGCGGCTTGGGCTCACGCCGTTCGAGCCTTACAAGGAGCTTTCCCCCGAAGTCGTGACACGCTCGGCGCGTTAGCTCCGACAGCGCGTTGCGCGCCAGCCTCTACTGCTTCGATTTATTCAGCCGCGCGATGCGCGCCTTCGCCTCGGCGACGCGTGGCTGCAAGTCCGCGTCGGCGTTTTTCCAGAGGTCCGCGAAGCGCCCGTAGTACTCTGTCGCGCGAACCGTGTCTCCCGCGCTCGCGTACAGCTCGCCGAGTCGATACAGCGCCGGGGCAAGATGGAATGGGTCGAAGACGGTTCGGTTGGTACCGGTCATCTCAGCGTACTTCGTCAGGTAAATACGCGCCGAGTCGGCCTGGCCACCACGGTCGAAGGAAAGCCCGAGTAAGAGCGGGGTGCACACGGTGCAATTGAACGTCGGCAGACCGTCAGCCTCCGCGTCGCCGCGACGGAAGTAGACAATCGCGCTGTCGGCGTGTCCCTCGGCCAGCGCGATCGCACCCTGAAGTCGCGACAAAGGTACGAATTGCCGTCGGCGAGCAGCGGTGTCCAGCCGCGCGACGTACTGCTTCATCAGCTCGCGCGCCTTGGCGGGTTCTCCGAGGCGCGCATAGCCCAGCGCCAACCAGCTGCTTCCATCGCGCTCCACGGGCAAGGCCGCCGGTGGATTGGCGTGGAGTGCCGCGTCGAGTGTCGCGAGGCCGCGCCGCTCGTTGCCTCGAAGCTCGATGTCCCGCGAGGCGGTGGCGTACGCGGTGTAATACGGATTCGCCGTATCGCCGCGCACGCGCGCATTTGTCTCGATCACCTGCGTTTGTAGCCGGTCCGCCTCCTGCAGCTTCCCGCGAAGCGTTGCGATGTCGATGAGCGCGTCCTTCCCGAATCCAGCCGAACGCTGTGAAGCGCTGTCCGCCAGCTTGCGCGCGAACTGCTCAGCAGCGTCGTAGTCGCGCCGGTTCCAGAGATTCTCGTAGCGCAGCGCGCCGGTCGGAAAGCTTTTGACAGAAGTGGCCATCACCGTCATGAGGGAGTCGAAGGCGGCATGCTCGCTGGTGAGGGTCAAATCGCCCGCGAGGTTGCCCATGATCGTGCCGACCCCCGGATCGTTGACGAGCGCGAGGCGGTACAGGGGATCGGCGCTGGCGAAGTCACGAGTGCTGGAGAGAGCAACGGCCAGCGAGTTCAACGCGTCGACGTTCGTCGAGTCGAGCGCCACTGCATGCCGGAACGCCGGAATCGCTTTCGTTCGATCCGGCGCGGCGGTCTGATAGTATGCGCCCTCCACATTGTACCGCTCCCGTTCGGGCAGATGGTCACGCAGCTGAAACGCGGAGGTGAGCGCGGAGTTTGCTTTCGCGGTCGAGCCGCGCCCGCCCTGGGTCAGCAACGAGTACGCGAGCTGCACATACGCCATCGCGAATGTGCTGTCCTGACGAATCGCATCGCGGAAATACTGGATCGCAGCGGGATAGTCGGCCTGAACGTCGTTGGCATTCAGTCCGGCCGCGTAGCTGCGCAGCGCGCCAAGGGACGCAGTGGTCACCTGATCGAGACGCGGCGCATCTCGCACCGTCTTGAGCGACTCGCCGATCTTCTCGCGCAACGACTTCGTCAGGCGGTCCACTGTGGGAATGAGATCCCCCGCATCCTTCGCCGACTCGCGGTATGACGCGAGTTCGTCGCCGGACTCCGCGGCGACGAGCCGCGCCGTGACGATGTAGCCGGCGCCCGCGGGCACGATGCTTCCACCGACGACCGCCTTCGCGCTAATGCGCTGCGCGATCTCGCGCGCAGTCGCGAAGTCCACGCGCGCCGTGTCGGGGCGTTTCATCTGCTCGAGCGCGGCGACGACGGCGCTCGTCTGCACGACGCGCACCGCATGACTCTGCGAGAGATTCGTGCGTACCGCCTCGGCGATGGTCGAGCCGAGCGAGATGTCCGCCGCCGGCGCATCGAAGGCGGCGACGATCACCTTGTCGCTCGCCGACAGCTTGCCAGATGCGAGGAGCGATCCCGCGGGCCCGATGCCCAGCGCGCGCATGATCATCCAGCCGGCGACGAGCAGCGCGAAGACGCAGACGGCGACGAGACCGCTGCGGGCCGTACGCTTCCACGACATGTGCGGGCTCGCCTTGATTGCGAGCGTCGCCATCGTCCCCTGCCCTCCGGCGAGCGATGGCGAGCCGCCCGGCGTGTAGGTCGGCGTCGCCATCGCCATGCGATGCGAGACGTACTGGGCGTATGCGGTAAAGAGAATCACCGGCAGTCCGAGCGCCATTACGATGAGCGAGCCGGGGAACACCCAGTCGGGAAGACCGATGGCGATGATTGCCGCACGCGCGACGATCGCGACGACGACGAATGCGCCCGCGTACATCGCGAGCGCGCGCTGGAGCATCGCGCGTCCGCCGAGGAGGATGCCGGGCATCGCGGCGTGCGGCGACGTTGGCGAGGCGACGGCATCGAGTCGGCGAAGAAGCTCCGTGGCATTGGCGGGACGCGCCGAGGGCTCCTTCTCGAGGCACTGCATGACGAGCGTGGCAAGTTCAGGAGGACAGTCGATGCGCAGCTCGGCGACGGGCTTCGGCGTCTCAGTCATGTGCGCCGCGAGGAGCTTGTGCGGGGCCAACCCGGAAAACGGCGGCTTCCCTGCGAGCAGCTCGTACGCCATGCAGCCGAAGGCGTAGATGTCGGCGCGGTGATCGGTGTCGGGATCGCCGGCAGCCTGTTCGGGTGCCATGTACATCGGCGTGCCGACTGCGGTGCCGAGCTGCGTGAGCGTTGCGCCCGCGGGTCCGGCGGCGGCGTCCGCGATGGCTTTCGCGATTCCGAAGTCGGTGACGACGGCGGTGTGCCCGGAGAGGAGCACGTTGTCGGGCTTGATGTCGCGATGGACGACGCCGTGCTCGTGCGCGTAGGCGAGCGCGCGCGAGACGTCGCGCAAGATGCTCACGGTCTCGGCGATGGGTACCGTCCCGCGTCCGAGCCGCGCGCGCAGGCTCTCGCCCTCGACGTACGGCATCGTGTAGTAGGGCAGCCCCTCGAGCTCGCCGGCCGAGAGGAGCGGGACGATGTTCGCCTGCTGGAGCGATGCGGCGACGCGGATCTCGCGCTCGAAGCGACCGGTCGAGATCGTCGCTGCGAGCTCGGGGGAGAGGACCTTTACGACGACCTTGCGCCCGAGCTTGTGCTCCTCGGCGACGAACACGCGCGACATGCCGCCGCCGCCGAGCTCGCGCTCGAGGGTGTAGGTGCCGGAAAGCGCGTGCTGGACCTGGGCGCGGAGGTCATCCGCCAT
>JBBRYY010000041.1:0-25083 GCA_038237245.1 Gemmatimonadales bacterium | reverse complement strand
TGCTCGCGCTCGTGGGCGGGGTGGTCGCGACGTCATCGCAGGCGAAGCGCGCACGCGCCGAGCAGGTGAAGGCGGAGCGCGTGAGCGACTTCCTGCGCGGGCTCCTGAGCTCCGTGCGCCCGGCGATGGGTGGACGCGATGTGCCGGTGTCCGAGCTGCTCGATGCCGCCGCGCGACGCACGGAGACGGAGCTCGCGGGGCAGCCCGGCGAGCGCGCCGAGCTCGAGACGGTGATCGGCGAAAGCTACCAGTCGCTCGGTCGCTACGATGAAGCGGCGCCGCATTTCGCGACCGCGCTCGCGCTTCGCGAGCAAACGTCGGGCGCGGCGAGCGAGGATGCGATCGTCGGGCTGTCGCATGTGGCGGGGCTCGCCCTCGCGCGGGACGAGCTCGATCGCGCGGACTCACTTTTTACGCGCGCGCTCACGCTGCAGCGCGCGCGCACGTCGAAGCCGGATTCGCTCGTCGCCGTGCTGCTCGACAATCTCGGCAGCGTCGCGCACAAGCGGGGGCAGGATAGTACGGGCGAGCGGCTGCATCGCGAAGCGCTGACGATCCGCCGCCGCATCATGCCGCCGACGGACGACATGATCGGCTACTCGCTCAACAACGTCGCCGTCTCGCTCGGGGACCAGGGGCGGATGGCGGAGGCTGAGCCGCTGCATCGGGAAGCAGTCGCGATCTTCAGGCACAACCACGTCGGGCCGAATCCGTCCGTCGCCGATGCCCTCAGCTCGCTGGCGACGGCACTCGATCTCGAGGGGAAGAACGCCGCGGCGGAGAGTACGTACATCGAGACCCTCGCGATGCGGCGGCAGCTCCTGGGGCCGGAGCACCCCGACTACGCGTGGACGGTGTTCAACTACGCGATGTTCGTGTTCGATCAGCATCGCTACAAGGAAGCGATGCAGCTCAGCCGCGAGGTGCTCGCGCTCCGTGGCAAGACGCTCGCAGAGAGCAATCCGTCGATCGCGGCATCGCTGCAGACCGTGGGACGATGCCTCGACCAGCTGGGCGACACCGCCGGCGCGGAGCGATCGCTGGTGGAGAGTCTGGAGCTGCGAAAGAAGTTTCTCCCCGCGAGCAGCTGGCTGATCGCAAGCTCGGAAAGTGTGCTGGGAGAGCATTACACGACTGCGGGGGATTTCCGGAGGAGCGAGCCACTCCTTCTCCATGCACAGCGCGTGATGGAGCAGACGTTCGGAGTCGCGAGTCCCCGCACGCAGGGGAATGTGCGCCGCCTGGTGTCGCTGTACGAAAAGTCGCGGCAATCAGAGAAAGCCGCGGCGTACCGCGCAATACTGCTTGCCAAGTCTGCATGACAAACGCTCAGGCCTGGACGCGCTCCAGCACGTGCGCGCGGCTCTTTTCCGCATCGAGAATTTCCCGCACCCTCGCGGCGAGCCTCGCGGGTGTGAACGGCTTCTCGAGAAAAGCGTAGCGTTCATTCGCGATGCCGCGCCGCGCCGCCTCGTCGCGCGTGTATCCGGACATGAGCAGCACCCGGATCCCCGGAAAGCTGCTCGCGATACTCTCCGCGAGCTCGACGCCGCTCATCTGCGGCATCACCATGTCCGTGATTGCGAGATCCAGCGTCTCTGCATGCGCCTCGCACTGGCGCAGGGCCTCCTGCCCATTCGCCGCCTCCAGCACGATGTAGCCGCACTGCCGCAACGAGCGGCACGCCACGGTCCGCAGCGCCACATCGTCCTCGACGATGAGCACGGTTTCCCCGCCTCTCGGCGAAGGCGTCGCCGCCTCCGCAACCGACAGCAGATCGGCAGACGAGTCCGCTCGCGGCAGATAGATCTTGAAGATCGTGCCTTGCCCGGGCTCACTGTACATCGCGAGATGGCCGCCGCTCTGCTTCACGATGCCGTAGACCGTCGAGAGCCCGAGTCCCGTGCCTTCGTGCACGCTCTTCGTCGTGAAGAACGGCTCGAAGACGCGGGCTTGAATCTCCGGCGTCATGCCGAGGCCGTTGTCCGCTACGGACAACATGACGTATGCTCCCGCCTCGAGAGGCGGTTCCGATGAGCGAAGGGCGAAGGGACTCTCGAAGGTGACGTTCGTCGTCTCGATCGAAAGGCGGCCACCGCTCGGCATCGCGTCGCGCGCGTTTACCGCGAGGTTGATGATGATCTGCTCGAGCTGACCGCGGTCCGCGGCCACGGTGCCCAGCTCCGGATCGAGTGTCAGGAGGATCTGAATGTCCTCTCTCAGGAGACGGCGCAGCATCTGCTCTACGTCGCCGATCACCTGATTGATATCGACGATGTGCACGCGAAGCACTTGCTGCCGGCTGAACGCGAGCAGCTGCTTCGTCAACAGCGCGGCGCGCTCCGCCGCGCGCTTGATTTCCTGCACGTCGCCCCGCGATGGCGACTCCTCGCTGATATCCGCGAGGAGCATCTGGCTGTAGCTGACGATGACGGTGAGCAGGTTGTTGAAATCGTGCGCCACGCCGCCTGCCAGCTGTCCGACCGCCTCCATCTTCTGAGCCTGGCGGAACTGCGATTCGAGCTGTTTGCGATCGGTCTCATCTGAAATGATGCTGACGAAACCGGTGAGGGTGCCGTCGCTCGAATGCAACGCGCCTTTGGAAATCTGTACGTCGCGGATGCTGCCATCGATCCGGCGGCGCCGCGTGGCGACGCCTGTGATTGCTTCCCCGCTCTCGAGTCGTCGTCGAAAGTCGGAGGACTCCTCTCGGAGCTCCTCAGGAATGATCGTGAGCAGCGACTGCCCGACGGCTTCAGCGGCGGTCCATCCGAACTGCGTCTCAGCGGCCTTGTTCCATCTGATGATGTTCAGCTCGGGCGACGAGATGACGATCGCGAGTGGCGAATCATCGACTACGGCGTGGAGGATCTCATTGCTCTCCAGCAGTGCCGCCGCCGCCGCCGCGCGCGCCGTGACATCGGTCGCGAGCACGATGCGCGCGTCGCGCTCCTCGAAGTGCACCCCGTGCGAGACGATGTCGACCAGAATCTCGCTCCCATCCTTGCGACGATGTCGCCACTCAGTGCTCGCGCGAGGCTCGCCGCGCTTCGTTCGCGCGGTCTGGCGGAGAAGCTCGACATCCACGGCACTTCGCATGTCTTCGATTCCCATGGACATGAATTCCGGCCGAGTGTAGCCGTACTGTCGCACTGCGGCTTCGTTCACCGCGAGAAAGCGGAGTGTATCCTCGTCGTACACCCACATGGGCACGGGATTTCGGTCGAAGAGCAGGCGGTAGCGATCCTCCATGAGGATTGCGTGGTCGCGTGCCTCCTCGGCCTCCGCCGTCGCTTCGGTGAGCTCCTGATTGGCGAGTTCGAGGTCGGCGGTGAGTGCCTCCTGCTCCACGGCGGAGTCAGTCAGCTCGGTATTCGCCACCTGCAACTCGGTGACGAGCATCTCCTGCTCCGCGGCCTGCGCCTCGAGCTCTACCGCCTGATCCTCGAGCTGCTCCTGGTGCTCGAGCATCGCCGCGGCCTGCGCGAGCACCGCGGCGCGCATCCGGGCGAGCAGCACGAACACGAGCAGCGCTTCGAGTGCGACCACGACGACTTCGGTCCATCGCCAGATCGCGTTGCGCGTCATCCGAGCGCGGTACAGTGCGCTCTCCTCCGCCAGAAACGCATCGAGGCCTGCTCGCACATGCGCGAACGCGGCAACACCGACGCTTTCATCGCGACCGATCTGCGAACGTGCGTCGTTGCTGTGCGCGCGGAGCACGCGATCGGCGTACGTGCCGTCCCATATGCGCACTGCGGCGGAAATGCGAACGAGCTGCGCCTGCTGCGTCGTGTCATCGGCGGTGAGTACCGTCAGGGAATCGAGCACGAGCTGGAGGGCAGCGCGCGCGTGCGTCTCGTTCGCGCGTGTTGCACTATCGCCGGTGATGAGGTACTCCTCTATGCTCGACCGTCGGCCGAGCGAGAGATCGAGTGCGCGTGCAGCGGCCAGCTGCACGGTGCGCGTATGCCGTACCCAATGCGCCGATTGCCAGGTGAGGAAAGTCATCAGCGCCACGGTGATGACGATGACGGCGAGTGCCGTGATCGCGCTCCCCGCCAACCGGCGAACCGTCAACAGCAGCCCCTGCGACACTTTCCCGGAATAGATGAGCGCATCACTCCACAGCGAGGAACCGGCAGCGCACTCGGCTGATCCTCTAATGATGGGTCGTCGCCCACGATCGCAACCGATGTTAGCGATATTTAACTTGTTCATAAACAGCCGAAGCTGACCTTTCAGCATCGACTTCTGCGCCTTACAAAACAGGTATGCACGCGGAGGTGGGCGGCGATGCCGAAGATCATGTTCCGACACATCACGGGATCGCGCGCGACGGAAGTCGATGTCGTCGACATCGGCGCGCATCGCGAGCTCGTACTCGGCCGCGCGCGCTCGGCGGCGGTGCGCTTCGATCCGCTCTACGATCGCGAAGTGGGGCGGCATCACGCACGCATCTCGTGGAACGATGCGGTGCCCGTGGTTTTCGAGATCGCCGACCTCAAGAGCCGTAATGGCACGTACGTGAACGGGCGGCTGATCACTACGCCGATGCGCCTCCAGGTGGGTGACGTAATTCAACTGGGGGCGCAGGGTCCGGAGATCGAGGTGCGCTGGGATGCGGCGACAACGACCGTTCTGCATCTCATCGGCTGAGACACGCACGAACGCAAAACGGCTCCAGCCTCGAGAAACCGTGCTGGAGCCGCAGAGAACATTTGCAACCGCCGTACTGAAGCGGCAGTTCCGACGAATTAGTCCGCTGCTGCGCGGTCTAAGATGGTCGGGGCGAGTGGATTTGAACCACCGACCTCCTGGTCCCGAACCAGGCGCGCTAACCGGGCTGCGCCACGCCCCGCAAATCTCACGTATTCATCTGCTGCACCGTGAACGTGCCGCACCGCGAGATCATGGTGCGCCTGGAGGAACTCGAATCCCCAACCTTCTGATCCGTAGTCAGATGCTCTATCCAATTGAGCTACAGGCGCCCGAACAAGCTGTTTTCAATCACAACGGCGGACATGTCTCGGTTGCGGAGACACTTCCGCCGTCATCCCGCAAAACTAGTCCTGCTCCGGTGCACCGTCAAGCGACTGCGGTCGCGAATCGAAGCCCCGAAATGGGCGGTACAAGACTCGAACTTGTGACCTCCACGATGTCAACGTGGCGCTCTAACCAACTGAGCTAACCGCCCGCACTACACGCCGGCAATGAAGTCGTGCGCATCACTACCGTAAGCAACAGAGCGGGAAACGGGACTCGAACCCGCGACCCCAACCTTGGCAAGGTTGTGCTCTACCAACTGAGCTATTCCCGCGTGACACATGTCTGATCAGGTGGAGGCGAGGGGAATCGAACCCCTGACCTCTTGAATGCCATTCAAGCGCTCTCCCAACTGAGCTACGCCCCCTGAAATCTCCCTCCGAAAAACTCCGCAGCGAGCCCCCAATCTTAGTCGTACTCCTCCGGGCAGTCAAGCAAAACAGGGGCTGGCGCGCCGTGTGTCCAGTTGTATTTTTGCCGCCGACATTCCTCCGCACGCACGCACCGACGACACTCAATCGGGATCTGAATCCATGACCGAAGTGAAGCGCAGCCGCCCTCGCGCTGCGCCTGCGGGCATCGCGCCGAACGCACCGGAGCGCGACATCCTCGATCAATACCTCTACGAGGTCAGCAGCTACCCGCTCCTCAAGGGAACCCAGGAATTCGATCTCGCGCGGCTGATTCGCAAAGGCGATCAGAATGCGCTGCAGGAGCTCGTCACGCGCAACCTGCGCTTCGTCATCTCCGTCGCGAAGAAATATCAGAACCGCGGCATGCCCCTCATCGATCTCATCGGCGAGGGTAACGTCGGCCTCCTTACCGCCGCGCGGAAGTTCGATCCCGAGCAGGGCGTCAAGTTCATCTCCTACGCCGTCTGGTGGATCCGTCAGGCGATTCTCTCGTCGCTTGCGAAGCAGGGGCGCACCGTTCGCGTCCCTCTCAACCGCACCTCCGATCTCTCGCGCATCATCAAGGGAGCCGAGTGCCTGCGGCAGAATCTGCGTCGCGAGCCGATGCCCGAGGAGCTCGCGCGCCTCACCGGTCTCACGGTGGAAGTCGTGCAGGCGCTCTCCGCGCTCAACACGGGCGACATCCGTCTCGACGCCTCGCTCGACCCCGACAGCGACCGCTCGATCATGGATCGCTTTGTCTCGGAGGACATGCCGAACCCCGAGGACGAATACATGAATCGATTCGTCAGCGACGAGATCGAGCGTGCACTCGCCACCCTCCCCGCCCGCGACGCGAAAGTGCTCCGCCTCTACTTCGGACTCGACGGTGGACGCGAGCACACCCTCGAGGAGATCGGCTCCATGCTCGGCGTCACCCGCGAGCGCGTCCGCCAGCTGCGCGACCGTGCGCTCAAGCGACTGCGCGAAGGGGAAGTCGGCATCGCCTTGGCCAGCTTCGCTGCCTGAGACTCATGTGCCAGAACGAACACGGCCCCGCGACCGATCTTCGGTCGCGGGGCCGTTTCGTATCGCGCTATGCTGTGCCGCTACGGATTCTTGTTCTTCTCTGCTGCCGCCTTCGCAGCCTTCGTTCTCCCGGTCGCCGCGCGCTTCGTCCACACGAGAATGGTTCCGCACGACGCATTCTTTCCCTGAAACTGCACGGGCACCTCGCTTGCGCTCTTGTAGACCTCGATCGCCTCGATATCATCCGGCCGAATCATCTGATCGAACGAGTTGTCCGAATTGTCGAAGGGTGCTCCGTCGAGATACCACTGCATCGGACAGCTCATGTTGCCGGCGCGCGCCGACTGCACGGTGTAGTTCGTCCCGTCGAATGCGACGTTCAGTCCCGGGATCGTCCGAAACAGATCAGTCGTCAGAATCGACTGGCGCTTCTCGATGTCGTCGCGCGTGATGAAGGCCCCCATTCCGCGCTTCGCTCGCGCATCGAATCCGGGGATCGTACTCCCCGCCTTCGCTTCGACCCTCACCTCGCCGAGCACATTCGCGCGCGTGTCGAGCACGGCAGCGAGCCTGCTCTCCCGCGCGGGGGAGAGATCGACGGTGAAGCGCTGCGGCGCATAGGAGAGTAGCCGCACCTCGACAGTCTGCGTCCCCGCGGGCAACCCGCCAAGCCGGAAGGCACCGCGTGAATCGGCGCGTGCGCCGATCGCTGTGCCGACGAGATACACCTGCGCCCCTTCGAGCGGCTTCCCATCCGCACCCAGCACCGTGCCGTTCAGCTGCGCCGTGCCGAGAGCCTTCGCTGGAGCAGCCGGCGGCGTCCGCTGCGCGCCGGTGTCGGGAGGGGGCGCCGCTCTTGCGACGATCCGTTCACCGACGAGAAAGTCGCGCTGCAGCACGCCCCCGGGCGGCATCGTGACATCGATGAATCCACTCGCCTTCGTACCAAGCCGCGCCTGTGCGCGCAGTGCAACGCCGTTGGGAACGCCGCACACGCGGTAGGCACCCTTGTCGTTCACGGTCGTGTGAACGGCCTTCGGCAGCTTCGCTAGCGATGTCGCCCCGATGTTCATCTCTGTCCACATCACCACGACGAGCGCGCCCACCAGCGGCTGATCGGTGTCCGCGTTGCGCACCACACCCATCATCAACCCGTGCCCCTCCGTGGCGCTGTCGCGGCAGATGACGCGGAGTATCGTTCGCATCGACGGCGTCCCGAGATCGAGCACCGCCGATTCGCCATGCCGGATCACGATCTGACGCGCTGGCGGCGTGATGCCGAGCGAGTCCATCCCGGGCATGAAGAAACCGACGACCACCGTGCCCTCCGGCAAACTGTCGACGGAGAAGTGGTAGGCGCCGTTCGAGTCCGACACCGCCTGGTGCGTCGACCCCGCGATGACCACCGTCGCTCCACGAACGGGCTCGTCGTGGAGGCTGTCGTAGACGATCCCGGAGAGCGTTGGATGTCCCTCGGGCGCCAGCGTGCGATGCGGCACCTCGACCGGACGCGTCGTCTGAGTCGTATCGGCGGTCGGCTTGCCGATGCGATGGATGATCTGCGCGCGCAGCGGTGAGGCGACGGCGATGAGAAGCGCGAGAGAAGCGAGTCGGCGCATGCGTGGTGGAATGGGGGAAGTCCCGAGACGAGCGTGTCGTCGCGAGCCGTGCTTAAAACGAATGGCATGTCGCCATCGTTGTCGAGGGGTGCGGCGCCTGCAGCTCGACCGCATCCATACCCGCTGGTCTCACAATCGTTCGAAGCGGTGCGCCCCCGGTCGTTGCCCGACAATGTCGATTGCGGCACATTTCCGAATGATCAAGCTGCAAGACGTCTACAAGGCCTTCGGCGACAAGAAAGTCCTCCAGGGCTTCTCGCTCGATGTGATGGAAGGCGAGACGATGGTGGTCATCGGCTACTCCGGAACCGGCAAATCGGTCGCCATCAAGCACATCGTCGGCCTCCTCGAGCCGGACTCGGGCACCGTCCTTGTCGATGGCCAGGACGTCCCGAATCTACCCCGCCGCGAGCTCTACGCGCTCCGCGCGAAGATCGGCTACGTCTTTCAGTTCGCCGCCCTCTTCGACTCGATGACCATCGGCGACAACGTCGCCATGGGACTTCGCAAGCTCGAGATGAAGGACGATGAGATCCGCGAGCGCGTGAGCGAAGCGCTTCGCCTCGTCGATCTCCCCGACACCGAGACACGCTTTCCGGCCGAGCTCTCCGGCGGCATGCGCAAGCGCGTCGGAATAGCGCGCGCCATCGCCCTCCGCCCGAAGTACATCCTCTACGATGAGCCCACCACGGGCCTCGATCCGGTCACCAGCGCCGTCATCGACGAGCTCATGATCCGCATGCGCAAACAACTCGGCGTCACAAGCGTCGTCATCACGCACGACATGCGGAGCGCGTACTCCATCGGCTCGCGGATCGCGATGCTGTACGATGGGAAAGTGCGCCAGGTCGGCACGGTCGAGGAGATCAGGAACACGAAGGATCCCGTGGTGCGGCAATTCATCGAGGGACGCGCGACGCTGAACGAAGTCGAGATGTCCGGCGTCCCCGCAAGCGCGCGCGGCTAGCGTCGTGACGCGCTCGCGCGCCAACCGCGAAGTCTCCGCCGGCGGAGTCGTTTATCGCGTCGAAGACGGCCGTCCGCTCTTTCTGCTCATCCGCGACAGCTATCGCAATTGGGGCTTTCCCAAGGGGCATCTCGAGAAGGGCGAGCTCCCGGAAGCGGCCGCACTGCGCGAAGTCTCCGAGGAGACGGGGCTCACCGATCTCGTCGTTCGCAGCGAGCTCGCCACCATCGATTGGCACTTTCGCTTTCGCGGGAAGCTGATCCACAAGGTCTGCCACTTCTTTCTGATGGAATCCGAGAACGCCGCAACGAGCCCGCAGCGCGAAGAGGGGATCACCGCGTGCAAGTGGGTGCCGATCGACGAGGCGCTCGCGATCATCTCGTACGCCAATGCGCGCGAGGTGCTGCAACGCGCTGCGGAGACGGTCGGCGGCGCGCCGCTCGCGCATTGATGATTGCGCCCGCGCGAGAGGCGGTCATCCTCGCCTATGTCACCCGTGAGCACACGCGCGCTCGCATTCGCGCGACTCTCGTCCGCATCCATCGCCGCGGCGTCCTCGTGCGCACGGAGCACGATTTCGCCAACGCCTTTCGCACGCACTTCGTCGATAGCGCGCTCGTCGAGGTCGCCTCCGATGGCGACGGCCACGCTCCCGCCGAGCTGGCGCGCGAATATCCGAGCATCCCCTTCGTGGCGCTCACCCCCTTTCGCCCCGTCGACGCACCCGCGATCGCGCGCTGCGCAGAGCTCGACTTCGCCGACGTCCTCGCCGATGGCACCGACGATGTCCTGCTCGCCCACGTCCTCCTCGCGCACGGCTTCTCCGCGCGCTTCGCCGCCGCCCTCCACACCCCGCCGACGCCGCTCGCGCTCACCGCGCCCCTCCAGCTGGCCGCCTGGCGCGCGTCGATCGCGCGCGCTGGCCGCCCCGTCGGCACCGCGGAAATCGCCGGCACGCTCGGCGTCACTCGCGAGCACCTGAGCCGGAGCTTCTCCGCCGGCGGCTCCCCCACGCTCAAACGCGTCCTCGACCTCGTGCGACTCCTCGCCGCCGGTGAGCTCGCCAAGAATCCGGGTTACGATCTCACCGCCGTGGCGCGCCTCGTCGGCTTTTCTTCGAGTGCCAAGCTTTCGGCCACCGTCAAGCGCCTCGTCCGCGCCCACGCCAGTGCGCTCTCGGCGCTGCGCGCCACGGACCTCCTCGAACGCTTCCTCCGCGGCTAGCGCCAGGCGCTCAGGGGGGCGATATATGGGCAGCCCGAGTCTTGCCCGAATGGCTAGCTTGTGATAAATTTCACAAGCTACAGACGAATATTTTCGTGACCCCATAGCCCGCTGCCGACATGGCCTCCGAAACCACGCTCCGCCCCGCCGAAATCAAGGACATTCTCCTCCGCGAAATCGAAGCGGCGGACCTCCACGAACTCGACGTCGAGGATGTCGGTACCCTCCTCGAGGTAAAGGATGGTATCGCCCGCATCTACGGGCTCCTCAAGGCGATGGCGGGCGAGATGCTTGAGTGTACTTCCGCCGAGACGGGTGAGAAGGTCACCGCCCTCGCGCTGAATCTCGAGGAAGACAACATCGGCGCCGTCATCCTCGGCGACTGGCTCAAGCTCAAGGAAGGCGACGAAGTCCGCCGCACCCGTCGCGTGCTCGAAGTCCCCGTCGGCCCTGAGATGCTCGGCCGCGTCGTCGACGCGCTCGGCAACCCGATCGACGGACTCGGACCGATCACCGCCAAGCTTACGCGCAAGGTCGAGTCCGAAGCGCCCGGCATCATCGTGCGCCAGCCGGTGAAAGAGCCAATGCAGACGGGGCTCAAGGCGATCGATGCCATGATCCCGATCGGTCGCGGACAGCGCGAGCTGATCATCGGCGACCGCGGCATCGGCAAGACGGCGATCGCGATCGACACGATCATCAATCAAAAGGGCACCGGCGTGCTCTGCGTCTACGTCGCGATCGGCCAGAAGAAGTCGACGGTCGCGTCGACGGTGGAGAAGCTCCGCGCGACGGGCGCACTCGAATACACGATCGTCGTCGTCGCCGCCGCCTCTGATCCCGCGCCGATGCAGTACATCGCGCCGTACTCCGGATGCGCGATGGCCGAGTACTTCATGTATCACGAGGGGAAGGCAACGCTCTGCGTCTACGACGATCTGTCCAAGCAGGCCGCCGCGTATCGCTCGATCTCGCTGGTGCTCCGCCGTCCGCCGGGCCGCGAAGCGTATCCGGGTGACGTCTTCTATCTCCACTCCCGCCTCCTCGAGCGCGCCGCGAAGATCAGCGAAGATCCGTCGGTGGTGGACGGCAAGACGATCTTCAAGGCGGGTGGCTCGCTCACCGCGCTTCCGATCATCGAGACCCAGGCCGGTGACGTGTCCGCCTACATCCCGACGAACGTCATCTCGATCACCGACGGACAGATCTTCCTCGAGGCCGATCTGTTCAACGCCGGTACGCGCCCGGCGATCAACGCCGGTATCTCCGTCTCTCGCGTCGGTGGCGCGGCGCAGATCAAGGCGATGCGCTCCGTCGCCGGCCGCCTCCGCCTCGATCTCGCGCAATATCGCGAGCTCGAAGCGTTCGCCGCGTTCGCATCGGATCTCGACAAGACCACCAAGGCGCAGCTCGATCGCGGCGCGCGCACGGTCGAAGTACTCAAGCAGCCGCAGTACGAGCCGATGCCGGTCGACCAGCAGGTCATGATCATCTACGCGGTGTCGAACGGTTTCCTCGATGACGTCGAGGTTCCGCGGCTTCGCATGTGGGAAAAGGAGTTCCTCGCCTTCATGGCGAAGAGCTATCCCCAGGTCGGCCTCGAAATTCGCGACAAAAAAGTCATGTCGAAGGAAGGCGAGCAGGCGCTGAAGGATGGGCTCGCCGCGTTCAAGGCGACGCCCGCCGGCGCTCCGACGCCGGCCGCGAAGCTCGCGGATGCGAAGAAGGCGGCTGTTGCTCCGGCTGCCGCGGGGAAGCCGGCTGCACCGGCCGCGCACTAACTCGCACCACACGAGCTGACTCATGGCGCAGGGACGCGAGCTCAAGGGACGGATCAAGTCCATCGAAGGGACGCGGAAGATCACGCGCTCCATGGAGATGGTCGCGACGTCGAAGCTCAAGCGCGCGCAGGACCGCGTCGTCGCTGCGCGCCCGTACGCGAAGGCGCTTGAGGCGGTCATCTCGGATCTGTACTCGCCGGAGCTCGCCGAGCGCTTCCCACTGCTCCGGCAGCCGGAGCATGGCGCGCAAAACGATCTCCCGAAGTCGGGGAGCCGCGCCGCGGTGATCCTGCTGACGTCCAACCAGGGACTCGCGGGCGCCTTCAACTCGAATCTCATCAAGGAAGCGCGTTCGCTCCTCGCGCGCCTCACGGCGGGCGGAGTGCAGACCGAGCTTCACGTCGTCGGCCGCAAGGGCGTCGGCTTCTTCCGCTACGTCGGCACGCCGGTCGCGACGTCGCGCATCGACATCGGCGACAAGCCGCTCGCGGAGCACGGCCCGCAGCTCGTCGACGATCTGATGAAGGACTTCATCGAGAAGAAGCTCGACGCGGTGTACGTGGTGTACGCGAAGTACAACTCACCGCTCTCGACGCCGCCCGTGGCCGAGCGCGTGCTTCCCGTCACGCCGCCGGTTCGCACGGGACCGGCGCGCGACTATCTGCTCTTTCCGAACGCCGAGCAGATTCTCACGGAGCTCCTTCCACTCACTGTGCGCAACGCGGTGTATCGCGCGCTCGTCGAGACGGTCGCCGGCGAGCAGGGCGCGCGCAGAACGGCGATGAAGGCGGCGACGGACAATGCGGGCGACATTCTCAACGATCTTCGTCGCACGTACAACCGCGCACGTCAGGCGCAGATCACGCAGGAGATCGCCGAGATCGTCGGCGGTGCAGAGGCACTGAGCGGTTGACGCACCCACGACCCACGCTTCAAACGCCGGAGCGCGTGCTTCGGTCTGACCTTTTGGAAATCAATCATGGCTGACCACAATATCGGAAAGGTCGTGCAGGTCATCGGTCCGGTGCTCGACGTCGAGTTCGAGTCCGAGAACCTTCCCGAGATCTTCAACGAGATCACGATCGACCAGCTCGCCGAGGGCGGCACGCAGGTGAAGCTCGCTGCCGAAGTGCAGCAGCACATCGGCCGCAATCAGGTGCGCGCGGTCGCGATGTCGACGACCGACGGTGTCGAGCGCGGCATGCGCGTCACCGACACGGGCTCGCCGATCACCGTTCCGGTGGGGGCGCCCGCCCTCGGCCGCATCCTCAACGTGCTCGGCGAGCCGGTCGACAACGGGCCGGCTATTCCAAAGGACGCGCTGCGCTGGTCGATTCACCGTCCGAGTCCGGACTTCGTCGATCTCGAGCCCAAGACGGAGATCTTCGAGACGGGGATCAAGGTCATCGATCTCATCGCCCCGTTCGTGAAGGGTGGAAAGATCGGTCTCTTCGGCGGCGCCGGTGTCGGCAAGACGGTCATCATCCAGGAGCTGATCAACAACGTGCAGAAGGGGCACGGCGGCCGGTCGGTGTTTTGCGGCGTGGGCGAGCGCACGCGCGAAGGCAACGATCTCTATCTCGAGTTCAAGGAAGCGAACATCCTCGACTCGGTGGCGCTCGTGTACGGCCAGATGAACGAGCCGCCGGGTGCGCGTCTGCGCGTCGGGCTCTCGGGGCTCACGATCGCCGAATACTTCCGCGACGTCGAGAACCAGGACGTGCTGCTCTTCATCGACAACATCTTCCGCTTCACGCAGGCCGGCTCGGAAGTCTCCGCGCTGCTCGGCCGCATGCCGAGCGCTGTCGGCTATCAGCCGACGCTCGCGACCGAGATGGGCGATCTGCAGGAGCGCATCACGTCGACGAAGAACGGCTCGATCACGTCGGTGCAGGCGATCTACGTTCCGGCGGACGACATCACGGATCCCGCGCCGGCGGCCGCGTTCGCGCACCTCGATGCGACGGTCGTGCTCAGCCGTGCCCTCACGGAGATCGGCATCTATCCTGCCGTCGATCCGCTCGCGTCGGGCTCGCGCATTCTCGCCGCGCAATACGTCGGTGAGCGCCACTACAACGCGGCGAGCGGCGTGCAGCGCATTCTCCAGCGCTACAAGGAGCTGCAGGACATCATCGCGATCCTCGGCATGGACGAGCTGGGCGAAGACGACAAGCGGATCGTCGGCCGCGCGCGACGTGTGCAGCGCTTCCTGTCGCAGCCGTTCGCGGTCGCCAAGCAGTTCACGGGCATCGATGGCAAGTACGTCAAGCTCGAGGATACGGTGGAGTCGTTCGAGCGCGTCGTAGCGGGCGAGTTCGACGAGCTTCCCGAGCAGGCGTTTTACATGGTCGGCTCTATCGACGAAGCAGTCGAGAAGGCCAAGACGCTGAAGAGCTGAGATCGTGCTGAAAGTCCAGGTCATCTCGCCGGAAAAGGTGCTCTTCGAGGGCGACGCGACCTCCGTAGTCGCGCCCGCCTTCGACGGCGAGCTCGGCATCCTCACGGGGCACGCGCCGATGATCACGGCGCTCGGTACCGGTACGCTCCGCGTGGAGGGCGCGGCAGGGAATCCGCGCTTCGCCGTCGACGGCGGCTTCCTGCAGGTGGTCGACGATCAGGTGCGCGTCGTCACGGAAAAAGCGACGTCCGTCTAGCCTCGCACGCACATTGCATTGAAGGAGCGCGGGCCGCACTGCTGGGTCCGCGTTTTTTTTTGGAGGTTCTCGTGAAAGCACCTCGCTCGCTGTCGGCTGTCGCAGTCATGCTCGCATCCGCGCTCTCGCTCGCAGCACCAGCGCGCGCGCAGATGCTTGGCGCACCCGTGCTGCAGAATGCATTCACGAATCGCGGTTTCACGCTCGGCCTCAACGTCGGCACGAGCAGCGACTACAGCTCGTACGGCGGCGCGGTGGCGTGGTCGCCGATGAACGGTATCGTCCAGCTTGCGGGCGGCGTCGGGTATCTCGATCCGAAGAATGGTTCGGCGACGGCCACGTATGGAGCGCGACTGATGGTGCCGGTGCTCAATCAAGCTTCTGCGTTCGGGGTAGCCCCATTCGTGGGAATGGGCGGCGCGAACTTCCATGGTGTGAATGTCTGGCAGATTCCGGCCGGAATTTCAGCGGGATATCGCAGGGCGATCGGCGAGAATGGACGTGGCATTTCCGCCTATGTTTCGCCATTCTACACGTTGAATCGCGTTCGCGAAAACGGCACCACTGATGATCACGGTCTCTTTCGCGTGTCGGTTGGCGTCGACGCTGCAGTGCTCCCGCAGGTGGGCGTCACCGTCGGATACGAAACCGGCAAGAATGCCCGTGAGGGCGAGATCGGCGCGACCAGCGGAATTTTCGGGATCGGGGTGTCGTACGCTCTGCAGCGCGCTTCGCCGGAGGACACCATTCCGCGCCGTCGGCGGCCAGCAGCAACCGATTCGACAACAGCTGCAAAACCCTAGCACTTATCACTCATAGAATTCGAGGAAGAGCAATGAGCACTCGTTCCCTGTTTGCGAAGACGTTCACCTTCGCCTGCGCCGCCGTCGTTCTCGCAGCCGGCTCGGCATCCGCGCAGGCCTGGCACTACCCGACGATGCAGGTGCCGACGATCACGTCGCGCGACTTTCAGGTTCTCGTCGCCGGCGGCGGCGACTACGGCACGAGCTTCGTCGGCCAGTGGCGCGAGGGGATCGCGTCGGATGTGATGCTGAACTTCGACGTCGGGCTCGCGACGCCAGGCAACCGAACGCTCTTTCTCGCGGGTGCCGGACTCGGCTACACGCTGATGAAGTCGACGCAGGAAGTGCCGATCGACTTGATGCTCACCGGCGGTCTTTACGGCGCGTTCGGCACTTACTCGCTCATTCGCATTCCGGTCGGCGTCGTTGCAGGCCACTATTTTCCGCTGTCCGGCGGGCTGGCAGTTACGCCGTTCGTGTCGCCGCGCCTGTCGGTCGACGTGTGCGCGAGTGACTGCGCCGGCGAAGGCACCGATCTGAAGCTCAACTTCGACATCGGCGCGCGTCTCGATGTGACGAAGACCGTTGGCGTCACCGCTGCGCTCACCGTCGGTGGAATCGGCAACGCGCCCAGCCGCACGTCGTTCGGAGTCGGTGTGGTGTATCGCCCGAACATGGCGCCGCGCCGCTAGCTTTTCAAAGTGCACGGCCGCATCGCGGCCGTGCACTACCGGCGGGCACACCAGCTCGCCGCCCGCCTGGCCAGGAGCGACTATTTCCACACCGCCCGCGCAAGCCATCCTGGTCGTCGACGACAACGATGACAACGCGGAGATCGTGCGCGCGCTCCTCGAGTCGCGCGGCTTCCCCGTGATCATCGCCCACGATGGCGAAGAGGCGCTCGCGCTCTTCGAGGCCGCGCGTCCCCTGCTCGTGCTCCTCGACGTGCTCATGCCGGGGCGCAGCGGATGGGAGGTTTGCCGTCTCATGAAGCAGCACCCGGAGCACGGCCGCACCGTCCGGATCATCATGCTCACGGCGCTCACCGAGTGGAACGACAAGCAGTCGGCGATTCAGACGGGCGCGGATGACTACATCACCAAGCCGATCGATCTCGCGGATCTCGAGCTGAGGGTCCGCCGGAATCTCGCCCTCGTGTCCCCGCCGCAATGACGCCCGCCCCGCGCGCCTTCCTGCTCTCCGACAGCGTCGACGGGGCGCTCGCGGAAGCGGCGGAGCTGCTTCAGCTCGACGTCGTATCAGTCGATCCGGCCGCTGCGCTCCCGGCGGCGATCGACATGCACGCCTCAGCGCGCGCGATCGTCGTCGCCACCGATGATCCGTCGCTGCTCCGCGCCATCGTCGAGCACGCGAGCGCGCGCCGAATCCCCGTCATTCTGGCCGGCGAGAACGATGTCGCGTGCCGCCGCGCGATCGAGTTCCGTGTCGACGAGTGGTATCTCGCGCCGGCCGCGCCAGCAGAGATCGCGTGGCGGATCCGTTCCGCGATCGCACGCATCGCGGCGCAGGGGATCGCGCTGTCGCAGCGCATCGACAACGTCGAGTACGAGGAGATGCTCTACGATCCGCTCACGGGAATGCCGACGCTCCCGGTGATGCTCGAGCGCACGCGCGGGCTGATCAAGGATCGCGGCGAGGTGATCGTCTACTATCTCAACTTCGTACGCTATTCGAAGATCGAAGAGATTTATGGATGGGAGAAGCTGGACCAGGTGCTGGAGACGACCTCCGCCGCAGTGCGCGAGTACCTCGATTCCCACTCGCTCGGCACCACGCGCATGATGGTCGGCTTTGCCAACGATGACGATTTCATCTTCCTGCAAATCCCCGACAAGGGGAAGCCGGTGCCCACCGACGCCCAGATTACGGAGACCGGTCGCCAGCTCCAGCAGTTCGTCGGCAATCGGCTCGAGGAGGTGCACGGCGAGGATGTGTCGTCGCTCTTCGACATCTACATCGGTTCCTCACACGTCTACTACACGCCGAAGATCCGCTTCGAGCGACTGATCTATCGCGGCATGCGCGAGGCGGCGAACGCCGCGCGAAGCGTGGAGCAGCGCGAGCGCGTGCGCCGCACCGCTGCGCTCAAGGGGGTGCTGCACTCCGGCTCCGTCTATGTCGACTTCCATCCGATCGTGCTCGCGGAGACGGGCGAGATCTTCGGCTACGAAGCACTCGCGCGCGGCGTGCCGCGCACCCTCCGCAGCCCCGAAGTGATGTTCGAGGTCGCGGCCGAAGCGGACCTGGTGTGGGAGCTCAGCCGCCTGTGTCGCGCGCGCGCGCTCGTCGGCGCGAAGGAGCTGCTGCGTGGTGAGCAGCTGCTCTTCGTCAACGTCGATCCGCACGACTTCGCCGATCCCGGCTTCGGCGTCCTCGACTCCATCGATCCGCGGCGCATCGTGCTCGAGATCACGGAGCGCACGGCGATCAAGGACTATCCGAAGTTCCGCGAGCGCCTCCGGTCGTTCCGCGAGCGTGGCTTCCGCTTCGCTGTCGACGACGCAGGGAGTGGCTACGCGGGGCTCGGCTCGATCGCGAACCTCGAGCCGGACTTCATCAAGCTCGACATCTCGCTGATCACCGCCATCGACACGAACTTCATCAAGCAGAATCTCGTCGAGACGATGGTCGTCTTCGCGAAGGAGCAGGGCGCGATGGTGATCGCCGAAGGGATCGAGCGGGCCGAGGAGCTCGAGACGGTGAAGCGCCTCGGTGTTCCGCTGGTGCAGGGATTTTTGCTCCACAAGCCCGAGCGCGCCGCCGTGCACGCCGGCGCGCACGCGGCTGGTGCGTAGGCGATCACACCGCGTGTGGCTGTGACCGCGCGCGCGGGCGTTTTCCGTTTGTGTCCGTATCTGATTGTTAGTGCGCGTCGAGCCTTACTATTCGCTCAAAAGCCCCGTCACCAGCGCCGTCGACCGCGCCGCCGCCCCCCGTCCCTTCTCCACGAGCTCCTTCGCGCGCGCGCCCTCGGCGCCGCGAGTATCCGGGCGCGTGAGCAGCGCCTCGAGGCGCGCGGTGATGGCCGAGCCGTCCGTCACGGAGGCGCCGGCGTCGGCGGCGATCAACGCCGCGGCATCGCGGCTCTTCTCGTGGCGCGGGCCGAAGAGCACCGGCACGCCGAACGCTGCCGGCTCGAGCACCGAGTGCAGCCCCGCGCCGTGAAAGCCGCCGCCCACGTACGCGACATCGGCCAGCGCGTACAGGTCGCCGAGCATCCCCACGCCGTCCACAAGCACGACGTCGGACTGCCCGCCACGCGGGAGCGCACTCGTGCGCGTGAGCGAGAGCTTGTGCGTGGCGGCCCACTTCTCGATGTGCGCGAGGTGCGCGCGCGTCGGCTCGTGAGGCGCGATGATCAGTCGTGCATCGGGCAGCTGCGAGCGCATCGCGACCCACGCGGGGAGCAGCTCGCGCTCGTCCGCGTGCCACGTGGAGCCCGCGACGAGCGTCGGACGGTCGCTGTGCAGCGGCGCGAGCCGCGCGTTGCGCGCATCCGATGGCTGCGCGCGCGTCCACACCTGATCGAAGCGCGTGTCACCGGTGACGGAGATCGCCTTCTCGCGCACGCCGAGCTTGATGAGGCGGATCGCATCGGCCTCGTCGACGGCGCCGACCACATCGAACGCGGCGTAGGCGGCGCCCGTGAATGCGGTCGAGAACCACGAATTCCGGCGCGAGCGCTCGTGCAGCGTCGCACTCAGGAGCGCGGTGCGCACGCCGCGCGCTCGCGCGGCGGCGACGAGCGCCGGCCACACGTCGAGCTTCGAGAAGGCCAGCACGCGCGGCGAGAGCGCGTCGAGCACCACCCGTGCGTCGCCGCGCGAATCGAACGGCAGATACTCCGCGAAGTCCGCGTCGAGCGACCGCGCGAACGTCTCCGCGCTCGGCGAGAAGAAAGTGTAGGCGAGTTGCAGCTTGGGATTGCCCGAGCGGAGCATCTCGAGCACAGGGCGCGCCTGCAACCCCTCGCCCACCGACGATGCGTGCATCCAGACGAGCGGCCGCTCCCCGTTCCGCGACTCGCGATTCCACTGCTGGTACCGCGCGCGTATGCCGCGCCGCGCACGAAAGGTTGCAACGACCTTCCCTCCGCGCGGCGGTGCGAAGAGCGCTGCCGCGCGCGCCAGCTGCACGGCGCCTTCGTAGGCGCCGCCGAGGAGAAAGTTCACGATTTGCTGACGTGCAGGGGGAGCGAGCGCGACCACATTGCGGAGATATTGCGCGGGAATCGTCGCATCGTTAGTCTTTCCGCCGAACGTCGCGCGCGCATGGCGCAGCGCGGCGCGGGGTGAAGGTTTCCGCCCAATGTCGAACCCTTCAAAGAGGAGGTGATCCATTGTCTAGTGACCAGCAGGCGGCGAGGATCGCTCGAAGCCGTTAAGGCCCAAGTCGTAGCTTGACCGGTGGTCCTCGCCGCTCGGTCGAATAGTGTGGGGTTCGTCGTGAGGTCACCACCTCATCGGCGAACCCCACTTTCGTTTCTCGATGGGCGAGCGTGTCGCCGAGATGGCCGGCTGCTCTCCGCTCTTCAGTGCTTTGCCGCATTGGACGCGAGTGCGAGCGCCGAATCGATCGCAATCCGGAAGTTGGCGATCGGCTGCGCGCCCGTCACCATCATGCCGCCGATGAGGAACGTCGGCGTCGACTCCACGCCGGCCTTCGTCGCGCGGTCGATGTCCGCCTCGATCATCGGCTTCGTGATGTGGCCGGATACGCATTTGCGAAATGCCGCCGCATCCACACCCTGCGCGACAGCGAGTGAGTCGAACATCGGCTGCGGCGCGGGGAGCGCCTCCCACTGTTTCTGCGTCGTGAAGAGCGCGTCGTGCATCTGCCAGAACTTGTCCTGCGCAGCTGCGCACATCGCCGACTCCGATGCAGCGAAGGAGTTGCGATGCATCGACAGCGGGAAGTTCACGTAGGCGAGGCGCACCTTGCCCGCGTCCACGTAGTCGCGCTTGATGTCGACGTAGGCCTCGTCGTGGAACTGACGGCAGAAGGGACACTGGAAGTCGCTCACCTCCACCACCCACACGGTCGCGGTGGGGCTGCCGAGGATGCGCGCGTGATCGGCGCGGCGGAGAAGGAGGCTGTCGGGGCCGGCGGTGGCCGAAGACGCGGCGCTCGTGGCAGCGCTGGCGCTCGAGCTCTTGCCGCACGCGAGAACGACCGCGATCGCGGCGACGACAATGGACCCGTATGGATACCTGCGCTGCACGTGCTCCTCTGCTAGTAGGTGGAAACGATGCGCCGAAGCGCGTTGGCGCGGCGATCGAGAATGAAGGTGTGTCCGTCGTGCGAGACGATCGCCGATGCGAAGCCTAGCGAGCGTGCGAGTCCAATGGTCTTCGGGGTGTCGGTCGAGATGTTGACGAGATAGACCCCTTCGGGTCCCGCGGCGACGAAGAGCCGCGGCCCGTCGATCGACACATCGTAGGCGAAGCGCGCGTCCGACCAGGTGGGGCGCGGCTTCGGATTTATTGGATCCGAGATATCGATGAGCGCGACCCCCTTCTCGCCCATCGCCACCGCGGCAAGCCCGCGATCGACCACGACGCGCAGCCCCACGCCGGCCAGTGGCACCGAGCCGATGATCGCGAGTGAGTCGCCGGTGATGCGCAGCGCGACGAGCGCCCGATCGGTGGAGGCCCAGAGCACCGCGCGCGCCTCGTCGAGCACGACGTCGCGGACGGGCGCACCCAGGTCGGTGCCGGGGAAGTCGCGCACGGAGTCGGCGTTCACCGGCACGCTCTCGACGCGATTGTCGGTGGCGATGAAGATTCGGGTGTCCGCGGCGGCGATCGCGCTGATGTTCGCGCGGCGCACCAGAACTCCGGGGCCCTTTTCCGGCGGATAGATATAGAGGCCGGTGCGCGAGCCGAGGGCGAGCCAGGCGGTCCGCGGTGCGAGATCGATGGCGCCGATGCCGTGCAGGCCGGCGGCGCGCGTCCCGAGGGAGATGAGTCGCGCATCCATGGTGGAGAAGAGCTGAACGCCGTCGCTCCCGCCCACGGCCGCGGTGGAATCGCGAATCGTGAGCACGGTGGCGTCGCCGTCGAGCTCCACGCCGACATTCGGGATCTTGAGTGAAGGCGCGCCGTGAAAGGCGATCGTACGGCGCTCGTCGAGCTGACGCCCGACGAAGAATCCGATGAGTCCTCCACCTGCCGCTCCGATCAGGGGCATCCCGGCGCCATGCTGGCCACCTCCCTGGCTAAAGCCCCACCCTGCGAGTCCGCCCGCTACTACTCCTATGATACCTGCGACGAGGGCGCGCGGTCGCGGGTGGATGATTGTCCCGGAGGCGGTGCTGTCGCTGAGCCGTTGCGCTCCCAGAGAGGGGGCGGAGGCGGCAAGGGCAATGGGTATGAGGACGCGGCGGGCAATCTGCCGGACGACGGGTGCCATGCCGGAAGATATGGTAGCGGCAGCGGAGGCCGCTACGGTGGGGTTAGGCGGGCTCAACAGCCTGCGCGGGGGGCGGATTTGTGATACTTCACCGGATTCTTGCACTGTGTGGTACCACACTTTATGTTCGTAAATGTTCGGTTCCGACAATGGGATCCTGAAAAGGTTCCATTGTCGGAACCGGTCGAGAGTCTTTTTCGTCGGGTGCCGGGGCGTTCGTCCATGGCTGCCCCATGTGTGTCGTGCCGCCGCATGCGAATCGAACCGCCAAGAGGAGGGGACACCCAGCGGCATCTGAGGGAGGCGCAACGCGATTTCCGCGAGCGCTCGAACGCCAACCAGACAAGATTCATCGTCGTCCACACACCTTTTGGAAGAGGTGGCAAGGAGGAAGCATGGGACGTTCTGTTAGGTCAGTTATTGCCGTCGTGTGTGCGCTCATTGCGCTTCCGGCTTATGCCGTAGCGCAGGACGCTGTCACGATCACTGGTCGAGTCACCAGTGCGGAGGGCGGTGCGCCGCTCGGTACGGCAAGCGTCACTGTCGAAGGGCTTGGCTCTGTCACGCTTACGCGAGATGATGGGCGGTATTCGCTCGTCGTTCCGGCCGCGCGCGCACACGGGCAGCAGGCCACGATCACCGCACGCTTGATCGGCTACAAGGCGAAGGCCGCGACGATTACGCTCGCGGGCAACGTCACGCAGGATTTTGCGCTCGACGTCAATCCGCTCCGCCTCGGCGAAATCGTCGTGACGGGCGCGGGCACGACCAGCTCGATCGAGAAGCTCGGCACCGCGGTGTCGACGGTCGACTCGTCGCTGATCACGCGCTCACACGAGAACAACATCGTGGAGGCGCTCGCCGGCAAGACTCCCGGCGTCCAGGTCAACAGTCAGTCGGGTGACCCGGGCTCATCGGCGTACATTCGCATCCGCGGCATCAAGTCGCTCTCGGGCGATGCGCAGCCGCTGTTCGTCGTCGATGGTGTGCCGATCGACAATTCCGTCATGACGGCGGAAGATCCGACGGCTGGTGTTGCCGCGCCGAACCGCGCAGCCGACATCAACCCGAACGACATCGAGACGGTGACGATCCTGAAGGGTGCGGCTGCCGCGGCGATTTACGGCGCGCGCGCATCGGACGGTGTCGTGATCATCACCACGAAGAGCGGCCACGCCGGTGGCACACACTATTCGCTGGGCTCGAACTACTCGTTCGACAAAGTCAACAGGAAGGTCCCGCTACAGACGAGCTATGCGCAGGGTTCCCACGGCGTCAATGCCGTCTGCACCCACCCAGGTTGCCGCCTCACGAGCGGTTCGTACGGAGACCTGATTGCGGCGGGAACGCCAACGTACAATCACTTCGATGAGATCTTCGAGACCGGTCACAATTCCGACAATACGCTCTCCGCGTCTGGTGGAAATGACAAGACCGTCTTCTACCTCTCGGCCGGCTATACGAATCAGCAGGGCGTCATCTTGGGCCCGAACGACACCTACAAGCGAACCACGGTTCGCCTGAAGGCCTCGCACCACCTGTTCGATCGACTCACCGTCGGCGGCAACATTTCGTATGTCGACGGCCGCGGACAGTTCGTGCAGAAGGGCTCCAACACGTCGGGACTGCTGCTCGGCGCCATGCGTACGTCGCCGAACTTCAACAACTTTCCTTATCTCGACACCGCCACGCAGACACAGCGCTCCTATCGGTATCCGCAGCCCGTGCTGTTCGACAATCTGAGCGGCCGCGGCTATGACAACCCGCTCTTCGTCATCTTCGGCAATCTGAACACGGCCGAGACGAACCGCGCGTATGGCAACGTCAATTTGAACTACGACGCCACCGACTGGCTGAAGCTCGACTACACGCTCGGTGCCGATTACTACAGCAATCAGTTGCTGGACGCGCAGGCACAGTCGTCGTCGTCGTTCGCCAGCGGGCAGGTCTTCCGCACCGATGGCAACAATCTCCAGATCGATCACAACCTGACGGCGACGCTGAGCCACACGTTCACTCCGAATTTCTCCGGAACGTTCACGCTTGGACAGAACCTGAACGCGCGCCGATTCCGCGAGACGGACGTCAACGGACAGAACCTCGTCGCCGCGACGCCGTTCAACCTGCAGAACACGACGGCGTGGATTCCGACGGAATTCAAGTCGCTCGTACACTCCGAGTCGTACTTCGGACAGGCGACGGCGGACATCTACAACCAGCTGTACCTGACGGCCGCCCTGCGCAACGATGGATTCTCCACCTTCGGTGAGAGTAATCCCCGCGCCTGGTATCCGAAGGCGAGCGCCGCGTGGACGTTCACGAATCTCCTCGGCAAGACCGATCAGAGGGGCGCGTTCAGCTTCGGGAAGCTCCGTGCGGCGTACGGCGAAACCGGAAAAGAGCCCGGTGTCTACGCCACGAACACCGTGCTCATCCCGGGCGGATTCTTCGGCTCGGGCTTCGGCGACTTCCTCAATGCGACGCAGCAGGGGGGTGGAGGGTTGTTCTCGAGCGGCGCGCTCGGCAATCCGAACATCAAGCCGGAACGCGAGAAGGAGTTCGAGGGTGGAGCTGACCTCGGCTTCCTCGATCAGAAGGTCGATCTCTCGCTGACGTACTATAAGAACAAGTCGACGGACGTCATTCTTCCGCTTCCGATTCCACTTAGCTCCGGCTACGCAACGCAGTTGAAGAACGGGGCGACGCTGCAAAACAAGGGCTACGAAGTCGCGATGAACGTGCGTCCAATCACGCGCCCGAATTTTTCATGGGATCTCGGCGTGAACTGGGCGAAGAACACGACCACGGTCACTGGACTCAGTGGAGCGGAGTTCGTGTCCAACGTCGCGCAGTTCGGTGGTACCTTCGCGGGCGCCTCTGGCGCTGCGACGCTCGGCAATGACATCGGCCTTCGCGGCCAGGACTTCGTTCGCTGCGGTCGCGGGCTAATCGTCGACGGTGTCGACATCGATGCGACGTCCTGCGTCGGCGCAGGCAAGAACGCGCTCTACATCGATGCGTCCGGCTTCCCGGTGTTCGATCCGACGGATCGTGTCATCTCAGATCCGGATCCGCACTGGACCGGATCGATCCGCACGAGCTTCCACATTAGCAAGTTCCAGATTTCTGCTCTCGT
>JBBRYY010000040.1:0-25574 GCA_038237245.1 Gemmatimonadales bacterium | reverse complement strand
TGGGCTTGACCCGGTTTAGTGGACACAGGGTTACGAACGATTATGCCGCCTGTGCATAGAGCTGGGTTTCGTACTGCGCGGGACTGAGATAGCCGAGGCTCGAGTGCCGACGACGGCGATTGTACCAGCTTTCGATGTACGCGAAGATGTCGGTGCGTGCCTCCTCGTGCGTGCGCCAGTCGCACCGGTCGATCAGCTCCCACTCGAGCGTGGCGAAGAAGCTTTCCGCGACAGCATTGTCCCAGCAGTTGCCTTTCCGACTCATGCTCGCGCGCAAGCCGTGGGTTCCGAGGAACGCCCGATACGCGCCACAGGCGTACTGCACCCCGCGATCGGAATGATGCAGCAGGCCGGGGGCCGGCCGCCGGGCCGCGAGTGCCATGCGGAGCGCCGTGAGCGCGAGCTCCGCAGACAAATCCTTGCGCATCGCCCAGCCCACCACGCGGCGCGAGGCGAGATCCAGCACCACCGCGAGAAAGAGAAAGCCCAACCGCGTGGGCACGTACGTGATGTCGCTGACCCACACGCGATCGACGCCCGGCACCGCCGCCACGGCAAATTCGCGGGCGAGCAGATTCTCCGCGATCGGCTCGTCGTGCGTCGAGTCGGTGGTGTGCACCCAGGCGCGCGGCACACGCGCGACCAAGCCGTCCAGGCGCATCAGTCGCGCCACTCGCTTCTGCCCCACATGCACCCCCTCGTCCGCCAAGTCGTGCTGGATCCGGGGCGCGCCATACGTCGTGCCACTCTTCTCAAAGATGTCGCGGATGCGGAGCAACAGCACCTCGTCCGCCTGCGCGCGTGCGCTGGGCCCGCGGTTGCGCCAGTCGTAAAACCCGGACGGCGAGACGTCGACCACCCGGCACATGAGTCGCAGGGCATGCTGGCCCCAATGATCAGCGATACAGGCGTACCTCACGGCGACTCCTTCGCGAAGAACACCAATGCTTTTTTTGCGAATGCCCGCTCCTCTCGCAACAGCGCATTCTCCCGGCGGAGCCGCCCGTTCTCCTCTTCGAGTGTCTCGCCCGGCGAACGCGCGCCGGCCGCATCGCCCCCATCCTCGCGCTGCTTGGCCCACTCCCACAGCAGCCCCGGCCCAATGTCCAGCTCGCGAGCCACGTGCGACGCGCTCACCCCGTTCGTGCGGCGCTGCCGCATCAGCCGAACGGCGTCGGCCTTGAACTCGGCGCTGAACGTCCGCTTCGTGCGACGCTCACTGCCAGTCCCGCCAGACCCTCCAAATTGTTTCATTGAACACCTCCGTATCGCGTACAGTGAAGTGTCCACTAAACCGGGTCAACTCCAACGCCACTCCCTCGGCAGTTGTCCGTTTGTTGTCCGTGCAGTCATCCGTTCCCGTCGTAGTTCAAATCAGTAAACTCCCTACCGCATCGCTGCACACGCCTTCCCGATGCACACGAACATCTCCGGGGTCGGCACTTCGCCGAGCTGTTGCTGGAGCAGCGGACCTTCGTTCTTGTACATCGTCATCACCGAGCTCGCGAGCTGCTGATCGCCGCCGGTAAACTCTTCGACGAGTGCCTTCCACCGCTTCGCGATCGCGAGAATCTCGGGCGACGTCGGATCGACGTTCGCGGCCATCGCGCTGCGCACCTTCGGAATGATCTCGTTCCACGAGTCGCGAACCTCGTGCATGTGCTCCTCGGTGATCGAGGTTCGCCTGTCGCGGAGCAGCTCGAGCTGCTCCGCGGTGAAGTATTTCTCCATTGTCGTCATCGCCTGAATGATTTGGCAGAGGTCATCCATCGACGGAGCCTCTATGCGGTCCATGTGCGTCGCGAGCGATTCCATCCACTCGGCCAGGCGGTTCTGTCGAGCGATGTGCTCGTGCAGCCTGGTCAGGTGCAGATCGATCACTTCGCGAGGTGAGATCCGTGCTCCGTCGAGCAGCTCTCGTACCTCGTCCAGCGGAATTCCCATGACTCGCAGCGACTGGATCTGCTGCAGCCGTTCGACATCCGACTGTTGGTACAGCCGATGGCCGGATGGCGTGCGCAGCGAGGGCGTGAGCAGCCCTATCTCGTCGTAGTGGTGAAGCGCGCGCACCGACATGCCGGTCCGGCCCGCAAGCTCTCCCACCTTCCACGGTGGTAGCGTTTGCTTCCTCGTTGGCAGCATGGGAATCGTGTTCGTGGCCACGAGGAGAGTCTAAACCCTCACGTTACGTGAGGTGCAAGAGCGAATTTCAAAAATAGAAAATCGCCGGACTCGAAAGCCCGGCGATTCCTCGTAAAGATCGTAGTGGCGGGATTGGCCCTGCCCGTGATTGGGTCCGTGACAGCTGGCAAAACAATCAAACGGATCGAGACGGATCAAACGGATAACGGCGCTCCCGATTCGCTTTCGTTCA
The DNA here is from genome assembly GCA_038237245.1 of Gemmatimonadales bacterium. GTDB lineage: Bacteria > Gemmatimonadota > Gemmatimonadetes > Gemmatimonadales > Gemmatimonadaceae > FEN-1250. Next base: position 23,200 of record JBBRYY010000040.1, on the reverse strand, counting down.
ATCCGTGCGGTCATCCGTTCAGTTCGTTTTTCAAATTTGTCGCTTTTTCACCGGCGTTCTACACACCCATCACCGCGCAGTAAAGTCCGTGTTCGTATCCACCCGCCTGCACGCCTCCGCGATCAGCGTCGCCGCGCGATCGACGTCCTCCAGGCTCACGAGCTCGTTCGGCGAGTGCATGTAGCGGTTCGGCACGGAGACTAGCGCCGTCGCGATACCCTGCGCGGCGACATGGATCGCGTCGGCATCGGTGGAGGTTCCGCGTCCCGCCGCCTGCAGTGTGTACGGCAGCTTGAGATCGTCGGCGGCACCCTTCAAAATGCGAAAGACGACGGGGCTAATGATCGATCCGCGCGTGAGCACCGGGCCGCTGCCGATTGCGTGCTCGCCGAGCTCCTTCTTCTCGATGCCGGGATGATCCGTTGCGAAGGTGACGTCGACGACGATCGCCATCTGCGCCGCAATGGCCGATGCGCTCACTCCCGCGCCGCCGCCGTTCCACGCGATCTCTTCCTGCGTCGTCGCAACCGCGATGACTTTCGCATTTCCCGGCTTCTCGGCGTAGCGGCGGAGTGCCTCGAGCACGACGAACGCGCCGATGCGGTCATCCACCGAGCGCGACACGATCCTGTTGTTCGGTAGCACCACACTCTTCGAGTCGATCACGCCCGCGTCGCCGACGCTCAGCTGCTCGCTCGCCTCTGCGCGATTCGTCGCGCCGATGTCGACCCAGAGATCCGTCATCTTCGAAGCCTTGTCGCGGTCTTCCGTCTTCATCAGATGGATGGGTTTCTTTCCGACGACGCCGATCACATCTCCGTTCGTGCCGAGGAAACGGATGCGCTGGGCGACGAGCACCTGCGGATCCCAGCCGCCGATTCCGGCGATGTGAACGTAGCCATCCTCGTCGATGTGCTGGATGATGACGCCGATCTCATCGATGTGGCCGGCGAGCATGATGACCGGACGACCATCCGGGTTCACCGTCGCCATGCTGTTGCCGTGCACGTCGGACTGCACCTTCGCGAACTTGCCCGCCTCCTCTCGCCAGACGCGCGCCGGCGCGGCCTCGAAGCCGGAGGGTCCCGGCGTATCGAGCAATCGCTTTAGAAAGGTGACCGACGAATCGCTGAGCATGGATGTGGGATCGTGGAGGTGAGATGCGGACAAGTGCCAGGCAATTATAAGCGCCGCCGTCAGCGGATCATCATCGCGTTCGACCCAGCCTTAGCCGCTGGCGATCTCGACGGCGCGAGTACGGGGCGGACGGGGGAAGACCATCGGATGAAAGATCTGCGCGAGCGTCTCCACCCCGTCCACCACCCTCGGTCCGGGGCGGCTCAGAAGTCCTCCCGAATCAATTGCCCACACCCGGCGCTTCGCGAGCCAGCTCCAGTCGGGGCGCTTCATTTGCATCGCGCCTTCCTCCGCCGCCCGCTCGACAGTATAGCCACACGGTGCGACAATGATCGTATCTGGCTTGGCGGCGACGACTTCGTCCATCGTCACCACGTGCGACCGCTCCCCGGCCTTCGCCAGAACCTCGATTCCCCCGGCCCGACGGACCATCTGCGGGACCCAGTGCCCCGCGTTGAAAATCGGATCCGTCCATTCGAGCACCGCCACCCGCGGCCTCGGCACCGACGCGACTACCAGACGCTCGTGCACCTTTCGGAGCCGGTCCTCGAGCCGCGTGACCAGCGCCTCCGCGAGCGGTGACCGTTCGATCGCGGCTCCCACGCGGCGGATGTCGTTCATGATTTCCTCGAGCGAATCCGCCGAGAGCGACAGCACCACCGGCGGCTTCCACAGACTCTCGGCGATGATGCGCACGTCGGACTCGCGAATCGCGCAGACGTCGCAGCTCCCCTGCGTGATGATGAGGTCCGGCTCGAGCGTCGCGATCGCTTCCGCGTCGAGCACATGCAGCGCTTCGCCGAGCGTGTCGGCAACGCGCACCAGGCGATCGATCTCGGCTGGCGCGGCGTTCGGATCGATCGTCGAACGTGTGACGCGCGGAATTCCCGGATGCAGAAACTCCGCGGGATAGTCGCTGTCGTGCGAGATGCCGACGAGCATGTCGAAGGCACCGAGTGCGCAGACCATCTCCGTGGCCGCGGGGAGAAGCGAGATGATGCGCATCAGCGCTCCCGGCCGCCGCCCGTTCTTCCTACACGATAGAGTGGAACGGCGAGGAAGAGCACGTAAAGGACAATCGCGACCGCTGCGCTCGCGCCAACGAAGCCGGCGTTCTTCGAGAAGTCGATCGCGTCGGCCATCGTGCGCGCGCCGTTCGAGATCTTCCAGATCGCGAGCACCGAGAGTGCGACGCCCATGATCGCGCCACCGGCTATGAGCCCGGAGGAGAAGAGCACTCCGGGTCCCGAATCGGCGCGCGCCCCGGTGCGCTCATCATCCGGCAGCCTGCGCTCGACGAGCCAGCGCACGACGCCGCCCATGAACATCGTCGCCGACGTCGAAATCGGCAGGTACACGCCGACGGCGACCGGGAGCGACGGGATGCCGAGGATCTCGATCGCGATGGCGAGGAAGGCGCCGATGATGATGAGTCCCCAGGGGAGCGTCTGCCGGAGGATTCCGTCGACGACGAGCGCCATGATTTGTGCCTTCGGCGAGTCGAGCTTCTCGACCGTACGGCCGCTCACATCCGTCGGATAGCGTCCGGCAATTCCGGGATCGACGAGATAATGGATCGTGTGCTGCGCGTCGATCAGGTACTTGCCGGCGGGCGCGCCGCCCTGCGTCTCGTAAAGATGTCCCACCTGGTACTGCACGCCGGCAACCGTCTCGATCTCACCCGCATCGATGATGGAGACGACGACGCCGGGGTAGCTCTTCTCGACGATCGTGCGGTGCGCGGTGTTGAGCAGTGCGATCATCCCGCCGATGAGGAGCGCGGAGGTCGTCACGCCGAAGATGAGTCCGATCTGCTGCCGTGCCGGTGTCGCGCCGACGATGAAGCCGGTCTTTAGATCCTGCGACGTCGCGCCGGCGACTGCGGCGGCGACGCAAACGACACCGCCGATCGTGAGCGCGAGCACGCGATGCTCGACGCCGGTCCAGCCAATGGCGAGGAAGAGCAGTGCGGTGAGCAGCACGGTGGCCACCGTCATCCCCGAGATCGGATTGGACGACGCGCCGATCTGCCCCGTGATGCGACTCGACACGGTGACGAAGAGAAATGCAAAGCCGACGGCGAGAAACGCCGCGAGCAGATTGATGCCGATCTGCGGTAGCGCGATCATCGCGATCGCGCACGCCACGACGCCGACGAGGACGACGGTGATCGGAAGGTCGCGATCCGTGCGCGCGCGCGCGCTGCCGCCGGCGCGATCGTCGGCGTTGCGCCTGAAGCCGCCGACCAGCGCCGCGAGGATCGTGGGGAATGAGCGAAGAAGGCTGATGAGCCCCGCGGCGGTCACCGCGCCGGCGCCGATGTAGTAGACGTAGTTCGCGCGGACGGCCGTCGCATCCATTCCGCCGATGAGCGCCGTGCCGGGCGGGATGACGTCGGTGAGCCCCGCGCCAAAGAGCTTAATCGTGGGGATGAGGACGAAATACGAGAGGCACCCGCCCGCGAACAGATAGCCGGCGATGCGGGGTCCGATGATGTAGCCAACGCCGGTGAGCTCCGGGCTGATCTCGGCGCGAATCTCACCGAACAGCTCGATCTTTCCGGTCGGTGCGATTCGCTGGAAGACGTAGCGCGGAACTTCCTGCCAGAGATGCAGCCCGCTGACGAGGAGCTTGTACAGCGCCGCCAGGCCGAAGCCGAGAAACACCGTGCGCGCCTGCACGCCACGCTCCTCACCGACGATCAGCACCTCGGCCGCCGCCGTTCCCTCCGGATACTTGAGTGTCTTCCGCTCCTTCACGATCAGCGCATTGCGCAGCGGGATCATGAGGAAGACGCCGAGCAGTCCGCCGACGACGGCGACCGCCGCGACTTTCGTCCACGGGAGGTTGTAGCCGAGGAGGAGAAGCGCGGGAAGTGTGAAGACGATGCCCGCGGCAACCGATTCGCCGGCGGATCCCGTCGTCTGCACCATGTTGTTCTGCAGGATCGACGCGGGCTTCGCACCGAAGGACTTCGAGATGTATCTGAAGATCGTGATCGAGAGGACGGAGATCGGAATCGACGCGCTGACCGTCAGCCCGACCTTGAGCGCGAGGTACACGCTGGAAAGCGCGAACACGAGCCCGAGCACGATACCGAGCAGGATCGCACCGACGGTGAGCTCGGGGAGATCCTTGCTCGACGCGACGTACGGAATGTGCGCGTCATCGTCGGCGGCAATCGGGATCTGGTCTGCCTCCGCATTGAGCGGCGGCTGGTTGGGAATCGACATGCGCTCCTCGTCGAGTGACGGGGACAATATGGCCGGGCGGCAACGGCCCGGGGAAGAGACACCGGGCCGAAGCGCACGAGTTGGCTAGCCGGGGTGCACCTCCGACGCGGCGCGGCGCGCATGGCGCGTCCGCCAAACCAGCCACGCAATCACGGCCACGATGGTGCCGAGCGGCAAAAGCGTTCCCATCGCCGCGATGGTGCTGGCGAGGAAGCCGATGAAGTTGCGCCACGCCTGCCGGAAGGCCTCGGCCAGCACGCCGCCACTCCCCGTTCCCGCAACCACCGACGCCTTTTCGTGCACGGTTATCGCGAGGGTGCTCATCGCCGCGCGCGTGCGCAGATAGCGCATCCGCCCTTCCTGCCGCTCGATGTCCTCACGCACCCTCGCGAGCTCGCGCTCGACCGCGAGCACGTCGCTCAGCTTTCCGGTGCGCGTGCCGAGGATGTCGATGAGGCGCAGCTCGAGCTTGTGCCCGTTCTCTGCACGCGCCGCGACGTCGACGAACTCTTCGCCGACATCCTCCGCGTTCACGCTCACGGATTCGAGCGATCCGATCGGCTGCAGCCCGTTCACCGCCTCATCGAAGTGCGACGCAGGAATCTTGATCTCGAGCGTCGCCGAATGCATCTCGTTCGCGCCCGAGGAGATCGAGCTGTTCGCGACGTAGCCGCCCACGCGGGTCGCGAGCATGCGCACCGCGCGAATGCCGCGCTCGAGCGAATCCACCTGCACGCTCGCCTGCCCCGTGCGGATGATCATCGAGGCAATGACGGAATCGCTCACCGAGTGTGCGGAGGGCATCGAGGACTGCGTCGACGACGTGTTGGACGCCGTTGGTGCAGGCGATTCTGCGCGCGCCATGTCGCTCGCGACAGCTCCAGCGACTTTCGCCAGCGACGCCATGTCCTTGCGCTCGGGCACCGACTGGGAAACGGCGCCGACCTCCGACTCCGCAGGGCGCGCGGTGTCCCGATGGCAGGCGGTGATCAGCGCAGCGATGCACAGCAGAATTAAGGCGTTCCGCATATCGTCCTCGATGTGAGCGGCGGACCGTCATGGCCCGCACACCCATGGGACGTCGCTCGCCGGCCGACTTGCACACGGTCGGCGCGCCTGCTGGCTGCTAGCCCTCCACCGTGGCCCCAAGCGCCGTCAGGGCGCCGCGGAGGTCGTTGAGCAGCGTGTCCGAGTGGTCGTGTCCTTCGTAGACGATCTCCGCGGAGGCGCGGCGCATCCACTCCTGCTGATCGCCCGTCGGGTCGCTCCGCGTGATTACCACCGTCCGCGTGTGCTCGAAGCGATGATCGCCCGACACGAAATCCATGATCTTCGCGACCTCCGTCTCCGGCATCTCGACGTCGAGGAAGAGGAGGTCGGCGGGCTCCCTCTGCAGCGCGTCGATGCATCCCGCACTCGTGTCGCACGTCCGCACGCGCACGCCGAGCGAGCGCAGGAGGTCGGCGAGGAGGGTGCGCGCGTCGTAGTCGTCATCCACCACGAGCGCGCTCTGCATCACTTTCCGCTCGCGCAGTCGCTCGAGCACGTCGATCAGCACGCGCCGGTCCACCGGCTTCACGAGATAGTCGGTGACGCCGAGCGAAAAGCCGAGCGATCGCTCGGAGACGATGGACATCACGACGACGGGAATGCGGCAGAGCTCCGGATCAGCCTTCACCTCGCGCAGCACCTGCCAGCCATCCTTCTCCGGCATCATGATGTCGAGCGTGATCGCGAAGGGTTTCAGGATGCGCGCGAGCTCCATTCCGCGATCACCCGTGAGCGCACCGACGACCCGGAAGTGGGCGGGGGCCAGCGAGTCGCGCAGCAGCGAGATCACCTCCGGATCATCGTCGATGGCGACGATGATCGGATCGTTCGACATCGCCGCATCGTCGGGGATCACCCCCGATTGCCCGACGAGTGCCTCACCTTCAGGGCGAATCGGGAAGCTCATGCTGAAGGAGGCGCCGCGTCCGGGCTCGCTCGTCACCGACACGGTACCCCCGAGCAGTTCGACGGTACGCTTCACGATCGCGAGCCCGAGCCCGATCCCCGGAAAGCGACGCGTCGTTCCCGACTCCACCTGCTGAAATTCGTCGAAGATGACGTTGAGATTCTCGGGGGCGATGCCGATCCCGGTGTCGTGCACGTGCGTGAGCATCGTGTCGTGCGGGCCCTCTTCCACCGAGAGCTCGACCTCGCCGCCCTCCGGTGTGAACTTCACGGCATTCGACGCGAGATTGAGCACGACCTGCCTGTACTTCGCGCGATCCAGCCGCACGCGACGCTGCATCTTCGTGCGCACCGTGACGCGCAGATTCTTGTCGCGCGCGAACGAGCCGATCGCCTCCTTCACCTCGGCCAGCACGGCACTCGGATCAAACTCGTCGACACGCAGCTCGGCCCGCCCCGATTCGATCTTGGAGAGGTCGAGCACATCGTCGATGAGCAGCTGCAGATCCTTCGCGCGGCGCACGATTGCCTGCACCGCGCGCTCCTGCTGCTCGCTTACCGATCCGTAGACGCCGTCGCGCAGCAGTCCGGCATAGCCGAGCACCGCGTTGAGTGGCGTGCGGAGCTCGTGCGACATCGTTGCGAGGAAGCGCGCCTTCGCGTCGCGTGCCTCGATGAGCGCGCGGGCGCGCTGAGCGAGCTGCTCGTTGGCGGTGAGGAGCTCCTGGCTGATGCGCGCATACTCATCGGTCTGCGCCTCGGCGCGCTCGTTCGCGCGCTCGAGTGCCTCGCGCTGTGCGTCGAGCTCGGAGGGCTGTCCCACCAGCCATCTCGTAGCGCCGTCGACAGTGACGTGGAAGGTACGCGGGCTGCCGTTGCTGCCGGCGAAGCTGAGCTGCACGACGGGGCTTTGGTACGCCGCGTCGCCAAGGATCGTTTCGACGGCGCTTTCCGATCCGGGCGCCAGGCTCTCCGCAATGGAATGGTTCTGAAGAGTGCCGGAGAGCCCAAGCTCCCGCTCGAGGGCGCCGTTGCTCTCGTGGATCGTTCCGTTTTCGTCGATTCCCAGCACGGGGAACGGAAGTCGAGCTATAAAGTGCATGGTGACGCTGCCGGCTTGGATTAAATCGCGTATCTTGTTGTGCGATAAGGGGTTCGACTCACACTGGCTCTAATGCAATAGATGCGCCCGAAAGTATCTCGCGGAGGGGTGCTCTTGGGTTAGCTTCACCGATCTCTCACCTAGCGTTCCAATGCACAAACTCTACGGACGGGCTCTGCTGTTTGTGATACTCGCGATGGCCGCGACCGCGAGCGTCAACGGGCAGAGCGCCGCGCTCCCGGGATCGGCGATCTCGGCACCGATCACCAACATCGCGTACCGCGTTGCCATCGACAGCGCCGATGCCGCGCAACGCCGGATTCGGGTGTCGATGACCTTCTCGGTGTCGTCGGCAGAGCCCGTGCTGCTCGCGCTTCCCGCGTGGACGCCTGGCTCGTACGAGCTCGCCTACTGGGCCAAGTACGTCTCCGCATTCGCCGCAACGAGTGCGGGCAAGACGCTCGCGTGGGACAAGGCGGACTATCAGACCTGGCGCGTGCGACCGACAGGCGCGGGCAGCGTGCTCGTGTCCTTCGAGTACAGAAACGATTCGCTCGACAACGCGAACTCCTGGAGCCAGCCCGGCTTCGCATTGCTCAACGGCTCGAACCTCTTCCCATATCCCGCCGGGCGCCCCTTCGACTTCGCGAGCACCGTCGCGCTGAGCGTGCCCGCAGGGTGGCGCGTGGCTACGGGGATGACCGAGGGCGCGCGCGGCACGTTCACCGCGCAGAATTACCACGATCTCGTCGACATGCCGATCGTCGCCGGACACCTCGATCTCGACAGTACACGCGTCGGCGACGGGTGGCTGCGTTTCGCGAGCTATCCGGCATCGATCGAAAGCGCTCCGCGTCGAGCGGCGACGCTCGCCGATCTCGCGAAGGTCATCGGCGTGGAGTCCGCTGTGTTCGGCGAGACGCCGTGGAAGACGTACACGGTGATGCAGATCGCCGATTCGGCATTCTCCGCCATCGTTGGGCTCGAGCACCAGAACTCGCACGTCGATCTCACCACGCCGTTCGTGATCGGCCAGCCGGTGCTCACGTCGGTGTACGCGCACGAGATCTTCCACGCGTGGAACGTGAAGCGGTTGCGCCCCTCCGACATGTGGCCGTACCAGTACGCGCACGAGCAGCCGACGACGTGGCTCTGGGTGAGCGAGGGAGTCACCGACTACTACGCGGACCTCGCGCTCGTGCGCAGCGGCTTCAGCGACAGCGCCGCGTTCTTCGCGACGACCGCTGGAAAGATCGGTGAGGTCGCCGAGCTTCCGCCCTTCGGGCTGGACGATGCATCGCTCTCCGCGTGGATCCATCCCACCGACGGCACCGCGGAGGCGTACTATCCGAAGGGATCGCTCGCGGGGCTGATGCTCGACATCATGATTCGCGATGCGAGCGACAATCATCGTTCACTCGACGATGTGATGCGCGAGCTCTATCGCGATGCCTACAAGGCGGGGAAGGGCTTCACCGGCGAGCAGTGGTGGAAGGCGGTACAGGGTGCGGCGGGTGGAAGGCCCTTCGCCGATTTCGAGGCGCGCTACGTCGACGGCCGTGATCCTTATCCGTGGGCGAGCGTGCTGCCCCTCGCCGCGCTGCAGCTCGTAGCCGATTCCGTGCGCATTCCCGTGTTGGGCGTGACCATGGGGCAGGACGACAATGGGATACGCGTCGTTGCCGTGGCGCCGGGATCCACGGCGGACCAGGCGGGAGTTCAGCCGGGCGACGATCTCGTTTCCGTCGATGGCATCGCCGGTGATTCACCGGCGCTCGTGGCGCAGCTGCACGCGAAGTACGGTGCTGCGACGAGCGCGATGATTCCGATCACCGTCGATCGCGCCGGAAAGCAGCGATCACTCGTTGCTCCGCTGCAATTCATGTGGCACGTGCAGCGCCGGATCACTCCGCTCCCCGGCGCCTCCGCCAGGGCCGTGCGCGTCCGGAACGGGATTCTACACGGCACAACGGGCTGACGCGATCCTTCAGCGCGTGCGGGGCTCCGTCTGGCGATACCAGTCGATGATCGACGAATCGCGCGGGGCTGGCACCATGGTGCGCGTGCGCATCATCTGCTCGATTTCGTTCGCCTCGCGGGGGCCGCGCGAGATCCATTCGACGCCGTTCCCCGTCGCGAAGTAGTCGTCCTCGATGCGCACGCCGATGTTTGCGTAGCGCTGCACCACGGGGCGCACCTTCGCGATCATCGCACGGTTTCGCGGTGTGTCGGGGAGCTGCTCCAGTACGGAGGCGCGAATGTAGATCCCCGGCTCGATCGTGAACGTATTTCCCGGTGCGATCCGGAACGACGTGGGATCGTGCACCTCGAGCCCGATCGCGTGGCCGAGCGCGTGAAAGTAGAACAGAGAGAGCTGTGCGCAGCCGTGGGCGATGTTCCGGCGACAGCCGGCGCTTCCCGCATCGAAGGTGGCATTCACCGATTCGATGAGGCCGAGCTTCGTGAGCCCCGCGCTCAGCACCTGGTTCGCAGCCCCGTCCATCACGTCGGAGGTCACGCCGAGCTTCGCTGCCTGCTCGGCGGCGTGCTGCGCATCGCGCACCAGCTGGTAGATCGCGCGCTGCTCCGCGGTGAAGGTGCCGCTCACCGGAACCGTGCGCGTGACGTCGGCCGCGTAGCCGCGATACGATGCGCCGATGTCCATCACGACCACATCACCCGACTGCATGAAGCGATCGTTGGCGGAATAGTGGAGCGCCGTCGAGTTGGCGCCCGAGCCGACGATCGAGGCGAAGGACGGACGATCGGCGCCGTTGCGGCGAAAGGTGTACTCAATGAGCGCCTGAATTTCGAACTCGTTGACGCCGGGGCGGATCGCGGAGATCGCATCGTGCTGTGCGCGCACCGTGATGTCGATCGCCTTGCGCTCGAGCGCGAGCTCGGCGTCGCTGTGCCGCATCCGCAGCCGCGCGACCATGGCGTTCGCATTCTGTATGCGCATGTTGGGATGGTCGTGGCTCAACGCACGGACGAACTGTTCATCGCGCGTCTCGAATGAGGCTCCGGGGAGATCGCCGACGACCGCCAGCGTGCCGCTCGCTGCCAGCACTGAATCGAGCAGGGGGTCGAGCTGCTCGATCGTGCGCGACGGAATCCCCGTTGCGCGCTGCACCCCCTCGACGCCCAGACGCGTGCCCGTCCACGCCTCGCGCGAGGGATCGCGCGGCTGCACGAAGAGGAGCGTGGTGACCACGCCATTCCGTTTCACCATCACGAGCGTCGCGTCAGGCTCGGTGACTCCCGTCAGATAATAGAAGGACGGGACGGGGTAGAAGCTGAGGAAGTCCTCCGCGGGCTCGTGACCGCCGAGGGCAATGAGCACGCCGTCGCTCATCGTCGCGGCCAGCGAGTCGCGCCGAAGGGCGTATTCGGCGGCCGGCACCTGTGCCGCGAGCGGCGCGGCGGACAGAGAGCAGAGGAGTACGAGCAGCATACGGCGCACGGGGACGGACCTCGGGGGGAGTCTACCGAAGAATACGATGAAGCCCTCGCTCACATAGTGTGCAATGGGTACTGGCGAGACTACGAATTCTCACTGATCATAGTTGCACTCACTCAACCCGCGGAGCCGGAACGTGACCGAGCCTACGCTCACCCCTGCAGAGCCGAACGCGTCACTCTGGGAAGACTTCATCGACATCTTCACGTCGCCAGCCGCGGTATTCAGGCGTCGCGAGAGCTCCGGATTCGGCGTGCCACTGCTCGTGCTGACGGTGATCTTCGCGATCCTCATTCTCGGAACGAAGCCGCTCGTGCAGCCGGCAGTCGACGCCGAGATAGCGCGGGGAATTGCGCACGCAATGAAGCAGCATCCGGAGATCACTGCGGCGCAGATGCAGCAGCAGCAGGCGATGGGCGAGAAGTTCGGAACGTACTTCGTGATCATCGCGATCCCGATCATGGCGGTGCTGACGGGGCTCGTCCTGTGGCTGGTGGGAAAGATCTTCGAGTCGAAGCAGACGGCGTCGCAGGGGCTGATGGTCGCGACTTACGCGTTTTTCCCAAAGATTCTCGCAACGCTGGCAGGAGCACTCATCGCGTATCTCTCGAGTCCCGATCGACTCAACGGGATGGCGCGATTGTCGGTGGGGCTTGGTGCACTGCTCGATCCGGACAAGTCGTCGCCGGTGCTTCTGGCCCTGCTCGCACGCGTCGATGTCTTCACGATCTGGGAGACGATCCTGCTCGCCATCGGGCTGCAGGTTACCGGCAAGGTCTCGAAATCGAACGCCTGGCTCGCGGCGGCCATCGTGTGGTTCATCGGCGCGCTTCCGGGGGTGCTCGGCGCCTTGCGGCAGTAGGCGATCGCGAGAGCTACTTCAGCAGCAGCTTCGCGATGGTGTTGAGCTGCATGTTCGATGTCCCTTCGTAGATCGTGCCGATCTTCGCATCGCGATAGAACTTCTCGACCGGATAGTCCTTCGTGTAGCCGTACCCGCCGTGCAGCTCCACGCAGAGCGAGGTCACGCGCTCGCATACCTGTGACGCGAAGAGCTTCGCCATCGCCGCCTCGCGGGTGAACTGCTGTCCTGCGTCCTTCATTCGCGCGGCGTTGTAGACGAGCAGCCGTGCAGCCTCGAGCTCCGTCGCAGCCTGCGCGAGCTGGAACTGGATGCCCTGGAAGTCCGCCAGCCGGGTGCCGAACTGCTTGCGCTCCTTTACGTAGGCGAGTGTCGCGTCCAGTGCGCCGCGCGCGACGCCGATCATCTGCGCGCCGATGCCAATGCGCCCGGCGTTGAGCGTCTCGATCGCGATCTTGTAGCCCTTGCCGACTTCACCGACGACGTTGGCCGCGGGCACGACGCACCCGTCGAAGAGCAGCTCTGTGGTGCTCGACGCGCGGATGCCGAGCTTGTCCTCCTTCTTGCCGACGGTGAAGCCCGGGGTGTCGCGCTCGATGAGGAACGCGGTGATCCCCTTGTAGCCTGCATCGGGATTCACGGTGACGAAGACCAGAAAGACCCCGGCATCCGCGCCGTTCGTGATCCATAGCTTGCGCCCGGTGATCGCCCAATCATCGCCGCGCTTCTCGGCGCGCGTGGCGAGACCAAAGGCATCGGAGCCCGAGCCTGCCTCCGAGAGTGCGTAGGAGCCGACCGTCTTCGACACGAGCCCCGGCAGATACTTCGCGCGCTGCGCCTCGGTGCCGTAGCGCGTGATCGGATAGTTCACGAGGGTGTTCTGCACGTCGACCATGATCGCCGCGGAGGCATCGACGCGGCTGATCTCCTCGACCGCGAGTGTGATCATCAGCAGCGATCCACCGGCGCCGCCGTACTGCTCGGGAACTTCGATCCCCATGAGCCCGAGGTCGAAAAGCGCGGATACCAGCGTCGGGTCGATGCGCGCCGCGCGCTCCATCTCCTGCACGCGCGGCCGGACCTCCTGCGCCGCGAACTCCGCGACGGAATCGCGAAAGGCGCTCTCCTCCTCGGACAGCGTCGTGAGCGGCATGTGCGCGCCGGATTGGTCGGTAGTCATGATGACAATCTTACTCGCGGGGCCATCGATTCGCATGGCCACCGGGAGGGAAGAGGGCGCTCTGGAACACACGCGCCAACAAAATGTGATACGGACAAAAACGGAAGACTGCAACGGACAACGAACGGAGACTACACCCGCGGTTGTCCGCCTTTGTCCGTGCCGTTCATCCGTTTTTGTCGTCCTTCAAATTGTTCCAACCCCCAACTCATCCCTAGATCGAGAGCGTCCCCGCCAGGCGCGGCGTGGCGGGCGAGTTGTTCTCGGCGCACCCGTCGCCGCAGTAGCGCTCGGGCGTTCCGGCGGGGCGCTCGCAGCGATGCGGGGCTACTCGCGTGATCGAGGACACGCCCGCCTTCGCGAGCACCACCGCCGCGAGCTGCTCGTTCACCCCGAACGCCGTCGTCACCTGCACCGGCACTCCCGGATACTCAGCCGAGATCTCCGCGACCATCCGCGGGATGTCGCGCGTGGAGTGCTTCCCGGGTGAGAGCATGTACGGGAAGGCGACGATCTCCGTCGCCCCGGCGGCGACGCACGCCGCGAAGCCGTCGGCAATGGTCGGCGACGCGAGCTCCATGTGCGCGACGCGAACCACGACGCCGTCGCCAGCCATGCGCTGCACCAGCTCGCCCACGCACTCGAGCATGTGGTTCGCCGCTTCCTTCATCGAGCCGTGATCGATGATCAAGATTCCCTTCATGCTGCTCCTCGCCTGGGCCCGGGACCCGGAAAATATACTCCGCCGGCAGCCGCGCGCTCAGCCCTCGAACACCCTCACTGCGAGCTCGACCTTGCCGAACGGGGCCGAGACCTGCGCGCCCTGCACGGCGCCCCGCACGCGCTCGAGCATCTCCCGGGCGATCGCGATCCCCTCGGCCAGCGCGTGCTCCTTCGACTTCTCGCTCGCGGCCCGCATGCGCACGAGAACGCGCTCGGGAACCACGACGCCAGGCACCTCGTTCGCGAGAAACTCCGCATTCCGCGCCGATACCAGCGGCCAGATTCCCGCCACGATCGGAATGCGCACGTGCGCGATCGAGTCGAGGAACTTCTCGAGCTGCGCAACGTCGAACACCGGCTGCGTGATCGCGTACTCCGCGCCCGCGTCGACCTTCCACTCGAAGCGCCGCAACTCGTACGACGGATCGATCGCCGCGGGGTTCACGCCGACGCCGATCGTGAACGCGGTCGCACGCCCAATGGAATTGCCCCCCGGATCGAGTCCCCTGTTCAACCGGCTGACGAGATTCGTGAGTCCGATCGAGTCGATGTCGAACACGGCCGTCGCGTCGGGATAGGGCCCCATCTTCGGCGGATCGCCCGTGATGATGAGCAGATTGCGCAGCCCCATCGCGGATGCGCCGAGGAGATCGCTGAGCATCCCGAGCAGATTCCGGTCGCGACAACAGTAGTGCGTGACCGTCTCCATCCCGATGCGCTGCTCGATGAGGAGGCTCGTCATGAGGGCGCCCATGCGGCTCTGCGCGCGCGGCCCGTCGGGGACGTTCACTGCATCGACTCCCGCGACCTTGAGCGCCGACACGCCCTCGAGCATCGCGGTCGCATCGACGCCACGCGGCGGCACGATCTCCACCGAGGTGACGAAGTCGCCGCGTGCGATCTTTGCCGCCCAGCGCGAGCGGCTCGCGAAGGGCATCGCCTCGACGCCTGCGTCCGCCGTCGCGCGCTCGCCGCCCCCATCCTCGAGGCCAACCGGCATCTGGTAGCGCACGCTCGGCTTCCGCTGATTGCGCGGCATCAGCGGACGGATGCCATCGACGAGCGCCTTAATGTGCTCCGGCGTCGTGCCGCAGCAGCCGCCGATGAGCTTCGCGCCCGCCTGGATGAAGTGGCGTGCGTAGCTCGCCATGTACTCCGGGCTTGCCATGTACATCGTGCGACCCGAGACATCGCGCGGCATCCCGGCGTTCGGCTGCGCGCTCAGCTTCCGCTTCGTCACCGCCGCCATCCGCTCGATCGCCTCGAGAATCGCCTGTGGCCCGACGGAGCAGTTCAGCCCGATCACATCGGCGCCCCAGTCGTCGAGGGCGCGCGCGACATCCTCGGGCGTCGCGCCGAAGGGCGTGAGCCCATCCTGTCCGATCGTCATCTGGGCGATGACCGGCGTCGACATCGACAGCTCGCGCGCGGCGGCGATCGCCTGCTCGATCTCGCCGAGGTCGCCGAAGGTTTCGAGGAGAAAGCAGTCCGCGCCACCCTCGAGTAGCGCCTGCATCTGCGCGCGAAAATGACCGCGCGCTTCCTCGCGGCTCGTGGCGCCGAAGGGCTCGATGCGAACGCCGAGCGGGCCGACGGCGCCGGCGACGAGCACGTTGGCGCCCGCCGCCTCGCGCGCGATCTCCGCCGCGCGGCGGTTGAACTCCGCGACGTGATTCTCGAGCCCGTACTGTGCGAGCTTGAGCCGGTTCGCGCCGAAGCTGTTCGTCTCGATCAGCTCGGCACCCGCCTTCACGTACGCGCGGTGCACATCGAGCACGAGCTCCGGCGAGCGGACGTTCAGCTCATCGTAGCATTGATTGATGAACACGCCGCGCGAGTAGAGCATCGTCCCCATCGCGCCGTCGGCCACCATGATGCGCTCCGGATCCGCGATGTCGCGCACGTCGGGGCGCTTCGTATTCTTCGCGAGCCCCACGGCGGCGGTCACGCCGCCTCCGTCTCGGCCGCCGCTCCGCGTACCGCGTAGTATTTTGCCTGCGGATGATGCACGACGATCGCCGCCGTCGATTGCTCTGGCATCAGCTGAAAGGCCGACGTGAGCTCGATGCCGAGTGCCTCGGTGGCGGGGAGCAGCTGGAAGAGCCGCGCGTGTCCCTCGAGATCCGGACATGCGGGATAGCCCCACGAGTAGCGCTTCCCCTGATCGCCCGAGATTTCCATCTCGCGTCGAATGAGCTGATGCACCCACTCGGCCGTCGCCTCCGCGGCTTCCACGCCGAGGCCGTGGAGATAGTAGCCCTCGGAGAACTCGCCCTTCTCCTGCAGCACCTCGAAGCGGCGCGTCGCCTCGTCGCCGACGGTCACGATCTGGAACGCGGCGACATCGACGTCGCCGGAGTCCACGGAGCGGAAGTAGTCGGCGAGACAGAGATGCTCGCGCCCCTCCTGCCGCGGGAAGGAGAAGCGCGTGACCTCGCGCAGCGATCCGCCATCGCTCTGCATCGCGGCGGGATCATAGACGATGAGATCGTTCCCGCTCGACTGCACGGGGAAGTAGCCGTACACCGCTTGCGGCGTGAGCCACCCTTCGCGCCCCGCGCTCTCCGACAACCGCGCGAGCGTCGGCTGGAACTCCTCGCGCACCGCCTTCTCCCACGCGGGGCCTGAGCCGCGGCCGCCCCACTGCAGGCGGAAGAGCTCATCGATGTCGAGGTGCGCGAGCACTGCGGACAACGGAATATCGCGACGAACTTTCGCGCCCCAGAACGGCGGCTTGGGTACCGGATTCGTCGCGATGACGGCACTGCGCTGTCCCGCGCTATCGCCGTGCGAGATGTCCTTGCCCACCGCGGTGCGCAGGAAGACGTCCTTGCGCGCGCTGTCGATCAGCTCGAGCACCATCGGGCCGCGCTTGTCGACGTCGATGAGCGACTCCATCGTGTCGAGTCCCTCGAATGCGTCCTTACAATAGAAGACGCCCGGCGCGTACGCGCGCTCGTTCTCGAAGAACATCGCGCGACGCCCGAAGCGCCGGTTGATCGCGGCGCCGCCGATGAGCACGGGGAAGTCGAGCCCGCGCCGGTCGAGCTCCTGCACGCAAATCGGCATCTGCTTCGATGTCGACACGAGCAGCGCCGACAGCCCGATCGCCGTCGCTCCGACCTCGATCGCCTTGTCGATGATCGTGTTCACCGGCACCTGCTTGCCGAGGTCGTACACGGTATAGCCGTTGTTCGACAGGATCGTGTTGACGAGCGACTTCCCGATGTCGTGCACGTCGCCGTACACCGTCGCGAGCACCACTTTCCCCTTGGTGTAGCCTTCCTTGCGCTCGAGGAACTTCTCGAGATGCGTCACGGCCTTCTTCATCACCTCGGCGCTCTGCAGCACGAAGGGAAGAATCAGGTCGCCGGCACCGAAGCGGTCGCCGACTTCTTTCATCGCGGGGAGGAGCACCTCGTTGAGCACGCGCACGGGGTTCTCACGCACGCCGGCGGCATCGAGCGCGAGCTCGATACCGTCCTTCTTGCGATAAAGCACGTGCCAGCGCACGCGCTCGTCCGGCTCCATCGCGGTTGCATCCGCCGCGCCGCTCGCTGCCTCGGCCGCCGCATTCGGTCCGCGCGCTGCGAAGTGCTCGATGAAGCGCTGCAGCGAATCCGGGCGGCGGTTGAACACCATGTCGTCCGCCAGCGCGCGCTCGCTCTCGGGGATCTCGACGTACGGCGTCACGTGCGCCGGATTCACGATCGCCATGTCGAGACCGGCCGACACGCAGTGGTGCAGGAACACAGAGTTGAGCACGGCGCGCGCCTGCTGGTCGAGCCCGAAGCTCACGTTGCTCACGCCGAGGCTGGTGAAGACGCCGGGGAGCTCGCGCTTGATGAGCTTGATCCCCTCGATGGTCTCGTGCGCGGACGGGAGCCACTCGGCCTCGCCCGTCGCGAGCGTGAAGGTCAGCACATCGAAGATGATGTCTTCCGGCGCGAGACCAAACTCCTGCGTCGCGATGTCGTGGATGCGGCGTGCGATCTCGAGCTTTCGCGCGGCCGTCTTCGCCATCCCGACCTCGTCGATCGTGAGGGCGACGACCGCCGCGCCGTTCGCCTTCACGACCGGGAGCACGCTGTCGATGCGCACGCGCCCGTTCTCCATGTTGATCGAGTTGACGATCGCGCGCCCCGGGATGTGCTCGAGCGCAGCCTTGATGACGTCGAGCTCCGTGGAGTCGATCATGAGTGGCGACTCGACGCTCATCGAAAGGAGGCGAACGACCTCCGACATCTGTACCGCTTCGTCCGCGCGCTCGGTCACCGCGACGCAGACGTCGAGCACGTGCGCGCCCGCTTCCATCTGTTCGCGGCCGACCTGTACGATCCCCTCGTAGTCCTCGGCGAGCAGCAACCGCTTGACCTTGCGTGAGCCCTGCGCGTTGACGCGCTCGCCGATGAGGAGTGGTGGCGGAGACTGGTGCAGCGTGATGGCGCGCATCGCGGATGACACTCGCGGGATGTGCGTCTCCTGTCGCTCGGACGGCGCCTCGTGTTTCGCCTCGACCTTCTTCACGGCGGCGACGATGGCGCTCAGGTGCTCTGGAGTCGTCCCGCAGCAGCCGCCCACGATGCGAACGCCGAAGTCGTGTACGAACTCCGCGAGCGCGGCGGCCATCGGTGCGGGCTCGAGGGGATAGACCGCCTCGCCGACGCCGGTGTTCAGCGGCAGCCCTGCGTTCGGGATCACCGAGATGGGAAGTCGTGCGTGCTCGCCGAGATAGCGAATCGGTTCCCGCATGTGCTCTGGGCCCGTCGAGCAATTGAGTCCAATGACATCGACGCCGAGCGCCTCGAGCGTGGTCATGGCGCTCGCGATGTCGGTGCCGAGGAGCATGCGGCCACTCGTGTCGAGCGTCACCTGCGCCTGCAGCGCGACACGGTGCCCGAGCTCCGTGAAGAGTCGCTCGATGCCCGAGATCGCGGCCTTTACCTCGAGGATGTCCTGCGACGTCTCGATGAGTAGAACATCTACACCTCCCGCCACCAGCCCTTTCGCCTGCTGGTAGTAATTCTCGGCGAGCTCACCGAAGGAGATGTCGGAGAGCGTCGCATCGGCGCTGGAGGGAAGCATCCCCGTCGGGCCCATCGAGCCGGCGACGAAACGCGGCCACTCGCGCGTCGCGAACTTCTCGCACGCGGCGCGCGCAAGCTGCGCCGCACCGATGTTGATCGCGTCGGTCTTGTCGCCGAGCCCCCATTCGGTGAGGCGGCGCGGCGTGCTCTGAAAGGTGCACGTCTCGACGACGTCGCAGCCGACCGCGAGAAAGGACTCGTGGATCGCCTGAATGACGTCGGGGCGCGTGAGCACGAGATTGTCGTTGCACCCCTCGAGCGACTGTCCACCGTAGTCGGCGGCGGTCAGTCCTGCACGCTGGATGTTCGTTCCCATTGCGCCGTCGTAGATGAGTACGCGGCGATCGAGGGCGTCGAGATAAGCGGAGGGGAAACGTTTTTGTGACATATCGTAGGCTGAAGACGCCGCCGGCGTTCAGGGCGACGTGCAAAAGCAAAAAATGCCCAGTGCACGCGCTGGCACTGAGCCGGCGCTTTAGCGGAATGTTTTACGTGGCCGCAATTTGCCGTAAATCGCCACGAATCAATTGTATTGCAACCTAGTGGCGAGCCCCGCGGGCAACAAGCGGGAGCTGTTCGTGCCTGATTGACGACTATCCGCCAAAGACGGAACTCAGCACGAGCTTCTCGGCGAGCCAGACGACGATCATCGCCGCGAACACCGAGAAGTCGATGATGCCGAGGGGCGGAAGCGCCCGCGCAATCGGCTTCACCAGCCAATCGGTGAGGTTGAAGGCGGTGCGCGCCCACCACGAGTAGCGCATCCCGATCCACGACACGATCACGCGCACGATGAGCGCGAACCAGAGCGCCTCGAACGCCGCCTCGACGACGAGCGCCGCGATCCCCATCCCTCCGCGGCTCGCCGCGAACGAGACGGTGAGCGCCGCGGTGCGCAGCCACTGCAGGAGGACGATCGTCAGCACGCCGATGACGACGACCGCGGCGAGCCCCCACCACGGCGCCTGGCTCGGCACCCCGCCCGAGCGCACCACGCGCGCTTCGATCGGCGAGAGCAGTGGGTCGATCACACGGCGGCAGAAGCGCGCGATCGACGAGAACGGGTTGATGCGACGCGTGCGCACCGCCCAGTCGAGCACCGCGATGAGAAGAACGACCGCGATCGCGACGAGGAGCGCGATGCGCAGATAGTAGATGGCGACGTCGATCAGTTGCATGTCAGGGGGTCAGCGACATTCCGAGATTCTTCGCCACGAACGCGAGCTCGTCGGTCGCAGCGTCGATCTGCTTCGACGTCGGCTTGCCGCCACCGTGGCCGGCCTTGGTGTCGATGCGAATGAGCACTGGCGCAGGGCCTGCCTGCGCCGGCTGCAGCGTCGCCGCGAACTTGAACGAGTGCCCGGGCACGACGCGGTCGTCGTGATCCGCCGTCTCGACCAGCGTCGCCGGATACGACACACCCGGCTTGATGTTGTGCAGCGGCGAATACGCGTACAGCGTCTTGAACTGCGTCGAGTCATCCGAGGTGCCGTATTCCGGCGCCCACGCCCCGCCGATCGTGAACTTCTGATAGCGCAGCATGTCCATCACGCCGACGGCGGGAAGCGCGACCGCCGCGAGATCGGGCCGCTGCGTCTCGACGGCTCCGATGAGCAGTCCGCCATTGGAGCCGCCACGAATGGCAAGCTTCTTCGACGACGTGTATTTCTGCGAGATCAGGTACTGCGCCGCCGCGATGAAGTCGTTGAAGACGTTCTGTTTCTTCGCGAGCATCCCCGCCTCGTGCCACGCGCGCCCATATTCGCCGCCGCCACGGATCACCGCCACCGCGTACACGCCTCCCATCGACACCCACTGCATCATCGCTGGCGAGAAACCGGGAGTCATGTTGATGTCGAAGCCGCCGTACGAATAGAGAATCGTCGGATGCGAGCCGTCGAGCGTGAGCCCCGTCTTCGCGGTCACGAAGATCGGAATCTTCGTCCCGTCCTTCCCCGCCGCGAAGATCTGTTTCGTCTCGTAGGCGGTGCTGTCGATCGGCACCTTCGCGACGAGGAAGGGCGTCTGTAGGCGCTTCTCGATGTCGTAGCGATAGATCGAGGTCGGCTGCAGATAGGACGCGTAGGCGTAGAACATCTCCCACTCGTTCGGCTTGCCGGAGAGCGCCGCGACCGTGCCGATGCCGGGAAGCTTCACGGTCGCTACCATGTTTCCGCGCAGCGCATAGACCTGCAGTACCGAGTGTGCGTCCTTCAACGTGCTGACGATGAAGTGGGCGCCGATGAGCTCCACCTGCTCCATCTTGTCGGTGCCCTCGGGGATCAGGGCGCGCCAATACTTCCTCGCCGGCTTGTTGATGTCGACCGCGACGACGCGACCCAGTGGCGCGTCCTGGGTCGTCTGAAGAAAGAAGATATCGCCCGCGTTGTCGATCACGCGATTCTGGGACAGCTCATCGTCGATGAGCGTGACGAGCGGATTGTCGATCTTCGGCTTCCCCGCGCTGCCCAGATCGATGAAGAAGATCCGGTTGTTCGGATTCGTCCCATCGGAGATGTAGATGATGACGTACTCGCCATCGTCGCTCACCGTCGCCGTGATTCCCCATTGCGGATGGTCGGGGCGCTCGAGGACGAGCTGATCCTTCGCCTGCGGCTCGCCGAGCCGGTGGTAGAAGAGCTTCTGCCCGGTGTTCTTCGCGAGCATCGCGTTCCCGCTCGTCGGCTCATCGAAGCGCGAGTAGAAGAATCCCTTGTGGTCCTTCGTCCAGGCGATCCCCGAGAACTTGACCCACTTGAGCGTATCGGGGAGGTCGACGCCGCGCTCGACATCGCGCACGCGAATCTGCTCCCAGTCGGATCCCGCCGCGGCGACGGCGTACGCGAGATACTTCCCGTTCTCCGTCGCGTCCCACGTGCCGAGAGCGACCGTGCCATCCGTGGAGAGCGTGTTCGGGTCGAGCACCACCTTCCGCACACCCTTGAGCCCGCGCTGCACGTAGAGCACGCCCTGGTTCTGCAGCCCGCTGTTCTCGACGATGAAGTAGTCCTTCCCGCGCTTGACAGGCACCGCGTACTTCGGGTAGTTCCACACGCGCGTCAGCTGCTCCTTGATCGACGCGCGCTCGGGGATTGCCTCGAGATACTGCTGCGTCAGCGCGTTCTGCGCGGCGATCCACTGCTGAGTCTCGGGCGAGTCGGTGTCCTCGAGCCACCGATACGGATCGGCCACCGTCGTGCCGAAGTAGCTGTCGCTCTGATCACTCTTGCGTGCAACCGGGTAGTGCAGCGGCGACTGGGCCTCGAGCGTGGCGTTGACGACTGAGGACATGGCGAAGGCGCAGAGTGCCACCGCACTGGCGAGCGGAAGGACGCGCATTGGAATATGGAAAGGGAAACAACCATGCACGCCCGGCGCTCAGCGTGCGCTCGACACCGCTAATGTAACCCCAGTACCTCTGCCGAGGTTCACGCGGGACGGCTCGAGCGAATGCTCACCGCTCCCGCCGCGGCGCCGATCACCGCTCCTGCAGCGAGCCCTATCCACTCCCACCACGGCGTCGGATGCACCGCTGTCGCGAAAGGGATGAGCAGCAGCGCGGCCGCCAATGCCGCTGCCACCGCAAGAAATGCCTTTTGCCCCGCGCGCGTCGACCAATACATCGCGGGGACCGCGAGCCCGGCGAGCCAGAGCACGGTGAGCCATGGCGCCTCGGGCCCGTACTCGTAGTCGAATGGGAGGAGATAGCTCCAGCCGAGCCCCGCGTCGACCGGCAGCGTCCGCTCGCGCCTCATACCATTCTGCTCCGCGCTGATCCAGAGTGCGTGATGGATCAATCCCGCTGCGACGCGAATCGTGTCCGTCTTCGCGCCGCGATGGCGCGGGAAGACGCTGTCGAGCTTGATCGTCGGCGTTTCGACCCTCGCGTCCGCGGTGCGCATGCGCAGCGAGAAAATCAGATTTCCCTTCCGTTGCCCAAGGAAAAAGATCTGCTGCTGACTCATGTCGTAGATGCTCGCGATCGACGAGAACTGCGTCGTCGCGCCGGCGCCGACCACCGTCGCCTCCACCACCACGGAGTCCGACGACAACCGCCTCCGCACATCCGCGCTCGCCCCCGACATTGCGTTCGGCGTCGGCAGCCCGCCGGCGGTGGCCGCGACAACCTTGCCGGGGAAGTAGTCGTGGTGAAGTAGCTCCGGCGCCCACACCCCCCACGCGGTCAGCGGCGTGAGCGAAATGTGCGTGAGCTCCGCGCTCGCCGTTAACAGGAGCATCCAGAAGAACGTCCACCCGATAGCGAGTCTCGATGCCGCTTGTCGCGACGGAACCAGCACGATCCGCCATACGTCGGCGGCGATGATCCCGATCAACCCGCCGGACGAGTTGGTGATGATGTCGCCGAGGCTCGTGTCGCGACCGGGGATGTACAGCTGGAGAAGCTCGACGGTGATCGTAGTCACCAAACCAATTGCGAACGCGCGCCTCCGCGATACACC